>JAYWFM010000247.1:0-10425 GCA_043778825.1 Planctomycetota bacterium | reverse complement strand
CTGCGCTCGACCACCGGCTATGGGCTGTGACCCCTGCGGGGTGGAAGAGTGGCCCGAAACCCAGGGGATTTTGCGTAGGATGGCGACAGCACTCCTTCCGAAGTCTCGGAAGACTTCGGAAGTCTTTTGGTACGCCAAGTCTGGCTGCTCACCTAACTCCGCACCTGTCCCTCGCCATGCACGATGTACTTGTAGCTCGTCAGCTCGACAAGACCGCACGGCCCGCGCGCGTGGAACTTGTCGGTGCTGATGCCGATCTCGGCGCCCAGGCCCAACTCGCCGCCATCGTTGAACCGCGTACTCGCATTCACCATCACTGCCGCCGAATCGACAGCCGCTGTGAATTGGCGTGCGGCGGCTGGGTCGTTGGTGACGATGGATTCGGTGTGGTGCGAACCGTACTCAGTGATGTGGTCGATGGCCTCTTCAATCGAGTCGACCACGCGGGCCGAGAGGATCAGGTCGAGGTACTCGGTGCGGTAGTCGGCATCCGTGGCAGGCTTGGCTTGTGGCCAGAACTTCCGAATCCGTTCATCGCCCCGGACCTCGACCCCGCGAGCTTGGAGTTCCGGCCCCGCGAGTGGCAAGAATCGATCGGCGATGTCCGCATGCACCAGCAGACTCTCGGCGGCGTTGCAGACCCCCGGACGTTGGCACTTGGAATTGATGAGGATGCGCACGGCCATCGGCAAGTCAGCGGCGGCGTCGACGTAGACGTGGCAGACGCCATCGTAGTGCTTGATGACCGGCATCTTGGCCTCGGCCATCACGCGCTCGATCAGCGACTTGCCGCCGCGCGGGATGGTCACGTCGATGTACTGCGGCAGCTTGAGAAAGTGCCCGACAGCGTCGCGGTCGATGGTCTCGACGAGCTGCACCGCTTGCGGGGGCAGGCCGCAAGTCGCGAGCGATTCCGCCAACACGCGGTAGATCGCGACGTTGCTGTGCAGGGCCTCTTTGCCCCCGCGCAGGATCACCGCGTTGCCGCTCTTCACACAGATCGCCGCCGCGTCGGCGGTGACGTTCGGCCGCGACTCATAGATGAAAAACACCACGCCCAGCGGCACCCGCACCCGCGTCACCACCAGCCCGTTGGGGCGGGTTTTACTGTCGATGATCCCCTCTAAGGGATCGGGGAGCAGGGCCACCTCTTCCAAGGCCGACGCCAGCTTCTCGATCCCCGCCTCGGTCAGTCGCAGGCGGTCGATCGCCGCCGCATTCAGGCCATACCCCGGAGCCGCATCCAGATCGCGGGCGTTCTCGCGCACCAAGGTCGGCACCGCGCGCCGCAGCCCCGCCGCGGCCTCGCGCAGCCAGCGGTTCCGCTGCTCGCCGGAGACGAGGGCCAGTCCGCGGCTGGCGGCTTTGGCCTGCTGGGCGACCCGCAGTGTGTAGTCGGAGAGATCGTGCATCATGAGGGGAGTATTCGGGGTCAGGGGCGGAGTGTCAACCAGATCGCATCGCCAAAGCCCAGGGGTTGCAACCCCTGGGCTTCCCAGAGATCGCGTGGTGTGTGGTATTTCAGCAACATCGAGCCACGCTCGCGGGCATCATCGTCCAACAGACATCCAGACAACGGGTTACGCGGACGAGCGCTCTGCATTCCAGGAATCGTGTGGGATTTGGGCATCATTCCTTGTTCAGCCTGACCCGGTCCCTGTTCAAGATCTGAACATCGACGGACTCCATCGTAACACATTCATTTGTCAGGAGATGCGACGCCCAGACCAAGCCGGCATGAACACTTTCACCGACCTGTTTACAAAGTTTGGCACCCCAGGTGCATTTCACCACTCCTGAACATGCGACTTCCGCTCTCTCAGCCCACCACGGGCAGCCACGTCGCAGTCAACATTCCTGGAGTCGAAACATGAACACTCTCAATTGCCTGTGGAAGGACGAAGCCGGTTTCGTCGTCTCTGCCGAACTCGTGCTGATCTCGACGATCGTCGTCCTCAGCCTCGTCGTCGGTCTGTCGGAAGTCGCCAACGGTGTCAACGAAGAACTCGAAGATGTCGGATCGGCTGTCGGCAGCATGAACCAGACAATGCGTTACAGCGGGTTCACCGGCCACAAGGGAGCGATCGCCGGATCGTCCTTCAACGATGGCCCAGACTTCTGCGACGGCCAGAACGACATCCACTGCGACGGCCACGTGCGTGCCGAAGGCGAACACCACAACCGGTACTAAGCCGCACTGCTCGAACCTCTCTCTCTCTCTCTCTCTCAACACTCCCGTCGTTCTCGACGGGAGTGTTTTCATTGGCATCCTATGAGTCGTGGAGAAGTGGGGAATTCTCGAATTCCCCACCGAAAGTGAATCTCTGTTGGCGATTCTCTCTAACTTCGCAAACATTCTTCGGCTAGTATTGGGTCGTCGAAATGCGTTGCATCGCCAAGAGGTTTCCATGAGTTCTCAATCGCAAGTTGTCGGCCACACAGGTGAAGCATCGCCTCAATCCTTGCCCCAAGGACACGTGAATCTTGTTCGAAAACATGCGAAACGTAGCCTCAGAACTCAGGCCAATCGCCAATTGGCCGCTGAGATTTTGCGTCGAGTTGAGTCGGAGTACAGACTGTCATCCGAGGCTTTTGAGTCGGATGAATTTTTGTTGCCAGACACCATCGCCCCGTTCGTTGTCGGTGATGCGATTGTATTCACACTGAATGCCGATGTGGTTGTGAAACAAGCTGAGACAGTTGCAGCTGGTGCCCCGATTTCCCAGATCGTTTTCCCTATTCGCGAAGGGGCGATCACTGAGGCGGTTAACGGCTTTGCGTTGATTTTTGAAACTGGTGCTGTCGGGCCTGTGTCAGTTCGGTTCAATCGCGATCCGAGTGAGATCGAATTTCTCGACCCTCTCGACTTGATTGATCCAGATGGTGATGAAGCGCCCACTGGCTCATATCAGGTCGCCTTGATTCAGTTGAAACGTCCAGAGGATCACGTGCATGTTGCCTGATCCGATTCGATCCGGAGCCAGTCTCACCAACCTCGCGGGTCGGTGGGTCACCCCCGCTGATGTCGATGGTCCGGTGGTTGTGTTGATTCACGGGTTTACCGCCAACGGTGAGTATCTGGTCGATTTGGCGGAGTATCTGGCGGGGAGTGGTTTCCGTCCGCTCCTCTTCGAATACGACAGTTATCTGGGGATCGATACCGCAGCTGAGGAACTGGCCGCACGACTTTCGCCAATTGCCGAGAAGTTGTCGCAGCACGGTGTGATGCTGGTCGCCCATAGCATGGGGGGACTGGTGGCCCGATTCTTCATGCGTCGCTGCTCCGGAGCGAATTCGCCGCTGGGGGATGCCTTGCGCGGCCTGTGTACTCTGGGTGCGCCGCATGCGGGTACGCTCAACGACCAGTCGGTGATCCGCAGGCTGGCGGATTGGTCTGACAGGTTGACGGGGATCAATCCCTTCCTGCGTTCGCCGACTTGTCGTTCGGCCACACAACTCACCGGAACAGACCATGTAGGCTTGATCGCAATGCTCAATGCGGCTGATCGCGAATTGCCGCTGAGGATTCCCACTCTCACCGTATCCGGTGGGTTGGGCTATCTGGAAGTGGCTGCCGGATTGTGGAAGAACCAGGTGGCGAATCGATACCTCCAACGTGTACTTTCAACACCCAATGATGGTTTGGTCACGGAGCCCAGCGCAGATCTCGCACGAGTTCTCGGTCGCTCTGACCTCCCGATCACGCATTTCAACAATTACACTGAGTATGCTAGAACCAATCACACTTACCTGGTACAGAACCAAACAATTGCTCAGCGGATCGTCGAATGGTGTCGCGAGCATTGTCCGGTGAATTGAAGTTTCGTCCTCAGACCATTTCCGGGCGGACTGTCGAGTTGTGGGTCGTGCCCTCTCAACGCCCCCAATCGATCTGCTGAAACAACACCCGCAGTTTCTCGCCGCGTTCACGATTGACTGACAGAAAGTGACCGATCCGCCCGCGCAGGTGGGCCGCGAAGTCAGCATGGCCATCGCGATTTTGCGAGGCTCCTCCGTGGCGAATGCAATTCGTGAGGATCGCCTTGAGCTGGTCGAACTCGGCGCGGCTGAGGCTCAGCTTCTCGTTGACGACGATGCCGGTGACGGACTGTTGCTGGTGCCGGCGCAAGAGGCGGCGTTTGGATTTATTGGTGGTAAAGCGTTCGTTCCGCACGATCCACTCGGCGAACGGGATGATCTCGCGCAGAGCGGGGATCGACTGGCCTGGCCCGGAGAGCGTCAGGTCGTCGGCGTACCGCGTGTACCGGGCTCCGTACTTGGTGGCCATGCCCTGGAGCCGCACATCGAGGCTGAACGCCGAGAGGTTGGCCAGCGCGGGCGAGGTCGGGGCCCCTTGCGGCAGGTGGCGCGAGCGATACGGCCAGACGGTGTTGGCCAACCCGTCCGGCGAGTTGAGGTTCGAGGGAATCGCCGAAGTCGTCAGCCGTCCGAGCCAGATCGCCACCTCGCGGCCATACCCCAGCGCCCGAAAGATCGCCACGACGCGCGCGAAAGAGACCGATGGATAGAAGTTCGTCAAATCCAGTTTCAACACCCACGCTCTGCCCACATGCGGAGCGGCGTTGCTGCGGATCGAGCAATGCTTCACGAACCCGTGAGCGGCCGGATGAGCGGGCACCTTGTCGAGGATGCCGCGCAGGATCTGCGTCTGGACCGTCTTGAGCAGAACCTTCGGGGCCTCGATCAGACGGTATCCGGCAGTCTTCTTCTTGACCCAGTGGAAGTGGTAGTGGGCCTCCTGCTCCGATTGGGGGCGCTCGTTCTCAAAGAACCGTCCCGTCAGCCAAGCCAGCCGCCCCAGCGGAACTCTCAGCCAGCGGGCCAGGTCATCCGGTGTCCGCAACTCGGGCAGACCGAACATCGCCAGTCGGGCGGCGTGATGGTCCCCGGAGAGGTCGTTGTACTCCCCCGGCAAGGCGAGATGGGGCCGGGCAAAGCGGTACGGAATGTCACGCACCACGCGCAGCGTCCGCCCCTGCCGCCGGACAGTGGTGGAGTACCGCAACGGGTCAGGGATACGAAACCGCTTCCGGGTTGCCGGTTCTTCGGGAGGAGGAGCCTGAGCGGCTCGACCGGTCGGCCTCTCCGTATCCAGAGTGCGCGAGGCGTCCGGGGGCAGCTTCTCGCCAGCAGACGACGGTGCCGGAGTTCCCAGGAACAGCCGCTTCAGTAATGCGATCAGTCCCATGAACACTGCACCATCATGGCCGTCCTTGTGTGGGGGGAAAAGCGGTCTGCGGGTCGCACAACGCATCCTGTGGCTATTTGACGGGAATTGTCATGCACAATTCCCGTCAAATCACGGCGAATGACCAACAACGAGTCTCCCACGGGGTAACCCCGCAGCGTCCCGAAGGACTAAGGCTTGGCATCCCCGCAGACCGCGACCGGATTATTCCCGTGCCCGGTGGATGGCGTCAATGCCGGGAGGAGAGCGTTGAAGGATGAAGGATGAGGTGGCCTCTTGCTCCCGACTCCCGACTCCCCACTCCCAAGCCGTCACACCTTACCTACCTTCCGCGATCCCGATCCCGTGACCGTTCCCTATCGCTTGACGAACTGCCAGCGGATTGGACGGAAGATGACGGTCGGTGGGATTCGCCTGTAGGAACCGCTCGTTCCGATTCGATCAGTCTCGGGTGACACCCACCCAGGAGTGATCGTTCGTGTACGAAGCGTTCTTTGGTCTCCGCAGCCGACCGTTCTCGCCCCTGCCGCGAGTGGAAACGTTCATTCCACTCGCCCCGGTGCGGGAACCGTTCGAGTCGCTGGTCCGCTGCATCGCTCAGGAGCAGGGGATTGGCGTTCTCACCGCTCCCTCGGGGTCCGGGAAATCGCTGGTCTGCCGACTACTACAACAGCGCTTCAGCGAAGAGCGACGGACCGTGCTGCTGACGACTGCCCGGTTTCCGACCCGGCGGGCGTTGCTGCAAGCCATCCTGTTCGAACTCAAGCACCCCTTTATCGGACTCTCGGAACAGGAATCGCGGCTGCGAGTGCTGGACTTGCTGCAAGCCTCGCCCGCTCCGCAGAACCGGATGCTGCTCATCGTCGACGAGGCGCATCTGCTCAGCCCGCGCGGCCTCGAAGAACTCCGCACACTGACCGATTACGAGATCGCGGGGAGGCCCTGCGTCTCCCTCATCCTCTCCGGGCAATTGGAGTTGGAGGAACTGCTCACTCAGCCGGAGATGAATGCCTTCAACCAGCGCGTGGGGTGCCATGTCTGCATCGAGCCGCTGACGTTCGAGGAGTCGGCCCAATACCTCCGCGAACGCCTGCGGTTCTCCGGAAACGACGGTCTGTCGATCTTCACCCCCGAGGCCATCCAGCTCATCGGCTCCGCCAGTGAGGGCAACCCCCGGCGGCTGAACCAACTCAGCGATCACAGCTTGCTGCTGGCCTACGCGGAAGAACAGCGCCCGGTCGACGAGTCGATTGTCCGATCCGCGCTGCTCGACCTGCGCGAGTTGCCGCTGCACTGGAATGCCCCGCTCGATCTGACAGGGGACTCGGATCGCAATCCGCTCGAAGAGTTTGCCGTATCGTATGAGGCGGAAGAGGCCGCCCTCGACGACGAACCGCTGGCCGATGGCGACACCGACCTCGACCTCGAAGTGGACTCTTCGTTCCAGGCCAGTGACTTCGCCCACGATTCCGCCGAGACCAGCGACACGCAATCGTCGGTCTTCGAAGTCGGGGGGCCGATCGAAGAATCGCCGTTCGATCAGCTGTTTCAGATGTCCCGATTGATCGTACCGGGTGAATCGCTGAAGCCCGTCGAAGTCGAGACTCTGCGGTGCCCCTCCGCGCTGGAGCCCACGACACCTGCGGAATCCCACGCCTTCGAGACGGCTCCTCCGGAAGCCGCGATAATGCAGACTGAAGACGAGACCGAGACAAAGGACCAAACTGTGTCGATGAATACACTGCCGGGATTGGGGTTCGAACCGAGAGACGAGATCGCGGGGGCGGCTGCGATGCCCGCCCCTCTTCGGTCGAACTCATCCGTCAGCAGTTCCGGGTATGAAGAGCTGGTCGTGGACGACCCCTATGCGCGGATCGACCGGCAACTCGAATCCACTGTCCGGGTTCAGCCTCCGCAGCGGCAGACTTCGAGGGGCCTCGCCCCGCCCGTTTCTCCCGAGCCACCCCCGCTGAGTATTCCGGTTCTCCCGTCCGACATCGATGACGCCGCCGAGGACATCGACGACACCCTCTTCGAAGCCACTCCGGCTCCGGCACCGAGCGAGACCACCATCGAGTTCGAACTGACGGCCATCGAGGCTGAGCCGGTACTGCTCGAAAGCCATCTGCTCGATTTTATCAACGAGATCAGCGTGGATGTGCATCAGTTTCGGTTGGAGCGGGAAGCGGCCCGAGGGGCAGCCGAACCGTCGAACCTGCTGTCAGGCGACACCGAAGCGGTTCCCCGCACGCGGCACCAGTCTCTCCGCGAGTCCCTCCAATGGCAGTTTGATGTCGTCGAGCCGCAGTCGGTCGAGGTCGCTCTCGATCCATCGACTGATGAACTGCCCCGCGCATCCTCGAGAGCAATCGAGTCGTGTGCCCGGACCGGTGAAACGGTTCACTCCACGACCACAGCCACGCCACCAGTTCGCGCCGCAGAAGCCCCCAGCGATCCGACTCCCCTGGAAGAGCGCCGCTACGCCCAACTGTTCACCCGCCTGCAACGTCAACGCCGCCGAGTCGAAACAGTGATGACTCGGGAACGCCGCACCGGAGTCGAAGCCCGATAACGCGGGACGGTTTTTAGTCCGCGTCAGACTCACCATACTCCGCGCCACATCCCTCGGGCGAGGGCTGGAGATCACCGGGGAGTTGTTTCGTGTGTGCGTCAGAAAAGTAGGCAGGGATTGACCACGGGAGACACGGAGACACCGAGGCCGGGAGCGTCGTTCGTGGTGGCCTATTTGACTGGGAATCAAGAGAGGTTTTGACAGGATGAACAAGATGGACAGGATGTGGGCTGCTGTCAACGGGTTCCGAAAACCATCCTGTTAATCCTGTTGATCCTGTCAAAACATTCAGGTTCCCAGCTCCTCAATTGTCCATCTCTTCGATTTCTCCGTGTCTCCGTGGTGAATTTCTGCTGTGGCCAACTTTTCTGACGCACACACGAGTTGTTTCTGCCCCGGGATCGCATGCTTCGCGTGCCACTCTGGGCGATGTGACGGAAGCCCCGTGGGGTGACAGATGTCACGCTCACCCCGGCTTGGCCGCATCGAGCATGCGGATCGCCCCGTTACAAAACTTGCACAACACATTCATCCCGATGAATCGCTCGGCTGCGCGCAATTCCTGCGTGCAATGCGGACACGACGCATACACCCCCAATCGCTGCACGGCGGGAGTGCCCACGTGCAGGTCAAACGGATGATCGCACTGGCGACACGTGACCCGCTGGCCTCGATATTTACAATGGATCCGAAGCTCGCGCTGGCACTTCGGACATCTCACAAAGTCCCCGATGACCGGCACATCCACGACGACCAGTACCTCGCGGAGGGGCACGAATTCGGGGGACTCGATCTCCTTCGGGCTCAACTCGGGGTTGAGCAGCGCCCGACAGGTCGCGCAGCGAATCAACTTCGCGGGCATTTGATCGCCGCATTCGGGACATGGTCCACCAGGCCATGCGGGCATGGTCGCTCACTCCTCAATAATCGAACCCCCACCCACATCCGAAGTTTGATAGTCGCCTTTCGCTCCGCGAAAGGGCGTTCTTTCGCGGAGCGAAAGACGACTCTCGTTACTACGGAGCCGTCTTCGCCTTCAGGCAGGCCAGCGTGTGGAATCCCCGCAGGTACAACCGACCGTTCGCCACAGCTGGGGTCGAGTACGAATCATCTGCTATGGCTGGGGAGGAGCCTGGCTTGCTGGCGATGGGGCTGAACCCATGAAACTTGTAGGTGTCGCTCGCATCGACCACGCCGACCATTCCGTCCTCGGAGATGCAATAGATTTTGCCGTCGACCGCGATCGGGGAACCGGTGACGTTCTTGCCGAGGCGTTCGACCCAGATGTCCTCGCCAGTCTCCGCATTCACGCAGGCGACCATGCCCGCATCCGTCCAGAAGAACAACCGGCCATTCACGTACAGTGGAGTCGGCACGTACGGCAAAATCTTGGTGCGGCTGTAGACGACCTTCCCGGCTTTGCCGCCTTCTCCCCAGGGGTCGGTGGCCCACATGTACTTGCCCTGGCCCCCCTGACCACACACGCCAATCACCAATTTCCCCGCTTGAATCACGGAGCTGCAGGTCCGCAACTCCACGGCTCCGGTCGACCACAGCTGTTGTCCGGTCTTGAGGTCCAGGGCGGTGTGTCCGGAGACGCCGGCCTCGCAGATCAGGACAGCCGGGTGTCCGGCGGACTCGTAGATCATCGGCGTGGAGTAGCTGGCTTCGCGGACTTCGCGGATGTTCTTCCAGACTTCTTTGCCGGTCTTCCGATCGACGGCCACAACCATGCTCGGGCCGCGCTGATCGCTGCACAGGATCACCAGTTCGCCGTGGACGATCGGCGACATCCCCTGCCCGTGTTGGGTGTCGATCGCTCCCAGATCGTATTCCCAAACCGACTTGCCCGCATGCGTGAAGGCTTGGATCAGATGATGATCGTCATCGCCAAATGTGATATAGACTCGCTCCGCATCCACGGCCGGAGTCGCCGATGCGTAGTTGTTTTTCCCGTGCGTCTTGTTCGCGCTGAGCTTCACCGACTGTGCCCAACGCTGCTTCCCCGTCAACGCATCCAGGCACCGCAGCGTCCGCTCGCCGTTGGTGTCCGAGGTCGCCAGAAACAAGGCGTCCTTCCAGATCACCGGCGACGAGTGCCCGACCCCCGGCAGCTCGATCTTCCACTCGTAGTCCTGCTCAGTCCAGTGGGTCGGAACCCCCTTGAGGTCGCTGACCCCGGCCCCGTTCTCACCACGAAATCGCGGCCACGCCTCTTCGGCAAGACCCAGCGAACACAGACTGAGGGCACACAACAATACAAGCAGGCTGCGACGCATCATGGACCTCTCCCGGGGATCGTTCACGGAACTCCGTGTTCCGATAGGATGACGGTCTTGGCGGACGGTTGCAATCAGCCGGGGGAGCAAACGCAGTGGGGATCGTGCGAGTTGAGCTTCGCGGGGGCCATGCCTCCTGGGTCCGAGTTGCCAATCAGGCTGGGGAAGACAGCCAATAAAAATGCATGGTCGACTTTCTGGAATATGAGATTGACACGTTGAACTGTGGTGATATAAAGACGTGGAAGCAGAAGGGGGGCCGTCATTGTCGACTGCTTACTGCTTACTGCTTACTGCTTACTGCTTACTGCTTACTGCTTACTGCTTACTGCTTACTGCTTACTGCTTACTGCTTACTGCTTACT
>JAYWFM010000246.1:0-4420 GCA_043778825.1 Planctomycetota bacterium | reverse complement strand
CGGGTCGACCGGTGCATCTGGTGGGTCACTCGGGCGGCGGGGCGATGATCGCGTATACGCTGGAGGCACTGGAGCCGGGGCGAAAGATCACCGGCGGGATCATGCTGGTCCCAGCGCTCTCACCGGGCTATTCGCTCCGGGTCGCGGTCTCGCGGACCGAGCGGGGGATTTGGAACTTTTGCTCGCACGGGGACGTGTTGTTTTTGGGAGTGGCCACGCTGTTGTTCGGAACGACCGATGGACGGCATACTGTTTCGGCAGGGAACTTGGGTTTCTCGTCGCAGGTCGTGAACGATGCGGTTCATTCGGAGACCGCGGTCTTGCGCAATGCCGGGTATCAGTGGAACATGCTGAAGACCGGGCATTGGGGCGGGCATCTGTCGATCTCTTCGAGCCGGTTTATCGCGCGCGATGTGGCTCCGTTGATCCGGGATGAGTGAATGATGATGTGACGGAAGTGCTGACAGCAATGTCACTCCGCGATTCGCACTCTGCGGACAGCGTGCTACTTGACTTGGCCTAAGCTCAATTGCTTTTGGAGTCCAAGATGAGCCTGTGAATGGTTTGAATAGGTCGGCCATGTGGGCGTATAGTCCTCGGCTTGGTGGCCCCATGTCGTCCAACCTTCACGCGGACCACGTCCAAAAAGCTCGATATACGGTCCTGGACTGCACGCCTCAATGATCCCGTACTGTTCGTCGGGCTTCCGTGAGTGTTCTCGTTTCATCGACCTGATGATATTGACTTGCCGTCGTCCCGGAGCAAGTGTGCGGACGTTCTTACCTCTCACACCAAACAGAATGATTTCTGTCGTATTGCGGAAGTAGAAACCGACGCCACGCCCGTCTGGTCCTCCGTCTTTTCGAACTTTGTGCCAGACGAGATTGGCTTTGTATTGGAATCCCCACTCTGCCAAGACTCTCAAACCTTCGGGAAGCAGGGCAACTAAATGCCCCCGATTCCTATGGGTTTCTCCGGCATTGACAGGTCAGTGACAAATTGTACTACTCACTCCTGAAATTTGCGCACGCTGCGTAATTTCTGGCAGTGGTCGTGAAGTCTCTGTACCCCGAAGGGGTTGCAGGTGATAGCCCAGTGTCGCGACCAACGGGAGCGCACCCTGGGTCACGCAGCCACCACCCGCTTCAACCCTGAAGGGGTTGGACACCCGCCCAGCAAGCGGTGTAGAACCCCTTCAGGGTTCGATCTCCGGCCACCTCTCCACCCAGGGTAGGCTCCCTTCGGTCGCCAACCCTGGGCTATCACCTGCGACCCCTTCGGGGTACAGAGTCGTTACCGGATGTGCCTTCTCACTGACCGCTGACGACTGAAAACGCCCCCCTTGGGTTGCGGCTACGACGCGCTGGGATGTGCGCGAGGTGTGAACGGTTACCACGCGTTTTCATGCTTCGCCAATCTTGCAATCTGCTCCGGTGTCCGGTCCGATTCCGGTGTTTCGCGGTCGACGATCAATTGTTCCCAGAGAGCAAAGTTTTCGAGGTCTGGAGACTCTGCTTCCCATTCACATGGGAACAAAACTCGATCATCATAGTCCATGACAACGACGCGAACGGGGCCAGTCGCGCTGATGTACCCGATTACTCCTCTGGAGGACATGACGTAAACAGTTGGAATGTTGGTGGGATTGGGAGTTTGTGGAGTCAGTGACATGTCTGTGCCTTTCGATTTGGAGTAAGGTGTGTCAATGTCATAGACATGGCAAACCGCGTCAAGTGCAGTTGCAGTGTTTGGGTCACCACCATCCGCCCATGCAACAAACCCAGAATCGAAGTGACTCGATGAGATATGGGGCGTCACTGACAGTGCCACTACTCTGAACTCGACGTGAACAGAAAGAGTAAGATGATTCTCTCGATGCCGAAAACGCTTGCTGACGCATATCGGAGCCCATCGCAACAAGCGAGAGTTGTTACCGAAGGGTGGGCTCAAGCGAATCTATTTTGTCCCGTGTGTACTATGGATAGCCTTTCCTCATCGCCGGTAAATACACGGGCTGTCGATTTCGGCTGTGAAGGTTGCAAGGAGTCATTTCAACTCAAAAGTAAGGCATCGGCTTTTGGAAAAAAAGTGATTGACGGTGGCTATGATGCGTTCCTTGCTGCCTTGCGGAGTGACTCGGCACCGAATCTGTTTCTTTTAGAATACGAGCGTGCATCTTGGACGGTTGCAAACCTCATGCTGGTGCCGCGCTTTGCACTCCCGCCATCTGCAATTGAACGTCGGAAACCATTGTCATCTACTGCAAGACGTGCTGGGTGGGTTGGGTGCTTCATTCTGTTGGCTCAGATTCCGACGGACGCCAGAATCGATGTCGTACGAGGTCGAAAGCCGGTCTCGAAAGCAAGCATTCGAGAGCAGTATCTTCGCTTGATGCCGATCAAGCAGTTATCACCTTCGGAACGAGGTTGGTCGCTAGACGTGTTGAATCTTGTACGAAATCTGGGAAAGACAGAGTTCAAAACCTCGGATATGTACCCACATGTGTCGGACCTAGAAAAGTTGCATCCAGAAAATCGTCACGTCAAAGAAAAGATACGACAGCAGCTTCAGGTACTCAGAGACAGCGGCCTGATTATCCATGAGGGGCGTGGTCAATGGCGGCTCCCGTGATGATGTTGGCCTCTCGCAAGTGGTCGAGGAGTCCAGGCGTGGCTCTCAGAAATAACCTCCGGTAAGTCGGGCGATGAGGGCGGGCAGATGCTCTCGTGAGACCGCTGGAGCGTATTTGTCAGTCGGCGAGGCATGATGAGGGTCAGGCACATGTGGATGTCGGTGCGTCTGCTGGCGATGGTCGCTTCGCGTTCGCGGCATAGCATGCGAAAGCGGCCCAGCCAGCCGAACGTTCGTTCCACTATCCTGCGGAGAGGCAGCAGTACGAACCCGGACAGGTCATCACAGCAATCGGTGGGGTGGCAACCCCTGGGCCTTCGGGAATCACGGCTCACGCACACGGCGGGTCGTTGTTCTCGGGGCGGCCCTCGGTGTAGTACCAGTTGTGGATCGGCTTCAAGATGTTCTGCACGTCGGCGAGGAGTTGCATATCGAGCGGCTTCTGCACCCACTCGGCCCATTGGCGGATACGGGCCGGGTTCGCGCTGCCGGTGACGCAGGTGCTGATCTCCGGGTTCGCCACCGAGAATTGCAGGGCGAGTTGGGCGATGTCGACGCCCTGCTTGCGGCAGAAGTCCGCAGCCTTCTTCGCGGTCTCGCGCACGAACGGCGTCGCTTTGTGCCACGGCGGCAGCGGGTCGTTCGTCAGCAGCCGCGCTGAGAACGGGGCGGCATTCATGATCCCGACCCCCTTCTCCTTCAGATAGGGGATCAGATCCGCGAACATCGTGTTCTGGAGCGTGTAGTGGTTGTACGACAGCACCACATCCAGCGGGGCGCGGTCGAGGACGTACCGGAACATCTGCATCGGGTAGCCGCTGACGCCGACAAACTTCACCTTGCCAAGCTTCTGCTGCTCGCGGAGGGCGGGCAGCGTCTCCTCGACGATCTGCGACATCTCGACGAACTCCAGGTCATGACACAGCATGATGTCGAGGTACTCGACGCCGAGGCGCTCCAGGCTGATGTCGACACTCTCGACGACCCGTCGGGCCGAGAAGTCAAAGTGCTTCCCGCTGTATCGCCCCAGTTTGGTACCGAGGATATAGCTCGCGCGCGGGATGCCCCGCAGAGCGACGCCCAGCAGCACCTCCGACATCCCGCGCCCATAGAACGGGGACGTGTCAATAAAGTTCAGCCCGCACTCGATCGCCGTCGGGACACTCTGGAGGGCCTCGCCGATGTCGACCTGCCGGAACTCCTGCCCCAGCGACGAAGCTCCGAACGAGAGCACCGGCAGTTCCAATCCCGTGTGACCGAGAGGGCGTTTCAACATGCTGCGTTCTCGTAGTAGAGTCGGAGTGACTGGGACGAACGTAGATTGAAGGATGGCTGCCCGCACGACAAGCGAGGCGGGAGCGGCAGACTCTGCGGGAGTGTGCATCTCGTTCGTCGGTCGCGGTTTCGCCCACCACACACGCAGGAATCCAACCACGAAAGGCACGAAATACACGAAAAAGCCGGGTGTCGTGGTGGTGAACGTCTCTGGGAGTGGGGTGTCGCACCCGTTCCGCGAGGCTGTCGGATGCCTGTCCACGGTCTTCCTTTTTCGTGTGTTTCGTGACTTTCGTGGTTCCACTCCGAGGGTTTGGAAGCTCTGCCCCAGAGTACCGACGGTGGGGACGCACACACCTCTCCACTGTGTGTGCATCAGAAAAGTAGGCCATGATCGGAACGCCCTTCCAGGTTCCGACAGTGTCACCGCTCCACAGGACTTGGAAGAAGGCTCACGCCGAGGGCGCTGAGGACGCAGAGAAAGGCATGCCTTCGGAACTCTGCGTCCTCAGCG
>JAYWFM010000245.1:0-10444 GCA_043778825.1 Planctomycetota bacterium | reverse complement strand
TGATCGGGTTCAGGGCCACCGAGCTGGTGTCCTTGAACGGGTCGCCCACGGTGTCGCCGATCACGGTCGCGGCATGCAGCGGGGTGCCCTTCTCGCGGAGGTCGACTTCCACCAGCTTCTTGGCGTTGTCCCAGGCTCCCCCGGCGTTGGCCATGTAGATCGCCTGGAACAGACCGCAGACGGCGATCGAGATCAGGTAGGCCACGAAGAAGTTCGGGTCGAAGAACGCAAAAGCCAGTGTGAACGACATCAGGGCGATGAAGATGTTCCACATCCCGGCTTGGGCATACTCGGTGCAGATGCGGACGACCGTCTTCGAGTCCTCCAGATCGGCCGCCTTCTTGGTGAGGTCCATGTTCTGCTTGATGTACTCCACCGCGCGATACGCCCCGGTCGTCACCGCCTGCATTGAGGCCCCGCAGAACCAGTAGATCACCGACCCACCGCAGATGAACCCCAGCAGCACCGGCGCGTCCGTCAGACTCAGATGCAGCAGCCCCTCGCGCTCCAGCAACAGAATGATCGAGAAGATCATCGTCGTCGCCCCGACCACAGCTGTGCCGATGAGGACCGGCTTGGCGGTGGCCTTGAAGGTATTACCCGCCGAGTCGTTGGCTTCGAGGAGGTGTTTGCCGCGCTCAAAGTCGGGCGTAAAGCCGAAGTCGCGTTCGATCTCTGCGACGATGCCGGGAATGTGCTCGGTTTGGGCGAGCTCAAACACCGACTGGGCGTTGTCCGTCACGGGGCCGTAGCTGTCGACGGCGATGGTCACCGGCCCCATGCACAGGAATCCGAACGCCACCAGTCCGAACGCGAAGATCGAGGCATGCGCCCCCATCACCGCGCCCAGTCCCAGCATGCTCACGAAGTACGCGATGGCCATCAATCCGGCGATCAGCATTCCCATCCAGTAGGCACTGAAGTTCCCGGCCACCAGTCCCGACAGAATCGTCAGCGACGCCCCGCCCTCGCGCGAGGCGGTCACGATCTCTTTCACATGGATCGAGTGCGAGCTGGTGAAGACCTTGGTGAACTCGGGGATCAACACGGCGGCCAGCGTGCCACAGCTGATGATCGAGGCGAGTTGCCACCAGAGTTCGGGAAGCACTGTCTTGACGGTGACAGAATTCATATTCGCGCCCTCGACCGCTCTCACAATGACCTCTTTCATCACCGACAGATCGCCAATCAGCAACCAGCTCATCCCGAACGACGTGGTGATGCACAGGATCGATGCGATCCAGATCAGGCGGGTCAGCGGCTCCTCAAAATCGAACTCTTTCTTTCCGGCGTATTTGGCCTTGGAGATCGCCTGATTGATGAAGTACGAGGCCCCCGACATGAAGTCCATCAGGAACCGCATCGCGAAGATCCACGCGATCAGCTTCACCTGGATATCGAGGTAGCCGACCCCAGCAGTCTTGGGGGTCACGGCCAGCGTGATGAAGCTGATGAGGGCCACACCGGTCACGCCATAGGTCTCGAACCCGTCGGCTGTGGGACCGACGGAGTCCCCGGCGTTGTCCCCCACGCAGTCGGCAATGACGCCGGGGTTGCGCGGGTCGTCCTCCTTCACATTGAAGACGATCTTCATCAGGTCGGAGCCGATGTCGGCGATCTTGGTAAAGATGCCCCCCGCGATGCGGAGGACCGACGCCCCGAGTGACTCCCCAATCGCAAAGCCCAGGAAGCAGATCCCCGCGATCGCCTTGGGCACGAACAGCAGGATCACGACCATCATCACCAGTTCGAGCGAGATCAAGAACAGCCCGATCGACATGCCGGACATCAGCGGAATGTTGACCACTGGCCAGGCCTCGCCCCGGAGCGAGGCGAACGCGGTGCGGGCGTTGGCATAGGTGTTGATCCGGATGCCGTAGTAGGCCACCCAGTACGACCCGGTCATGCCGACCACCGAGAACAACAACACCTGCAGCACGGTTCCAAACGACTTGTCATCCAGCCCCATGAAGTAGTACGTCATCGCCGCCGCGATCATCGCGAACAGCATCAGCAGGAATTTGGCCTGCTGAATCAGATACGTCTTGCACGTCTGGAAGATGATCTCGGCCACATCGAGCATCGACTGGTGAGCCGGTTGCTTGGCGACCTGCCCCCGCAGATACAGGCTGATCCCCAGCGTGAAGCAGATCATTCCCGCTCCGCCCAACAGCAGGTTGAACGCGGTGATATGATTCCCCGCGATCGTGAACGTCGTGAGTTTGAAGTCCGGGATCGCGAGGTCCGCCTCTCCGGCGAAACACGCCAGCGGAGCCAGACAGAACACAGTCAATACGACAGCCAGTGGAATCAGACGCATGAATCCTTCACTTTCGTCATGAGCAGTAAGCCAGAGCAGGCACCTCGCAGGGATGCCAACGGATAGACGTAAACATAAGGGGTATGGAATTGGATGCAAGAGATAAGAGGCCATCGCGTCCACGGGGGAGCAATTTTTGTGAGGCGAACGGACACAGGCAGTTGTCCGGGTCGGACGGCCTTTCCAAGCCGTCCCGGGGCGTCTCTCACCAGGAGATGGCCTGGAACGGCCGTCTGACGGGGGAACATCTTTCCGACCGCTCGTATCAAGCGGCCCCAGCAACCCGACACGTGAGCGAGGGCCTACCGCCTTGTCAACGCTGATATTGGGGGTTGGAGTTCAGGCTGTAGGCTGCACCGGAGCAGCCTAAAGGCTGGACTCCAACCCCGAGTCTTAGTCCTGATAAAGCCACTCCTCTGCCTTGCGCGCGAGCCGGTCGCCCGCGTTCTGGGGAACGCAGTCACGAGAGTGGGGGTCAGATCATCAACCCTGCGATGGCCCCGGTCATGGCGGAGGCCAGTGCTCCACCAATCATGGCCTTCAGGGCGAGTTGGGAGATTTCCCCTTTGCGTTCGGGGGCCATCGCGCCGATCCCGCCGACCTGAATCCCGACTGAGGCGAAGTTGGCGAACCCGCACAGGGCATACGCGGCGATGCGGGCGGTGCGCGGCGACAATTGGGCCATCGTCTCCGGTCGAGAGAGGTCGGTGTAGGCGATCAACTCCGTCAGCACGAGCTTCTCGCCGAGCAGCGTGCCGACCACGCGCGACTCCTCCCAGTTGGCCCCCAGCGTCCAGGCGATCGGGCGGAAGACCCAGCCGAACAGCTCCTGCATCGAGGTCGCGGGGAGCTGGATCCCCAGCCCCGGAATCACCGGTCCCCAGCCCAGCAGGGCGTTCAGCATCTCCATCGCGGCGATGAAGGCGATCAGCATCGCACACACGCTCAGAGTCAGCTTCATGCCCTCATTCGCGCCATCGCCGAACGCCTCAATCACGTTATGCGTCTTTCGCGGGAGCGACACCTTCAGGTCGCCGAGGGTCTCGGGCGTCTCGGTTTCCGGGACCATGATCTTGGCGAACACGATCGACGCCGGGGCTCCCATCACCGACGACGCGATCAGATCGCCAGCGATGTCGGGCAGGACGGCCTTGAGCATCCCGACATACAACGCCAGCACGCCCCCCGCGATGGTCGCGAACCCCGCCAGCATGATCGTCATCAACTCGCTGCGGGTCATCTTGGCCAGAAACGGCTGGACGAGTAATGGGGCCTCGGTCTGGCCGACGAAGATGTTGGCCGCCACGCTGAATGTCTCGGCCCCGCTGGTGCCCATCGTCTGGACCATCACCCAGGCGATGATCCGCACGATGAACTGCATCACCCCCCAGTGGTACAGCACCGCCATGATCGCCGAAAAGAAGATGATCGACGGCAAGACCCGAAATGCCAGATTGACCAGCGGACCTTCGAGAGGCTGCTCGCGACTGCTCAGTTGACTGAGATGCTTGAACAGGAAGTCGGTGCCTCGGTCGCAGAACCCGAGCAGCGTATTGATCGCTCCTCCACAGGCATCAAAGAATGGCTTCCCCCACGGGGTCTTGAGGATGAAGGCGGCGAACAGCACCTGGAGCGCCAATCCGACCACGACCGGTCGCCACACGATCTTGCGGCGGTTCTCCGACAGCAGGACCGCGATCGCCATCAGCGTGACCATCCCGATCAGACCTTGGTATTGCTGCATGGGGCACCGGGGAGGAGTAGCCACGTTCGCCAGAACGTGGGGGACCAGGGAAAGACTTCCGAAGTCTCGGAAGACTTCGGAAGTCTTTCGGCCACCGCGAACGCCGAGAGCCTCAGCCCGCCTTCTGGCGAAGGGCGGCTACCTCACGTCGTCCGAGGTTGCCGCTGCACCGCGATCGCTGTCGCGGTCGCGTAGGCCCGACAGTGCGAGATGGTGATCAGGATTTCGTCGATGCCGAGTTTGTGGGCGATCTCCGCAGTGGTCCCCGAGAGTTGGATGGTCGGCTGTCCGCTGCGCTGGGAGACGACCTCGATGTCAGTCCAGCCGACCCCCTTGGTGAACCCGGTGCCGAGGGTCTTCATGACGGCCTCCTTGGCTGCCCAGCGTCCGGCGTAGTGCTGCAACGCGGCCTTCCGCTGCTGGCAGTAGCGGATCTCCTGCTCGGTGAAGACCCGCTGGAGGAACAGCTCCCCGTGGCGCTCGATCATCTCGCCGATGCGGGGAACTTCGATGATGTCGGTGCCGAGGCCAATGATCATGGGGGAGTCGGGAGTCGGGAGTTTAGCCGCGACGCGAAGTCTTCGAAGCGGAGCGAGTGTCGCCAGCGGACATCGGGAGTCGGGAGTCTTGAAGTTCTCTGGGGTTCTCGCAAACGCTCTTAGCTCGGCGTGCCGAGGGTGCGATCAATCTGCAATCGGGAGACTACCGGAATCGCCAGTCTGCGTCATCCGTCGCTGGACCTGGCTGCCGACGAGAACAGCCACAAAGGCTGCGATCAGCAGCTCTCCGCCCCAGAGTACGAGCGGCCGAATGCGTCGCAGCGCGGGCGAGTTCATCCGCCGCCGCTGGTAGTCGGTGAACGTCGGCACCAGCGCCTGGGCCAGTCGGTGCTGGACCTGCATCGAGTGTTCCATCTGTTCGGGAGAACCGACTTGCTGCGGGATCGGGATCAGTGGCGTTCGCCGGGCAGTCTCGATCTTCAGCTCGTCATACCCCCAGTGAGCCAGCAGCCCGAGTGAGACCAACGCCACCAGGACGCTGACCCCGGCGACCAGTGACCTTGACCGAACTCCGAACGAGTGAGCGGTCCAGCTGCAGGCGGCAGCGACACAAGCGGCGAGTCCCCAGGAGTGAATGCCGAGGAACTTCATGCGAGGCGGCATGGAATGGAAGACGGGGGCGAGCAACAGGCCAACGACAATACAGACTCCCAGCCAGAGGAGGATGCTCCCCCGCCCGGTTCGCGGGATGGCCGTCTGTGTTTCAAGCTGCATCGACGGGTGTTCCCGGCTCACGAGGGGGTCAGAGGCAGATTCAAGTCGCGGTTTAATGATTCCCAAACGCTGCCAAAATCAGCGATTCACCGTCTCAGAACGCTGGACTTCGTAGCGGGTGAGTTCTTCCGCGAACCGATTGATGCGGTGTTTCAGGGACCGCAGCGTCAACTCTCGAACATGAGGGTCGCCGGATTCGCTCCGCTTTCGGTCGTAGAGCAGTTGCAGTTCTCCCAGCTTGGCTCTCGCATGTTCACATTGAAGTGGGTTTTCGATCATGGAATCACCTCCATCATCCCTTTCGGTGCGAGATTGCGATCGGTGTCGAAAATTCGTTCGGTGAGATGGCGGAAGGCATCCCAGTCGGCGAACTCGATTGTGATGAACGGCAGCCCCGCCAGCAACTCCATTTCGGCATCCGTGTCACTCGGAAAACCAGGGCCGATCAGCAACACGCAATCGATGTCGTTGGGTTCCCACTTGTCGGTCACGAAACTTCCGTTGACCACGATCCGCTCCCCCCCCGCCCGCCAGGCCAGAGTGACCATCCACCGCAGCGATTCCATTTGCACTCGCCGCAACTCCGGCTCGTGTCCAAAGCGAGATGCGATCTCGTCCACTGTGGCGGGATGGATTCCATGCGGCAGATAGCCGTTGTCGTTGAATTCGGGAATCATGGGTTGCGTCGCAATTGGTTCTTTCGACGGACAAGGATGTCCATCGCACGGCACCTCACGCCTTCGATTCGTCGACTTCCATCCCGAGTTGTCGCATCTTGCGGTACAGGTTCGAGCGGTGCAGGCCGAGGACGCGGGCGGCTTCGCTCATGTTGCCTTGCACGCGCTTGATGGCCCGTTTGATGTACTCGATCTGGAACCGGTCGCTGGCTTGGGCCAGGCCGATGCCATCGGTGAGATCTTGGAACGAGTCCTTCTGCGGGCTGAGGATGAAGGCCAGGTCGCTGACCTCCACCGACTTCCCCGCCGACAGGAACGCCACGCGCTCCATCAGGTTCCGCAACTCGCGCACGTTCCCCGGCCAGGGGTGCCCCTGCATCCGCTTGCGGGCGTCATCGGCCAGCGACAGCTTCGGACGGTTCGCCTGGCGGCAGAACCGGGTCAGGAAGTGTTCCGCCAGCGGCATCACGTCTTCGGAGCGGTCCCGCAGCGGCGGGATGTCGACGGTGACAACGCTCAGGCGGTAGTAGAGATCCTGCCGAAACTTCTTCTCGCGGACCATCTCGGTCAGGTTCGCATTCGTGGCGGCGATCACCCGCACGTTGACCGGGATCTTCTGCGTGCCACCGACACGGGTGATGACCTTTTCCTCCAGTACCCGCAGGAGCTTCGCCTGACCGCCGGGGGACATGTCGCCGATTTCGTCGAGGAACAGCGTGCCTCCCTGAGCGAGTTCGAATTTTCCGGTGTGTGTCGCGTGTGCATCCGTAAACGCACCCTTTTCGTGCCCAAACAGCTCACTTTCGAGCAGCGTCTCCGTCAAAGCCGCACAGTTCACGGCAATGAACGGATGACCAGATCGCGGGCCACGGTAGTGCAGGGCCTGGGCGGCGACCTCTTTGCCGGTGCCGCTTTCGCCGGTGAGCAGCACGGGGAGGTCGGTGGCCGCGAGACGCTCGATCGTCCCGCGCAGGGCCTGAATCGCGGGGCTTTCGCCGATGATGGTCGAGCTGCCGGTGACCTGTTCGGTGAGCTGGCGGTTGCTGCGGACGAGGAGGTCGCGTTCCTGGGCATTTTCGACGGCGACGGCGACCTGGATGCCAAGTTGGAAGAGCGATTCCTCATCGTCGTCGGTGAATAATCCGCCGTTCTTGTTGATGAGTTCGAAGGCCCCGATCCTCTGCCCGGCGGCGTTCTCCAGCGGCACACATAATAGAGTGCGTGTGCGGTAGCCCCCCTTGTGGTCGACGCTCTTGTCGAACTTGGGGTCGGCATAGGCATCGTCGACACGGACCGTCTTGCCGGTCTGGATCACCTGGCCCACGATGCCGCGATTATCCGGCAGCCAGAGCTTGCCCCCCTCCACACCCAGGGCAGGGCAGGCGACGAGTTGCTTCTGGTCGCGGTCCCAGAGGAAAATACTCGCTCGGTCGCTGTCGAGGAGCCGCGTCGCCTCGCGGGCGATCGTTTCGAGGAGTTCCTGCGGATCGCGGGCCGATGCGAATGTCCGCGCAATGGCCAGCGTGGCTCGCAATCGCTCAAGCCGCCGCGCGAGTTTTTCCGTACTCCCCAGAAATCCAGCCGCGTGGGACAGAATCCGCCCGACCAACTGCATCTCCGGCAACTGCCCTTCGGCCAGCCGTCCTCCGGTCAGGCACAGCACCCGGTGATCCCCCGGAGCGAACGGAATCGCAGCTGCGGTGTCACCTTGGGAGTCGGACCAGCCCGCCGCGTCGCGGTCAAGAGCCTCATCCATTAATTGTGAGGGGAGGCCGTTTCGAGGGCGAATGCCGTGTTCCGAAATCACCACCCAGGGGGGCGTTCGAGTGGCAATTCCGGCCCATTGCACATTGAAGTATGTGCCAATTTGCGGCAGGGCGACTGCTGCGAATTTCAGGAAGTCAGAATGAGAACAGGACAGCGCCGCCAATCGGTCACACAGTTGCGTGAGTCCGAACAGTGGGTTGGAGTGGTTCAGGAAGGGGTGGTCATGCCAGTTGAGCCAGCGAGTCGACACGGGAAACTCCGTTATTGGTGCGACGCGGACAATTCGAGGACAGTCGCGATTGTACCCGCGTCGATTGGACAACTTCAAGAGGTCAACGTGACAACATGGATTCAAAAACAAACGGTACGAGATGTGCGAGACACTTGGGAGGAAGTGTCTTCGAGAAAGTTTGGAAAAAAGTCGTTCGCATGCGAACTTTCCTTTGATCCAAGCATCTCATAGATACGTACTAGATGCAGTGAGGGCGAAAGTCCTCGCAAACCACACCAGTGGCGACATCGTCGCGGTTGCGACCAGCCAGGAAGTCGCCGGAACCCGAGCAACTCCTCTCATGATGAGAGTTGAGTCCCGGACGTTGGGAGGATTCCAACCATGTCCCGTTACAGTCACCCCGCACTTCGACAACTGACAGAGCAACTCACGCGGTTCAGCCCGGTTGACGTTCGTGTTCAGCAGATGGACCGCGCGGAACAACTCATTACGGAACTCGATGAGCCCACTGAGTACAAGTACCAGGAACTCGTCGAGAAGATCACCGGTTATCGCCCCGATACATACCCCGATCTGAAAATCGATGGGGCCACCGCCAACCACGATATCCGCTTGCTGGTCGAGGATCTGTCCGCCAGTGCCAACCTCCCCGTCGATCAAGCGGGCGAGCAGGTGCTGACCGTCGAAGACCTCAGCAAGAAGTACAACGTCTCCACCAAGACCGTCGACCGCTGGCGGAAGCGAGGCCTCGTCAGCCGCCGCTTCAAGTTCGGCAACCGCTCCCGCGTCGGCTTCCTGAACTCCTCAGTCGAGCGCTTCGTCACCGAACACGGCCACGAGATCCAGCGTGGCTCGCGCTTCTCCCAGCTCTCCGAAGACGAGCGGCAGGACATCGTCCTCAGAGCCCGCAAGTTCGCCCGCGTCGGAGCCTGCCCCTCCGAGGTCAGCGACCGCTTGGCCCGCATCTTCGGCCGCTCTCCCGAAACGATCCGCTACACCCTGAAGCGTTTTGATGCGGAGCATCCCGAAATCGCCGTGTTCCCAAACGCCGCAGAACAGCTCACCGACAACCAGCGGACCGAGATCTACAACCGGTTCCGTCGAGGCACCGCCGTCGATGTCCTCGCGGGCGAATACTGCCGGACGAAGGCCTCGGTCTACCGCATCATCACCGAAGAACGCGCCCGCCTCCTGTTCGAGCAGCCGCTCGACTACATGGACAACGTCGCGTTCCAGTCGCCGAACGCCAATCGGGAGATCCTCTGCCAGGCTCCCGAGAACGACCAGAAGGGCGGCAAGGTCAAGCCCCCTCCCGGTCTCCCCCCGTATCTGTCGAGTCTCTACTCGATTCCGCTCCTCAACCGGGAGCAGGAAGCCCACTACTTCCGGAAGTTCAACTACCTGAAGTCTCGGGCCAGCAAGCTGCGTGACCGCATCGATCGACAACACCCGAAGTCGAGTGACCTGGAACTGCTCGAAGAGTTGATCGAGCAGGCTCAGCAGGTCAAGAACTTCTTGATCCGCAGCAACCTGCGGCTGGTGGTGTCGATCGCCAAGCGGCACATGTCGCCATCGTCGAACTTCTTCGAGATGGTCAGTGACGGGAACATGTCGCTCTTCCGCGCCGTCGAGAAGTTCGACTACTCGCGGGGCAACAAGTTCTCCACGTACGCCACCTGGGCCATCATGAAGAACTACGCGAGGTCGATCCCCGCCGAATACACCCGCCTGGACCGGTTCCGCACCGGCACAGATGAGATGTTCGACTACTCGACCGATGACCGCCGCAACCCCTACGAAGATCAGCGCACCAACACCCAGCAACATCAGGTCATCATGTCGATCCTGGAACAGCTGGAAGACCGCGAGCGGAACATCATCATCCAGCGTTTCGGCCTGGACGACGGCACCGAACCGCTGACGCTGGAGCAGGTCGGCCAGCGGCACGGCGTGACCAAGGAACGCATCCGCCAGATCGAGACCCGCGCCCTGCAAAAGATCCGCAAGATCGCCAGCGAGGAACACCTCGATATCCCGGGAGTGTGATGGATGTGGGGGCACGTTTCCCACGTGCCCGTGCTGTCAGTGACTGGGGGTTCCTCCTCGACCCCAAGCTCCAGTGGAGCAACCAGAGGTTAACCCCGCGAAAACACTGGCGGTCCAAAGCCACCGCCAGTGCCACCCGGCGGAGGCCCTGAGTAAAACGTGTGGAACTCAGCGACTGTCACGTTCTCTATTGACTCATTTTCGAAAGGCAAACCCATAAAGACCAAAGCTGGTGTGTGGATCGACCATCGCAAGGCGGTCGTGATCCTGATGACAGACAACGGGGAAGAGGTGCGGCAGCTCTCGTCCAATGTGGAGAAAGCGTATCAGCCGGTGACCGGTCCCAGTGCCAAGCAGCCGGGCCGTCCCAGCGGATTCGTGGCC
>JAYWFM010000244.1:0-54684 GCA_043778825.1 Planctomycetota bacterium | reverse complement strand
ATCGCGTGGGCTAAAGCCCACGCGACATTGAAAGAGGCACTCGCCCTCCCGGATACTGGTCCGCCACCCTTGCAGTCCACCCCTCCAGGCGGAATCATGGAGGTCTGTCGCCGCTCTCCGCGACGACCACTCCAGATCGGAACGTGCGTGTGAACCCGTCGGACACCCAGACCTCTCCGCTCCGTTCACCCGCCCCGGTGCCTCCC
Organism: Planctomycetota bacterium; assembly: GCA_043778825.1. Taxonomy (GTDB): domain Bacteria; phylum Planctomycetota; class Planctomycetia; order Planctomycetales; family Planctomycetaceae; genus TH-plancto1. Next base: position 54,478 of record JAYWFM010000244.1, on the reverse strand, counting down.
CGCCCCCGGTCGCGGTTCTGGAGCATCACGCTGCAACTGGCGATCTTCTGGGTGGTGTACATACTCTCCATCGGCCCTCTGTACTGGCAGTGGTACTTGGGCAAGTACGTCAACGGGCCAACGCTCATCGCCGCCCTCTACGAGCCGTTGTACCAGCTGTGCGGGCTGATCCCGCCGCTGGGTTGGTTCGTCAACTGGTACGTGCGCTTCTGGATCCTGTGAAGAAGCGGCTGATGGCTGATGGCCAGAGGGAAACCCCCACTCCCTACTCCCCACTCCCTACTCCCCACTCCTCCCCTTCCCCAAGGCTCCCTCATGCTCCCCGGCATCCAGCAGTTCAACCTCACCGGACGAGTCGCCATCATCACCGGAGGCTCCAAGGGACTCGGGGCGGCGATGGCCGCCGGGCTGGCCTCAGCTGGGGCGGATGTCGTCCTCGCCAGTCGGCACCTGGACGAGGTCCAGCAAGTCGCGGCTGAGATCGCCCGCGACTATGGGCACAAAGCGACCGGCGTCGCCTGTGATGTGACCAAGGCCGCCGAAGTCGAGGCGCTGGTCCAGACCACGATCCAGCAGTTCGGCAAGGTCGACATCCTGATCAACAACGCCGGGATCAACATCCGCGGGCCGATCGACGAGCTGACGTATGAGCAGTTCAAACAGGTGCACGACATCAACGTCGACGGCCTGTGGCTCTGCTCCAAGGCCGTCGTGCCGCACATGAAGCGGGCCGGGTACGGGCGGATCATCAACATGGCGAGTACGCTGGGCGTGGTCGGTTTGGCGAACCGCACGCCGTACGCCTCCAGCAAGGGAGCCGTCGTGCAGTTGACGCGGGCGCTGGGGCTGGAACTGGCCCCGTTCGGGATCACCTGCAACGCGATCTGCCCGGGTCCGTTCCTGACCCCGATGAACGAGCCGATCGCCAACACGGAAGAGGCCCTCAAGAACATCGTCGGGGCTGTGGCCCTCAACCGCTGGGGCCGCATGGAGGAGATTCAGGGAGCCGCCATCTTCCTGGCCAGCGACGCCGCCAGCTACGTGGTCGGGAGCCTGCTGACCGTCGATGGAGGCTGGACGGCGAAGTGAGGCACAGACGAACCCGCTCACACAGCGAGACGGAGGGTGCATTCGCCCATTATCAGTAACCCGACGCGTAAGCGAGGGCCGAGCGTAGCGAGGGCTGCCGCCACAGGGCGTCATCACCGGAGCGACTTCGGGGGGACGAGCTCTCGTAAAACATCGAGCGACGTACGCCCTCGCTCACGCGTCGGGTTACTGATTCTGGGCACCGCCCATCGGTGAATGCACCCACATAGCGAGACGAGTCGACCCACCTCGACAGGACTGCTGCGACAACATACCATCACAGATTGATGTGTGGATGGGATTCCAGCCTTCAGGCTGCTCCGGTGCAGGCTGAAGCCTGAACTCCAACACAACGACGAGCTTCGACACGGCCCAGTCCCGCTCTGGAAGAGTCGCTCCCATGCCTGAGTCCGCACCGTTCTCGATTCGCCACACGCCCCTCTCACGTCGCACGCTGCTGCGGGGGGCCGGGGTGGCTTTGGCTTTGCCGCTGCTCGATGCCATGTTGCGACCCGCGTATTCGGCGGAGGCTGCGGAGGCAGTGCCTCGGCGGATGGTGGCCATCGAGACGAACATGGGGATTCTGCCTCAGTTCTTCTTCCCGGAGCAGGCGGGGGCCGAGTACAAGGCCAGCCCGTACCTCGAACGACTGGCCGCGCATCGAAAGCAGATGACGGTCTTCTCGGGCGTCAGCTTGCCGGGCGTCACCGGCTCCCACGCGGCTGAGCGGTGCTTCCTCACCGGCACCCCGCACCCCGAGCGCGGTGGATTCCGCAACGGCGTTTCACTCGATCAATTCGCCGCCGAGCAACTCGGCAACCGCACGCGGTATCCGTCGCTGGTGCTGGCCGTCACCAGTGAGAACCCCACGCTTAGCTTCACCCGCAGCGGGGCACCGATCCCGGCGGAGCGGAGTCCAAAGAAGCTGTTTCAGAAGCTCTTCGTACAGGGCCGACCGGACGAGGTCGAGGCCAACGTCGAGGCCCTGCGGCAGGGGCGGAGCACGCTCGACTTCGTGAGCGACCAGTCGAAGCGGCTGAGTCGCACGCTCTCCCCGGCCGATCAACAGCGGATGGACCAATACTACACCTCGGTTCGCGAACTCGAACAGCGGCTACACAGCTCGCAGGAGTGGGAGTACCGCCCGAAGCCGACCGTGACCGCGAAGCCCCCCGAGGACATTGAGGACGCCAAGCAGTTCGTGAACAAGATGCGGTTGATGTTCGATGTGATCAAGCTGTCCCTGGAGACCGATTCGTCGCGGCTGGTGTCGGTGTTCGTCGACACGACGGTGATTCACAACATCACCCACCACGGCAACCGGCCCGAAGTCTTGAGTGAACTGAAGGGCCATGAGGAGGGCCAGTTCGACGCCCTGAATGCCTTCCTGACCTCGCTGCATGAGTCGCAGGAGCAAGGGCAGACGCTGCTGGATCGTACGCAAGTGTTGTACGGCACCTGCATGGGGAGTGCGAACTCGCACTCGAACGTCAACCTGCCGGTGCTGCTGGCCGGCGGCGGCTTCAAGCACGGGCAACACCTCGCCTTCGACACGCAGAACAACTACCCTCTGTCGAACCTGTACGTGTCGATGCTGCAGCGATTGGGGATTGAGACCGACCAGTTCTCGACCGGCACCGGCACCATGCGCGGGTTGGAGCTGGCGTGAGGGGCGTGGGCTGGGTTAGGAATTCACAAGATCATGGAGTACAAGATCATGAAGAACTGGAAGCCGTCGACGCCTGAATCGCATCTCTGTCCCCATTGTCATTGCTTGTCGTGAGTCCCCTCTTCAAGATCATGATCTTGTACCTCATGATCTTGTGAATCCGGAGTTCTGGCGATGCCTATCCTGACCGCGATGCCTATCCAAGTCGTCGACAGAGAAGAGTTCCATCGCATCGACAGACAAGTGACAGGTTTCGCGTTTGACATTCACAACGAGTTTTGTCGTTATGTTCATGAATCGTTGTACCAGCAGGAACTTGGCCGCCGTCTTCAAGAGGCGGGGTATCATGTTGTCTTGGAGTATGAAATGACGGTCAGACTCGGTGACTTCTCCAAGCTCTATTTTGCAGATCTCTTGGTCAATTCGGGTGTCATTGTCGAGACAAAGGCCGTCAACACACTGACAAACCTACATCAGGGCCAGACCCTGAATTACCTCTATATGTGCGATTTACACCATGCGACACTGCTCAATTTTCGCTCACAGCGTGTGGAGCACGAATTTGTTTCAACGGCAATCTCTCGCAATGACCGGTTGCGATATCAAATGGATGCTACGAAATGGGCACCGTATTCGGAGGAATGTGAACCACTCAAGCAGCACTTGCTACGCTGTCTCGCGGAATGGGGTGCATTTCTCGATCCTCATCTCTATCGGGATGCTCTGCTCCACTTTTTCGGGGGCAAACAGGTGGCCGAACGAACTGTCCCTGTCGTATTCCAGGGAACAATTGTCGGTACACAAAGGGTACGAATGATCAATGACAGAGTTGCATTTGCTGTCACGGCATCTGTTCATCGCCCTGAGTCCGTTTTGGAACATCAGAAACGATTCCTCAAGCACACGTCGTTGCATGCGTTGCACTGGATCAATTTCAACCGTCATTTCATTGAGGTTCGGACGATCACCCCATGACACATCGATTTCAACGGATGATCAACAGTTTGGAAGTCAAGGAAAATATCATGCGGACGCGAGTCGTCCTTATGATCTTGTACTTCATGATCTTGTGCATCTCTTCTGCCCAGGCCCAGCCGCAGGCGTTTCTCAAAACGCACTGCCAGGAGTGCCACAATGACGATACGAAGGAGGGCGGGCTGGATCTGACGGCCCTCAAGTTGGAGCTTTCCCAACCCGACAACTTCGCCCGCTGGGTCAAGATTCATGACCGCATTCGCTCTGGCGAGATGCCGCCCAAGGACCAGCCTCGGCCTCCCGCTGCTGAGGTCACTGCCGTCAGTGACGAACTCAAAACCCAGTTGATTCAGGCCGAGCAGACCCAGCGGGCCGAGGGTCGCCGGGGGCTGCGGCGGATGACGCGGGCCGAGTATGAGAACACGATTCGCGACCTGTTTGACATGCCGGGGATCGCTCTGGCGGGCGATCTGCCTGCCGATGGCTCAGCGCACGGGTTCGACAAGAACAGCGATGCCCTCGACATCTCGCACGTCAATTTGCTGAAGTACATGGAGGCCGCCGACCATGTCCTCGACTACGCCATCGCCACGCGACCCGCTGCTCCGACTGTGCATACGATGCGGATTTCCCTAGCGAACGGCGGGGGCTTCGTCACGCATGTCATCATGAACGGCGACGGGGTGATGCTGAAGGACAAGCAGCCCGATCCCGACTTCCCACCCGCCGGGGAGCAAAGCCACCTCGACCAGGGAGCCCACGAGCGGATGGGGTCGTTCGAACCTGATCGCACGGTCGGACTATTCCGCCACGAGGACGAATCGCTCAGCCCCTACTTCATCGATCACGTGACGATCTATCCGGGGAATTACCGGGTGCGGACCTCGCTGTGGAGCTTTCAGTGGGACAAGGGGCAAGTCCTCGCCGCCCGAGGCACCGAAGCGGCACGGCTCTCCGTGGTCCAGCTGACCGGCGATGGGCGAGGCGGCCAGCACCCGAGTTATGTTCTCGGCTATTACGACGCCCCGTCGATGCAGTCGACCGAGCACGAACTGGTGACGTGGCTCAACCACAATGAGCTGATCGGCTTCAACACGGCGTCGCTGGCCCCGGTCGCGAACTACTCGCGCAAGGGGCGGGCGATGGCCTTTACCGGGCCGGGGATCGCCTGCGACTGGCTCGATGTCGAGGGGCCGCTACATACCGTCTGGCCCCCGGTCAGCCACAAGGTGTTGTTCGATGAGTTGCCTCTGGTCGAGTTCAAACCCGAGGCAAATCCCGGTGTTCGTCCACCCGTTCGCAAGCGCGTGCGACAACTGAGCGGGAAGAACCGCCCCGATCCCGAGCAGGGGCTGTTCACCGTTTTGAGCGACAAGCCACTGGAGGACGCCGATCGACTCATCGCTCAATTCCTGCCGCGAGCCTTCCGCCGACCGGTCGACGCCGAGGTGCGGGCCGCTTACTTAGCGCAGGTCGATCAGCGACTGAAGGCGGGAGATTGCTTCGAGTCCGCGATGCGTTATGCCTACCGAGCGGCGCTGTGCTCGCCGGACTTCTTGTATCTCATCGAGCCCATCGGGCAACTCGATGATGAGGCCCTCGCCTGTCGGATCGCCTACTTCCTCTGGAATTCGCTCCCCGATCAGCAGCTCCTCGACCTCGCCGCCGCCAAGAAGCTGCATGAGCCAGAGGTTCTGAAAGCCGAGGTCGAACGCCTGCTGAAATCCCCGAAGTCGCAGCGGTTCATCGAGGACTTCCTCGGCCAGTGGCTCAAGCTGAGGCAGATCGCCGCCAACGACCCGGACCGCACGCTGTATCCCGAGTTCAACCCGTACTTGCAGGACTCGATGGTGGCCGAAACGCGGGCCTACTTCCGCGAGTTGCTCGAACGGAATCTGGATGCGAGTACCTTGGTGAAGTCCGACTTCGCGATGCTCAATGAGAAGCTCGCGGTCCACTACGGCATCCCCGGAGTCAGTGGCTCGCAGATCCGCCGCGTGGCCCTTCCGCCCGATTGCCCGCGCGGGGGGTTCCTCACGCAAGCCGCCATTCTGAAGGTCACCGCCAACGGGACCACCACCTCGCCGGTGCCGCGCGGGGCGTTCGTGATGGACCGCATCCTCGGTCAGCCGCCCGAACCGCCGCCCGCCAACGTCGCCGCTGTCGAGCCTGATGTGCAGGGCACGACGACGATCCGCGAGCAGCTCGCCAAGCATCGGTCTGAAATGGTCTGTGCCTCGTGCCATGCCAAGATCGACCCGCCAGGGTTTGCACTGGAGTCATTCGATGTCATTGGCGGATATCGCACTCGCTACCGTTCGATCGGAGAGGGGCTGCCCGCCGAGCGCGGGTTGATCGACCCGTTCATCGGCCTCGGGTTCAAGCTGGGGCCGGTCGTCGACCCCAGTGGTGTGTTGCCCGACGAGCGGACCTTCCACGACATCCGCGAGTTCCAGACTCTGATCGCCGCCGATCCCCAGCCGCTGCTCAAGAACCTCGCCCAGCAACTCGCGATCTACTCGACCGGTCGCGAGATCGGGTTCAGCGACCGCGAGGCGATCGAGGCCATCGTCACCCGCACGCAGGCCCAACAAGGCGGCGTGCGGACGCTCGTTCATGAACTCATCCAAAGCCCGCTGTTCCAGACCAAGTGAGCCGTGGGATCGGCTTCCAGCCTGTCTTCGTCTCGATCCAATCACACGCCGGGAGAGTCGCCAATCGGGCCGCCAAAGGCCGGTCTTTCGCGGAGCGAAAGACGACTCTCATTGTTTGACGATTCCGATGACGGGCTGGAAGCCTATCCCACTCACCCCATTCGCATCCGACATTCCATGCCGACTCCTCAGATCTTCCGAACCTCCCTGACACTTGTCGCTTGGCTCCTCGCTTCGACGCTCACATTCGCCGAGGACAAGCCCGTTGTCCCGCAAGAGGTCAAGCACCAGGTCACCGGCCTGTTCTGTCCCGAGCGCGTCGAAGACCTGCACAAGGCCGCCAAGCAACTCACCAACATCGAACTCGTCAGCGTCGACTACGCCAAAGCCGAGGCCGTCTTCCGCTACGACCCGGCCAATGTGTTTCACAACGCCACTCCCGAAAAGATCGTCGAGCAGTTCGACAACCAGCTGCGCAATGCCTCCCGCCACACGTTCGGCATCAAGCCGCTCTGCACGACGCCGCGCGACCAGTTGCAGTTCGTGGAGATCCCCGTGGTGGGCCTCGACTGCAAAGCCTGCTCGCTGGGGGCCTACGAGATCCTCTACAAACTCGAAGGCGTCGAGCAAGCCACCGCCAGCTTCAAGACCGGTCTGGTCACTGCCTGGATTCACTCGTCCAAGACCGACCGCAAGTCGCTGGAAGAGACTCTCGTCAAACGCAACGTGACCTTGAAAGAGGTGGCCGTGAAGTGAAGTGAATCGAGTCACTTCACAGCCGCCGTCTTCGTAAAGTGATCAATCACCGCGGGCAGCCACAGCGCCGCGGTGTAGTGCCCGCCGATGAACTCCAGGCGGTGTTGCTTGTCGAGCGGGATGGCATCGGCCAGGCGGCGGGCGTTGCGGATCGGGACCACATCGTCTTGCAAGGCGGCGTAGAGCCAGGTCCGCTCCGGCGGCAGGCGGTGGGCGATCCGCGTGGGCTCCACTTGATCGAGGAGTTCCTTCAGCTTGTCGCCAGAGTACCCCGCTGTCGCCAATTGATCGCGCAGCTTGGCCGTATCCTGCTTGCCGTTTTGGATCATGTCGTACAGGTCGCCGCCCGCCAGCATGATGAAGTTCTGGTGGTAGCAGCCGTCGAGGCTGGCTGCGGAGGTGGCCACGAAGCCGCCGAGGCTGGTGCCTTGGAGGGAGATGCGGGTCTGGTCGACTCCGGGAAGGGCCGCCACGGCATCGAAGGCGCGGCGGGCGTCGGCGACTCCCTGCCGCATGGTGATCAGGAACTCGCTCGGGTCGCGCTTCTTCGTGCCGCGCCGCTCTCCGTAATATGGCAGATGCAGCAAGATGGCATTCAAGCCCCGCTGCCGAATCCCCTTGGCGATCGCCCGACCGGCGGGCATGGCCGACCCGGACTCGTGGATCACGACGATCGTGGGCAGCAGCTCCGCGGGTAAGGGTGAGACTTTCGGCTGATACCACTCCATCGACACGAGATCGTTGGTCGCATCGCCGGAGGGGAGGGGGGTCGGATACCGCACGAGCTGCTGGTAGTCGCGGCCCTCGACCGGGGACCAAGTGACTTCGAACTCGCGGTTCGGCCAGGCGATCTGGGTCAGCATGGCCTGGGCGTCAGGTTGGTCGTCCTTCCACTCCTTCGCGGAGTCGCGAGTGGTGGCCCGACTGGTGTGGTTCTCGGCAAGGGCTGTGGCTCCGGTGAGGCCGGTGAGCAGAGTCAGGCAACGGATGAGGTGAGAGAAGCGGAACAAGACGGATCTCCGGAAAGGGCGATGGGATGAGTCTCTCGGAAAGAGGGGCGAGATGCCACTCGTCAGGGAGCTGCACTCGCCAGAGTGCGGGTTCCCCGCGTTCTGGCGAACGCAGCGACACCTCCAGCTCAACTTAGAGCATCATCAGAATTGGTCTTCACCGAAAATGCGACATGAGGCAGAGGGGAGGAACACTAATCTTCACTAATCGACACTGATCCAGAAGGCATCATTGGCCCAGATTAGTGTTCATTAGCGAAGATTAGTGTTCCAGAAATCCTCTGCGAATATCAATTCTGAAACCGCTCTAATGGACCACTCGACTGCGTGTGAGCGCCTAGCGGGACATCGCTCGGGGACGGGCAGGATTGCCCATCCTACGGATTGGTAGCGTGCTTTGGTCGGAGAGTGTCGCCCGGGCACGGGGGACTGACGTCCGCCCGCTCGCTGCGGCTTGGTGCGATCGATCGTCTTCTGGCTGTTCCGGCGTTCGGGTTAGAAACATTGCTGTTGAGGAAGTAACCTGTCGGCATGTCCTCCACGGCCCCCTTACCGTCTGACTCCTCCCCCGCAGTGCCCGCTCGTAAAGGGGGGTATCGTTGGGTGGTCGTGGCGGGGATATTGGTCGTTGTGGGACTGCTGGTGGCGAATCGTTCAGCTGTGTCGGGGGAGGGCTTGGTCGCCCGCGAGGCGGAGTTTCGGGCGACGTATCAGCAGCACCCGGTGGCGGTGTTGTCGGTCGCCTTCCTGCTGTACGTGGCGATGACAGCCCTGTCGATTCCCGGGGCGAGTGTGCTGACGCTCGCATACGGATGGTTGTTCGGGTTCTGGCCCGCGCTGGCCCTGGTGAGTTTTTCGTCGTCGCTGGGAGCGACGATCGCTTGCGGGCTGAGTCGGACGTTTTTCCGAGAGGCTGCCGCGCACCGGTTGGGGAGCCGCCTGCGATTGATCGAAGAGTCGCTGGCGCGAGACGGCGACTTCTATCTGCTGACGCTCCGGGTGCTGCCGCAGGTGCCGTTCTTTCTGATCAACTTGGCGATGGGACTGACGCGGTATCCGCTGGGGAGGTTCTATTGGATCAGTCAGCTGGGAATGTTGCCCGCGACGTGCGTGTACGTGTATGCCGGGTCGCAGGCGGTGGATCTGAAGACGCTGGTCGAGCAGGGTCCGTGGAGTCTGCTGACACCGAGGCTGGTTGTGGCGCTGTGCCTGCTGGCGCTGCTGCCCTGGATGCTCCGGAGCGTGGTCCGCTGGGTCAGGCCGCGCCGGAGTGACCCGGGGATGGAAGGCCCCTTGAGCCCGCTGGATGGATCTGGAGACCGAGACTGATCCGAAGTGCGGTCGACATCTCACGCCGCGATCGACACTCCGCGCGGAAGTCGACCAGGCAGCCGTCCCCGTGGCCCAAAGTCGCCGGATTCTCCGAATCCGGTGCTTTCCCGCCCCCCCGACTCGGCCCCTGAAGGCCAGTCGAGCGCCTGAAGTGGTCGATCATGGTCGGACGTTGCTCGGCGGGGAGTACGTCGCTCCACCGGACTCGGAGAGTCCGGCGACTTTTTCGGCTTCGGCGCGGAGTGTCCAGAGATCCGTGGCATGAGAGCAGTGACGGAACCAGGGACTGCCCATGGTCGAATGCACCTCGCGGGAGGTGTGTGCGTCACGTTCGTCGGTCACGGTTTCGCCTCATCACACGCAGGGATCCAACCACGAAGGGCACGAAATACACGATAAATGCAAGGCATCGTGAAGGAGAAAGTCTCCGGGACGGGAGTGTGGTCTCCGCCCAGTGAGGATGTCTGATGCCCGCTCGATGTCTTCCTTTTCGTGTGTTTCGTGACTTTCGTGGTTCATCTCCGATGGCCCGCATGAGGCTTGGGTTATCTGACCGAGAATACCGACGATTGAGACGCACACACTCGCGGGAGGGCATTCCGGCTCGACAGTTGTCAGCGGTCGCTGGGTTCGCCAGAATCATTTCGGGAATTCCGCAATCCATACTCGGATTTCCGTCGTCTTCGGCGACCAGTCTTACGTCCTATCTCATTGGTCAGCCCGTTCCGGTGGATTTGTCTGGTCTTGCATGACACTCCATTCTGCATCACTGACTGATTGACGGACTCTGTTGAGGAGGCTGATGTTGAGGCAATCTCTCCTGTCTTCATACCCACGAACTGTGGGCCTGATACTCGTACTGGCTTTTGGCGGTCTCTCGTCGACCTCGGCGGAGGCCCAGATTATCCGGATGATCAATGGCGTCGTTCAAAACGAAAGCGGCCAGCCGAACGCCGGGATCCTCACCACGGACGAGGCCGTCCTCAACACGCTCACCGATTTCGAACGACACGCCGAGCGGAACGACTGGCAGAAGGCGTTCCGCGTGCTGGAGAACCTGCCCCCCGAGAAACGGGTTGGCATGCTCCCCGCCGGGAACGGGTTCATGGTCCCCGCCAAGGTCCGGTTTTGGAGACTGCTGGTCGACATGAATGCCGAGGGACGGTCCGCCTTTCGCCTGTTCAACGAACCCAAGGCCAAGCAACTCTACGAAAAACTCAAGACGGAACAGACCGCCAATGATCCCCAGGCCAAGACCACAGCCGAACTGATCTACGACTTGTACTTCATCACCTCCTACGGAGACGATGTCGCGAATCTGCTGGGCGACATGGCCTTTGAGAAGGGCGACTTTGCCGATGCCGCCAGCCGCTGGCGGTCGATCGTCGACTACCACACCGACTCCGACATCCCCCTGCCGCGACTGATGGTCAAGTCGGCCACAGCGTACATCGCCGCCGGACGAGTGGGAGAAGCCGAGTCGCTGCTGGCTCAACTCAAGCAGCGCTACGCGACCGACACCGTCAAGATCGGCGGGAAAGAGGTCGTGGCCGCCGACTACGTGGCCGAACAGCTGGGCAAGAAGGCGGCCCGAGGTCAATCCTCCGTGGCCGCGATCCGCCTCGAACTTCCGGCCGCGGGAGCGCTGCAGCCGGTGTGGCAGGTGCCCTTCCTAACCAAGAAGGGCCGCGCCACGCTGCATACCGCCGTAGGATCGAACTCCTACTACCAGTCGGGATTGGAGACGATGGTCCCCAATCACGCTTTCGATGCCGAGCGAATCTATCTCAACTGGATGGGGATCATCTTTGCCGTCGACATCCAGACCGGCAAGCTCCTGTGGCGGACCGACAGCTTCGACAAGCTGCACCCCCATTTCGCCACGATGCAGCAGGGACGGGTCAACCTCTCTCAGTATGGGATCCAGGTGATTGGGGATCGCGTTCTGACGACCGCGCTTCCGCTGGACCGCCTGCAATACTGGCAGCCCGCAATCCCGCTGTCCTCCTGGAACGCGAAGACGGGCGAGAAGCAGTGGTCCGTCGGCGGCGAGCAGAACGGAAACATCAGCTACCTCGGGCAGTTCTATCCCTGGAAGGGGGGCGTGCTGGTGGTGACCCATGCCCAGCAGCAAGCCGCGATGACCCTCAACGCGATCAACCTCTCCAGCGGGGCCTCGGACTGGACGATGCCGCTGGGCACGTTCCAACAACAGAACAATCCCTACACTGGCGGCACCACGGTTTCGCTGCCCGAGTTCGCTGAGGTCGGACGCCAGTTGTGCGTCATGAACAACTCGGGGGCCGTGTTGCAGGTCTCGCCGACGGAGAAAAAAGTCGACGGACAGTTCGTGCTGTACGAGCCGAAGCAGACCACGGACATGAACAACTATTATTACGGCAACCAAATGCTGCCGGAAGAAAAGCGGCTGCACACGCGGGGCCGCATGCTGGTGCGGGACGGGCTGCTGTTGCTGAAGGAGGTCGGCAAGAGCGAGATGTTCTGTGTCGATATTCAGTCGCAGAAGGTGCTGTGGAAACGCCCCACGGTCTCCTCGGCCATGATTGTCGATGCGGATGATCGATTCGTGTATCTCATGAACTCCGAGCTCTCGACGTACGACCGCAGCACCGGCAAGCTGCAATGGTCGGTGAATCTCCCGGTCAGCGGGGGCGGCTTGAGTCTGGTGTCGTCGGGCGATTCGGTGTTTGTGGCAACGCGGCGCGGCATCTTTGAAATCGGTCGACTGGATGGCCGCGTCAAACGCATCGTGCGGACTGCCGAGACCGATTCGAACGGCATCTCGATGAAGGTCATCGGCAATCTGCTGGTGACGGTTTCGAACTGCGCCGTGACGGGCTACAAGCTGGCCGATCCTCCGGCCCCCCCCGCCAAGGAGTGAGGCCACCCGAGTGTCGTCTTTCGCTCCGCGAAAGAACGGCCTTTCGCGGAGCGAAAGGCGACACTCTCAACCAGTAGACCACACACTCCTCCACTCGTACTGGCACTCGTGCCACGCGATCGACACACTGAGTCACTCACCCCCTCAACACGCTCCAGGATACTCGTCTGATGTTCCACTCGAAGCCCCTGTTGGTTGTCGGTTTGGCACTACTCATCGCGAACTCCACGAGCTTTGCCCAGGGCCGGACCGGCATTTCGGTCAAGGCCACCGGCACGGTCAAGCTGCGGGCCGATGTCCTGGAACTGGAAGGCCACGTCAGCGGGAACGCGGAACTGGCCGGGGACGCCATCACCAAGTACCGCAGCAACCGCCAGCGCGCGGTCGAGGCCATTGAGGCCCTCCAGGTTCCGGCCCTGAAGGTCAACAGCGGGCGAATCGACATCACCTCAGCCATGGATGCCGCCGCTCAGCAGGCCATGCAGCGGGGCATGGCCGCCGTCGCCTCGGCCAACCGTCCGCTCAACGTCTCCGAGCCGCTCTCGATCCGCATCGATGGCATCGACAAGCTGACTAACGAAGAGATCATGGAAACGCTGGTCAAGATTCTCGATGCGGGCAAAGACGCCGGAATCACCCTTGGGGCCAAGGCCGGACAGCCCGCGTACAACCCCTACACCGGCGGTTACAACACCAGTGGAACGGCTCTCGCCCGGTTCCGTCTGTCCGATGTCGAAGGTTCCCGGCAGAAGGCCTTCGAAGACGCCATGAAGAACGCGACACGCCAAGGGGAACGCCTCGCCAAGCTGGCTGGATTGAAGTTGGGCAAGGTCCGGTCGATCAACGAATCGGCAGCCACAGCTCCCCAAACGCAACAGTTCAACCCCTACATGGCCTACATGACGCAGGACTCGGACAAGGAAGCGGAACTGTTCACCTCGTCGAGCTTGCAGGATATCACCGTGTCGGCGGTGATTGATGTCGAGTTCGAGGTCGCTCCGTAGAACGGCCCCGTAGGATGGGCTTCAGCCCGTCCCCGCTCGACCCCCGCCCACCGAAAACCGGCCCGTCGGGAAGCCCGAGAGCGATTCTCCCCCGTCTGACGCTCTTGATCACAGGGACGGCCCGGAAAGGCCGTCCGACCTCACGCCAAGGAACCCCAACCATGCCACTCCCGATGAGCCGTCGCCGATTGCTGGCTGGACTGGCGGCCTCATTGGCCACGGGAGCGGCGCGGTCCGCACGAGCCGCTGACCTCCTTCCCAAACACATCACGCCCGAAACCGTCAGCGCCGTCAAGAAGGGCCTCGACTACCTGGGCAAGGTCCAGGCCAACGACGGCAGTTGGCACGGACTCGCGGACGGCGACACCTATCCGGTGGCGATGGCCGGGCTGGCCGGGATGGCGTTCCTCTCCAACGGCAGCACCTCGACGCGCGGGGCCTACGCCGATCAGGTGCGGCGGACCACCTCGTTCATTGTCAGTAAAGCCCAGGCGTCTGGCCTCATCGCCGAGGGCGAAGAACAGGGCCACCCGATGTACGGCCACGGGTTCGGCATGATGTTCCTGGCCAGTGCCTACGGCATGGAGACCCGCCCCGAGGTCCGCAAGAAGATGGAGACCGTCATTAAGAAGGCCATCCAGTTGACCGCGACTGGGCAAAGCAACCTCGGCGGCTGGACCTACTATCCGGGAGGCGGCGACGAAGGCAGCGTGACCGTCACGCAGATGCAGGGGCTGCGAGCGGCCCACAATGCCGGGTTCACGATCCCCAAGGGGACGATCGAGAATGCGATTCGCTACCTCGAACTGTGCAAGACCTCGGAAGGGGGGATCTGCTACTCCTACGGCTCGGGGAATGACACCCGGCTCCCGATTACCGCGGCGGCCATCTGCTGCCTGTACTCGGCGGGGGAGTATGAGTCGCCCTTGGCCGACTCGTGCATGAAGTACGTGATGCAGCAGTTCAAGTCGTCCCAGAACGAGTTCAACAGCGGCCACTATTTCTACCTGCACCTGTATGCCTCGCTGGCGTTTTATCAGGCCGGTGATGAGTACTGGGACGCCTACTTCCCCCGGGCTCGCGACAACCTGCTCAAGCAGCAACAGGCCAACGGCTCGTGGCCCGCCGAAGTCGGGCACGTCTTCAGCACCAGCTTGGCGTGCATCCTACTCCAAATCCCGTATAAGTACCTGCCGATCTACCAGCGCTGAGATGTACTCCAAAGCCCAGGGGTTGCAACCCCTGGGCTTTCACTGGCGACTGACCACTGAGAACTGACGACTGAGAACTTCTTCATGACGCAAGACACACCGCCCGATCTGGCCGCCCTCGCCAAACTCAAGTCAGCCCAGGAACGCATTCGCGAACAGATTCGCACCGTCGTCATCGGCCAGGAAGCGGTCGTCGAACAGCTGCTCATCGCGATCTTCGCGGGTGGGCACTGCATCCTGGAAGGGGTGCCCGGATTGGCCAAGACGCTGCTCGTGCAGACCGTTGCGCGGAGTCTCTCGCTGCAATTCGGGCGGATTCAGTTTACGCCCGACCTGATGCCCGCCGACATCACGGGGACGGAAGTGCTGCACGAAGACCGGCAGTCCGGCACGCGCGAGTTCAAGTTCGTCCACGGCCCGATCTTCGCGAACATTCTGCTGGCCGACGAAATCAACCGCACCCCGCCCAAGACGCAGGCCGCCCTGCTGCAAGGCATGCAGGAACGCCAGGTCTCGGCAGGCAATCACCACTACAAGTTGCCGAGTCCGTTCTTCGTTCTCGCCACGCAAAACCCGATCGAACAGGAAGGCACCTACCCCCTCCCCGAAGCCCAGCTCGACCGGTTCCTGATGAAGGTCATCGTCGGCTATCCGAATCGCGATGAGGAGCGCAAGATTTACCGCGCGATGACCGGAGCCCCTCCCGGCGACCCGATTCCGGTCCTCAATGCGGAAGAAGTGCTGGAGTTGCAAGCCTTGATCCGCCGGGTGCCGATCAGCGATCTGCTGGTCGACTACACGATGAACATCGTGCGGGCGACGCGCAAGGACGATCCCGATGCTCCGGAGTTTGTGCGCAACTGGGTGCTGTGGGGCGTCGGCCCGCGCGGGGGCCAATCGATGATCCTGGCCGCCAAAGCGCGGGCCGCTCTGTATGGCCGCCCCGAGGTCACGGTCGAAGACCTGCAAGTCGCCGCGATCCCAGTCCTCCGCCACCGCATCGTGCTGAGCTACAACGCCGAGGCCGAGGGCCAAACGCCCGACACGGTCATTCAGAAACTGGTCGACTCGATCTCGCTGCATCCGTCGCCCACGACGAATGATCCGCAGGTGCAGCGGGCTTTGAAGTGACACCAAAGCCCAGGGGTTGCAACTCCTGGGCTTTCTCTCGCACATCGATCCTCTGGCCATCCGCCATAAGCCATCCGCCCCATGCCCCCCAGCTACGTCGATCCCGAACTGCTCTCCCGCCTGACGGCGATTGGCATCCATGCCCGTCAGCCGATGGAGGGATCGATTTCCGGCCTGCACCGGTCGCCGCTGCATGGGCTGTCGCCGGAGTTCGCGGATTACCGCTCATACACGCCGGGGGATGACCTCAAGAACATCGACTGGAAGGTCTTCGGTCGCAGCGACCGGTTCTACATCAAGCGCTACGAAGAGGAGTCCAATCTGCGGGCGTTCTTCGTCGTCGATGCCAGTGCCTCAATGATGTACGGCAAGCCGCGCACCAAGTTCGACATCGCCTCGACGATTGCCTGCGGCATGGCCGGGGCGCTCATCAAGCAGCGCGACTCGGTGGGCTTGGCGACGATCAGTACCAAGGTGTCGCAGGAACTTCCGCAGTCGAGTGCCTCGTCCCAACTCATTCGCCTCGACGACATGCTTCAGAAGACGAAGTGCTTGGGCGAGACCGACCTGGGCCGTGTGGTCAAGATGCTGGCCGACAAGTATCCGCGCCGGGGGATGGTCGTGGTGCTGTCCGACCTCTTGACTCCGCTGGATACGCTGTATGACTCACTCGGCAAGTTGCAGTATTCGGGGCATGAAATCCTGATCCTGCATGTCTTGCACCGCGAGGAGTTGGAGCTGCCGTTCAAGGACTCGGTGATCTTCAAGGACATCGAGGGGACCGAAGAAATCTTCGCCGAGCCGTGGGCCTTTCGCGAGGCATACCAGGCGGCGATGGAGTCATTCATCGGCGAGGTCCGCACCCGTTGCCAGTACGCCGGGATCGACTACCTGCAAATCCTGACTGACGAGAACCTGGGCGTGAAGCTGAGCCACTTCCTGCACGCGAGGCAACTCTCCGGACCCACCCGCCACCGAGGCCGCATGTCCGGCATGGGCCGTGCCGAAGAGAGCAGCGGCACGGGTACGCCAGCCACACCCGACAGCTAACCATCCCCATCCTCTGGCTCTCGTCTCTCGTCCTCTAATCTCTCGTCTCTCCTCATGTCCTTCCTCCTCCCCAGCCTGTTGTTCGGCCTGCTGCTCGCCAGTGCGCCGATCATCATCCACCTGCTGAACCGCAAGCGGTTCATCCGGGTCGACTGGGCACCGATGAAGTACCTCAAGCTGACGATCAAGACCAATCGGCGGCGGCTGGAGATAGAACAGTGGATTCTGCTGGCGCTGCGCACGCTGGCGGTGATGGCACTGATCTTTGCGGTGGCCAGACCGGTCGGGAAGGGGACCAATCTCGCCGGGATGCTGCGGCTCTCGGGGCGGGCCAGCCGCGTGATTGTGCTGGACGATTCGCTCAGCATGGGGCACAAGCCCGCAACCTCCATGACGTTCGACCGCGCTCGCCGCACCTTGGCCGAGATCATGCGGCAGATCGGGTCGCAGGACAGCGTGACGGTCATCACCTCGTCGCATCCGCACGAACCGCTGGTGCGGCAGGCTCAACTCGATGAATCATCGCTGGCGGAACTCCTCGGTCGGCTAGAGAAGTTGGAGCCAGTCGATGCGGGGAGTGCCTGGGCCTCGACGCTAGGGGCGGTCGACGATCATTTGAAGTCGGCAGTGTTCCCGATGAAGGAGGTGATCCTCGTCACCGATCTGTGGGAGGCGGGCTGGACTCCGGAGGTCGGCGAGATCTGCAATCGCTGGGCGACTGACGAGGTGACGCTCCGCGTCTTTGATACGGGGGCCGAGCCAACGGGCAACCGTGTGCTGGAGACTCTGGAGCGTGTCGAGCCGGTCGTGCTGGTCGACACCCCGGCCCGATTCATGGCCAAGATTCGGAACGACGGGGCGGAGGCCCTCCCGGCACAGAACGCGGTGCTGAAGGTCGATGGCGTCGAGCAGGGGATCGAACTCCCCGAGGTCGCGACGAATGCCTCCGTCGATGTCCCACTACAAGTCATCTTCGAATCCCCCGGCCAGCATCAGCTTTCACTGTCGATTCCCGCCGATGCGATCAACGGCGACAACACGCGGCACCTGATGGTCGATGTCCGCCGCGCGATCGATCTGGCACTCGTCGATGGCGACCCCGGCGTGAATGCCTTCGAGGGGGAAACCGATTTCGTGGCCATCGCCATGACAGCTGGAAACGCCCCGTGGAACGCCACGCAGTCAGTGAGTACCGAGTGGGTCCGCGAGCCGCTGGCGAGTCCCGATGTCGTCATCCTGGCCAACGTCGACGCCTTGCCGCCCGAGCGAGTCAAGGACTTGGAGCAACTGGTGCAGGCCGGGATGGGCCTGATGATCTACCCCGGCGATCAGATCGACCCCGAGGTCTACAACGGACTGCTCTATAAGAACGGCGACGGCCTGCTCCCGGCCAAGCTCGATGTCCCGCGCGATGTCGAGATCAAGGGACTCATCATGGAAGCGGACAGTGATTCGCCGCTGGCCATGCTCAACCGCCTCAACCCCGAAGCCCTGTCCCGCATCCGCCCCCGCCGCATTCAAGGAGTTATCACTGCGGACGACGATCCCAAGGTCCACGTCCTCGCCCGCTGGAACGACCTGAATCAGTCGCCCGCCCTCATCGAGAAGAAGTTCGGAGAAGGCCGCGTCCTGCTCTGGACCGTCACCGCCGACCGCAGCTGGAGCGACTGGCCGACCGAAGGGAGCTTCGTCCTCGCCACCCGGCTGGCCACGCAGTCGGTCGCCTCGCAGGTCACCCGCTGGGAGAACCTGACGGCGGGGGAGCCGCTACGGTATCCGTTCGAGAAGAACTCGGCCCCCGCGAATGTCGACCTCACACTCCCGGGCCGGGCAGCGGCGATCGTGACGCCGCTGGACCGGACGATGACGATCCCCAGGCTCGATTCGCCGGACACGTACCGCTCGGGCATCTATCGTGTGAGTTGGAAAGGCCCGACCGGCGAACCGGTCAAACGCGAGTTCGCGGTCAGCCCCGACTCTCGCGACAGTCGACTGGTGAAGCTCACCGATGAGGCGTTCCGAGTGTTCCTCGGCAAGCTCGTGCCGCAGATCGTGCATGTCTCGGGCGAGGCTCTCGACATCGCAGCTGCCGGATCGGAGTTGTGGCGGTACGTGGTGCGCGTGCTGCTGGGGTTGTTGATCGTGGAGACACTGTTGGCCGCGTGGATCGATCGGAGACGGTGAGCGATCGTGGGACGGGCACATTTGCCCGTCCGAGTGGAGTCTTGATGGACGGACGGGCAAATGTGCCCGTCCCACGGAGTCGTGATGAAGCGTTTTTGGGAAATCCTGTTCGGCCTGGACCGCTCCTCGTGGACCGCGGGGGGGCGGTCGTCATTGGACTGGATCTCCCTGCCGGGTGGGGACCGGATGCTGCTGCTGTTGGCGGTGTTGGCGGTCGTGGGTGGCGGGCTGGCAATGGTCTACCGCTGGGATGCGCGGCAGACCGGGGGCTTCGCCCGCTGGTCGCTGTTTGGGATTCGAGCCTGCCTGCTGCTGCTCGCGGTGTTGATGCTGTTGGAGCCGGTGCTGGTTCTCAGCAAGGAGGAAAAACTCCCGTCGCACCTGCTCGTACTCGTAGACAACAGCCCGTCGATGGAGCTGCGCGATGCGTGGAAGGATGAGGTGACCGGGGCGCAGGTGGCGACCACGCTCGGCATTCCGGGCGGAGTGCCGGGGCTGCGGGAGAAGACGCGGCTCGATCTGGCACGGACGGTGCTTTCGCCGGAGATGCTCAAGACGCTCTCGCTCGACGGCCAGCGTATCGTGCATGTGCATACGTTCTCGGATCGGCTGAGGGATGAGGCCCCCGACTTCAATACGCAGAAAACGATCACCGCCAGTGGGCAATCGACCGCCATTGGGTCGGCGTTGCGGCAAGCTCAACTGGCCTATAGCGGGTTGCCGCTGTCGGGCGTGCTGCTCGTCACCGACGGAAGGTCGACCTCGGGCGAGGCCCCCGAGTCGGTGGGGCCGGACCTCGCCGCCAAGTCGGTGCCGGTGACCTCGCTGATCCTGGGCACACCCGAGGGACCTCGCAATGTGGTCATCACCGATGTCGAGGCCAACCCGGTGGCCCTGATTCGCGACACGAATCGCCTAACCGTGCATATGCAGTCGCGCGGGCTCCAGGACCAAGCCGCCCGCGTTCTACTCGAACGTCGCAAGAACGGCGGCCAGTGGGAGGAGATCGGGCGGCAGGACGTGATCCTCGGAATCGACGGAGCGCTGCAGACCGTCGACTTCAGCTTCAGCGAGGACGCCCCCACCAAGCTGGAGTTTCGCGCGACGGTCGAAGACGCCGGACCCGAACTCTCCACCGATGACAATCGCGGACACGCTGAGGTCCGCGTCGTGCGCGACCGGCTGCATGTATTACTCATCGCCGGGTCGGCCTTCCCGGAAGTGCAGTTCCTCAAGAACGCCCTGTACCGTGACCGCAAGATCGAACTCTCCAGTTGGCTGCAGAACGCCGATGACGACTACGAACATCTCGGTGATGTTCCGATCCGCCGCCTGCCGGTGACGCAGCAGGAACTGGACGACTACGACTGCGTGCTGCTCTACGATCCGGACCCGAATGCCTGGCCGCCGAACTTCCCGGAGATGCTGACGAACTTCGTGTCGAAGGCCGGCGGCGGGCTGGCCTATGTGGCGGGGGAGATCAACACCGCGAACTCGTTCGACAAGGCCCTCGACCCGTCGATGAACTGGCTCAATTTACTGCCGGTCGTCCGCGAGCCGGGGCTGTTCCGGTCCGAGGTGCAGATCAAGCTGAGTGCCCGCGAGCCGTGGAAGTTCCAGATCACGGAGTCGGGTCTGACCGATCCGACGTTCGTGTTTGCCGACACCCGCGAGGAGAACGAGAAGATCATCGAGAGCCTGCCGGGGATGTTCTGGCACTTTCCGGTGACCAAGGCCAAGCCGGGCGCGACGGTCCTCGCGGTCCACGGCGACCCCCGCATGCGCAACGAGTACGGTCCCGAGGTACTCATGGCGACCCAGCTCGTGGGGCCGGGGCGCGTACTCTTCATCTCGTTCGACAGCACGTACCGCTGGCGGTATCTCACCGAGCAGACGTTCGACGGCTTCTGGGCCCGCGTGGTCGACCGGGCTGGACGCAGCAAGCAACTCGGCGGGGCCTACCCCTTCCGGCTCTCGACCCCCCAGGCCACGTACACCCCCGGCAGCCCGGTCAAGGTGATCGCCCGGTTCCTCGACCCGGCGGAGACGGAGCCGGGGCTGGACTCGCTGCATGGAGAGATCGAACATGGCGAGGGCGATCCGGAGTCGGTGACGCTCTCTCCCACCGGCGGACCGGGCGAGTTCGCCGTCAGCTTCCCCGCCACCGATCCGGGTCAGTACCTCGTCCGCGTCTGGATGGGGGACGAGACCGCCGGCAGCGTGGCCCGCGCGGCGACACTGGCCATCGATGTCCGCATGCCGAACGCCGAGACCGAGAACCCCGGCATCGACCGCGCCCGCATGGAACCGCTGGCCACGATCACTGGCGGCAAGGTGCTCGACGCGACGCAGGTGAAGCAGTTGGCCGATGCGTTCAAGATCGGCGAAGTGACCAGGGTGCTGGAAGACCGACAGGAGATCTGGGACGCTCCGATCCTATGGATTGGTTTGTTCCTGCTGCTGGTCATGGAGTGGGTGATCCGCAAGCGCGTGCGGTTGATCTGAAGTAGCGTGGGCTTTAGCCCACGTGTGTGGAAAGGTGATGATCTCGCGTGGGCTAAAGCCCTCGCTACGGTGCGTTTCAGAATCGACAACCAACATGGCCAATGACCCCTCATCGACGAACTCACTCACCTCCCTGCGAGCGGAGGTGGCGTCGCGCCTCAACGTCGTCCGGCGGGCGTTGCTCGGGCACTTCCTGGCGGATGGGGTGGCGCGCACGCTGGTCGTGACCATTGGACTGTTGCTGTTGAGCCTGGGGCTCGACTGGGGACTCGATCTGTCGCTCACGGCCCGGCTCATTTATGGGGGGGTAGTGCTGGGGAGTGCGGCGGGGGTGCTGTTCTGGTTTGTAGTCCGTCCGTGGCGGCTGCCGCTGGGACCGATCGATGTGGCTGCGGCGCTGGACCAGAAGCGGACGGGGACGCCGCTCGCGTCGCAGGTGGCGAGCGTGCTGCAACTGGTCGAGGGGAACCCCGATCAGGTCGGCGAATCGGCAGCCATGCGGGACCAGGCGGTGCGGGCCAGCTATGCCTCGCTGGCCCAGATCAACTTCCGGGCCGCACTGAACTCGCGGCATCTCTGGACAGCTGCAGCGGTCGCGGTGGCGGCGCTGCTCGTTCCGGCGGGGATCGCGCTGGCCTTTCCGAGTACAGCTCAACTGTGGGCCGAGCGGTGGTTCGCGGGATCGGATCGCCCCTGGCCTCGGTCGACTCAACTGGAGGTGGTCGGCGTTCGCGAGGGGGTGCTGCAAGTCCCGCGCGGAGAGGTGTTCTCGCTCCAGGTCCAAGTCATCGACCAGAAGCAACCGACGCAGATCGTTCACATGCGGCTGCGCCCCGCTGAGGGGAAGACGCAAACCCTCACGCTCGAAAAGTTCGCTGAGGGGGATTTCCGGTTGGAGATGCCTCCGCAGCAGCAGACCAGCCGGGTCGAGGTGTGGGGAGGGGATGGCCGGGCGGAGCCGTTCCGCATCGTCCCGGTCGACCGCCCGAAGATCGTCGGCATGACGCTCAAAGCGAAGGGGCCGCGCGACTCCGCGCCGAAAACGTATGACTTTAGCGACAGCGACAGCGCGGTCCGCCTCTCGCCGCAAACCACCGCTCACTTCGAGTTCGAAACCAACGTCGAATGCAGCACAGTTAAGGTCGAGACCACCTCGACCTCGATCGCGGGGTTCCAGAAGCAGTCCCCGCTCAAGCACGCGGTCGACTGGGTTCACCAGGAGGCCGTGTCGTTGCGGATTGTGCTCGTGTCGAAGGAGTCGGGGCTGGAGTCGCATCCGCAAACGGTGAGTATCGGAGAGCTTCCCGACCGTCCCCCCCGGCTGAGCATGCGGCATTCGGGAGTGCGGTTGCGGGTGACTCCCGAGGCCACGATCCCGCTCACGATCAGCGTGCGGGATGACTTCGGGGTGTACAGCGCGGCGGTCACTCTGACGGTTCCGTCTCTGACTGCGGTGAAGCCGTTGGATGAGGAGGCTCCGCCCGCGACTGCGAAGCCGGAAGTGAAGCCGGAAGGCGACAAGCCCGCTGATCCCGCGAAGCCTGCCGATCCCGCGAAGCCCGAGGCGGCTCCCCCTGCGACGGCTGCTCCGGCGGTCACGCCACCTGCTGTCGCCCCCCCGAAGCCCACGACGGAAACGCCCGCCACATCGGAGCCGCCCCCGGTTGCCGCCGCACCAACCACCAAGGTCGACCAAGCCCTCTACGGCCCGGCCTCCCCCGCCCTGGAAATCCAAGTCGACAAGGAGCACCGCGTCGAACTGACGGCGATGAATCTCGAACCGGGCCAGACACTGGTCCTCACCGCCAGTGCCGAGGACGACTGCATCCTCGGTCGCCAGACGACCCGCTCCGCCCCGGTGGTGTTCCGCATCGTCAAGTCGGAAGAGCTGTTCCGGGAGATCCTCCTCAAGCAGCAACAACTCCGTGCCCGCCTTCAAAAAGCCCGCGATCAGGCCGACGACCTGACCACGAAGATCCCCTTCGCTGTCGCCGCCGAAGACGCCCGCACCATCGCCCGCCAGCATCAGGTCATCACCCGCGAGGTCGGTCAGGTCACGCAGGGCCTCGAAGCCACGTTCGTCGAAATGCAGTTGAACAAGCTGGGCGGCGAGGAGGCGTGGGATCTGATCTTAACGATCATCATCAAGCCGCTGCGTGCCCTGGGAGACACGGATCTTCCGGCCCAGCGTCAGAACCTGGAAGCGCTGGTTTTGACGCCGGGAGAAGGTTTGGACGAAATTGGTGTCCAACAGAAGAAAATAGTGGAAGATCTCGACATAATACTGAAGAATATGTCCCAATGGGACAGTTTCATCGACATCGTGAACCAGGTCGACGCCGTCATCAAGTTGGAGACGCGGATCCGCCAACAGACGGAAGCACTGAAGAAGCACGCCGAAGAACTTCGCAAGAAAGAAGCCGATTCGATCTTTGACAAGTGACTGCCACACGGAAAACTTCCGAAGTCTCCGAAGACTTCGGAAGTTTGCTGCGGTTCCGACTCGTCAATGACACGCCATCGATTCACTCAGGAGATTTCAGAATGTCGCAGAGTGTGTTGCGGAAAATTGTACTGGCGTTGGTCCTGCTCCTTCCCGGCTTTGGCTTGGCCCAGGAAAAGGCCAAACCGGTCGAGCCCAAAGAGCAGATCAAGTTCGAGCAGGACAAGGCCCAGGCTCACATGAAAGAGCTGGAGGAACGCATGTTCGAACTGGCCAAGTTGATCCGCGACTCTCAACCGGACGACTCGGCCCGGCTGCTGATGGGCGTGCAGAAGGCCCGCGAACATCTGATTGCCGAACAAATGGGTGAGGCCGCGAAGCTCCTCACCAGCCTCAAGCTCGATCAGGCGACCGATGAGCAGAAGCAGGTCATCGAGAAGCTCGAAGAACTCAAAAAGCTGCTGCTCTCGGCGGACATCGGCCTCGAAGTCAAACTCGAACAACTCCGCAAGCTGATCGAAGCCCGCGAGCAACTCGCCAAGCTGACGGAGGCCGAGCAGGCTCAACTGAAGAGTACGGAAGACGGCCTGAAGAAGGAGGCCCCGCCCGGCGAATTCAAGACGATGGAGCCGTCCGAGAAACGCAACGAGCGGAAGGCCGACGATCTGGAACAACTCGTCAAAGAGTTCGGCGGTTTGACGAAGGGAGCCGCTGGGGCCATCGGTGCTGCCAGCCAGTCGATGGGCAAGGCCGGAAGCAGCCTCGGCAAGGGCGAGGGATCCGCCGCAGCTCCTTCGCAAGAAGAGGCCGTCAAGAAGCTCAAGGAAGCGGACAAGGACTTGGCCGCTGCCGAAGAGCAGCTCAAGAAGGAACTCGAAGGCCTGGTCCGGCGGCAGGTCATGGAGCACCTGGCCCAGATGATCGCGATGCAGAAGCAGGTCCGCGAAACGACCGAGAAGTTGCAGCCGCGAATCGCGGAAGGGTCCGCCCCGGCGGTGGCCTCGCTGAAGCGGTTGTCCGACTCCGAAGAGCAGATCATCACGCTGGCCAACGACTGTATCGACCTGTGCGAGTTGACGGACTTCAGCGTGGCCTTTCCGACCGCGCTGGGAGACATCGTCGGCAAGATGGAGCTGGTCCGTGATCAGTTGGGAAATGGCCTAGGCAACGACGAAGTCGTCTTGCAGGAACTGGAGATTGAAGCCGACCTGGAAGGACTGCTCAGCGCCCTGAAGCAAGCCAGCAAGCCGAACCCGGAAGGGGAATCGGGCGAGTGCCAGGGATGTAAGGGGAATATGAACAAGCTGCTGGCGGAGCTCAAGATGGTGCGTCAGATGGAGGTCTCGTTGCAGTCGCAGACGCAGCGGATCGACGATCTGGTGGTGGCCAAGAAGATCACTGAGGATCAGCGGACGCAGCGTTGCGAGCCGTTGCAAGCCCGCCAGGAGCAGGTGCTGGAAGCGACGACGAAGATCGCCGACACGTACGGGGCGAAAGAGTAGTGGAAGAGGTTGTCAGTTCTCAGTTGTCAGTTCTCAGTGTAGCGGGTTCATCCCGGAGGGATGGCAGAGATTAGCCGGTGGTTGAGCGCCAGCGACACCACCGGTTTGTGAGTTCAATTGATGCCTTGCATCCTGGAAGGATGCCAGAATCGTTTGGAATCGCTAGCCAGTGGTGACGCTGTGATTGCCCACCGGCTACCTGTTTCCAAATCTGTGTCGATTTGTGAAATCTGTGTACCAGCCCTCGGGTCTTGCGCTGAAAAGACGACGGGGGAGTGGTGGTACACAGATCGCATAGATTGACACAGATTCAGAGGATCAATGCCTCAGTCCAAGTACCCAGTCAGTCGCGGATGATCCGGAGTTCCTCATGCAGAAGTTCACACTCTATTCCGCTCTGATCCTCGGTCTGGCCACAGCGGCGCTGGCCGACGATGCGGCGAAGCCCGCTGTCCAGGCCGATGCCTCCGCGACTGCTGAGGCCGAGGTCAAGTCTGAAGCAAAACCGGAGACTCCCGCCCAGCCCGAGACTGCGGACGCCCAGCCTGCTGCACCCGACGCCCAGCCCGCGAAACCGGTAGCCGCCCCCGCCGAGAACAAGGCGGCGGCTCTGAAGCAATCGAAGGCCGAAGCTCTGAAGAAAGCGGCAGAGGAAGACCCGGATGTCGCCGCCCGCCTGGAAACGCCTTATCCGCTCGATGGCGAGGAATGGAAGGAGTACCCGCTGGGCATCCTCGAACTGGAAATGGCCGAGGCGATCGAAGACCTCTCCGCCGGAAAGTCCAAGCCCCCGGCCCTCGTGACCCAGCCGCGCATCATCTCCCGTCTCGACCTGATGATCGAGGAGCTGGAGAAGAAGACCGGCGGCGGCGGCACGGGGTCCAGCAACTCCGGCAACAAGCCCGCCGAGAAGTCGGTCCTCCGCAAGGGATCGATGAAAGAGGGCCAGATGCGGGCCGCCAACACCGAAGGCAAACGCTGGGCCGACATCCCGCCCAAGGAACGCGAGAAGATCCTCCAGGCGCAGGGCGAAGGGTTCCCGGCGGGCTACGAAGATGTCCTCGCCGACTACTTTCGCAAGCTGGCGAAATCCGAGAAACCCGCAGCCGCTCCGCCAGTGACTCCCAAGGAGCCGAAGTAAATCGGCTCGTGGGATAGGCTTCCAGCCTGTCGTCCTCGCGAATCATGACAGGCTGGAAGCCTTATCCCACGGCCCACCGGGATGGGCCGCTCCCCTGACGCCCTCACCTTCTTCACGAAGATTCGCCCATGTCTCGAACGCCCTCACTCTGGCGCCCCGCCTCGCTGCTGATCGGTTCGCTCGCTCTGGGTGCCGGTTTGGTGCTGGCCCAGGAAAAACCGCCGACGCCGAAAAAGCCCCCCGCGATCTCCTCGCCCGAGAAGATCCTGACCGTGCGGGATGTCAACGTCGGCTTCGTGGCCAAGAACACGATGAACGACCGCACCGCGTTTCGCTCGACCCTGCCCGCGGTGATCCTCTCGCAACGACCGGTCCCGCCCAAGCCGACCGATGCCCTGGCTCAACCGCTGGGCGTCATCACGTTCGAGGGCGTCCCGACCGAGAACCTGGATGTCATGCTGGAGTACGACACCTCGGCGCGGCTGCTGGGGCGCTGGCCTCACACCGATATGCGGTCGACGCGGTCGCTGTGGAGGAAGCTGAACCTCGTGCAGTCGAAGGAACCCCCGACGACGCCCTTCCCCACCACGAGCTGGCTCAACCCGCTTCGCACGGCCAACCGCCTGACGCTGCAGCAGGACAAGCGGCTGGAGAAGTTCATCCTGTACGATCTCACCTTGATGCGATCTCCGAACCATGTGGAACTGGAGGCCGCGAGCACAGGTTACAAGGCTCGCAATGTGGGAGCCACCGCCATCCATGATGTCACGGTCTACCGCCCGGCCGGAAAGGGCAAGTACCGCGCCGCCTCGGTGCAGGAGATCCCCGGTCTGGGTAAGCCTGCGGCCCCGCCCGTCCAGGCACCGGGGACCGTCCCCGGAGCCGCACCGGGGACAACAAACGCAGCCGGAACCTCTCCCGCCCAGCCCAATGTCGTGGTCCAGGCGTTGCAGGCGCTGACCATCGGGCCCAAAGGTCGACCCGTTCCGGCAGGAGCGGTCCCGGCCGAGGGGCAACCTCCGGCGACCCCCGCAGCTCCGCCCAACACTCCGCAGCACGACATCGCCTGGGCCGGGGAAGAACAGACGCCCGCCCAACTCATTGCCGCCTGGGAACCGATCCTGGCTGCCCAGGGCCTCAGCGCTCCGGAGATCGCCCATGTGCAGGCGATTCTCAAGGCCCACGCCTTCGACAAGGACGCCGCCCGCGTCGTGTTCCGCCTCGACCCAGCGGCCATCGAGACCCTCGCTCCGCTGGAAGTCACCCCCCAGCCCGACAAGCTGATCCGCGTCTGGCTGGTGATCCTCGACGGGGCCGACCCGGAGATCAAGACCCGCATCCAGCAGATGATCGTCGGGCTGGGCGACCCCTCGTACCAGAAGCGGATGGAGGCCAAGGCCCAGTTGCTGAAGCTCGGCCCGACGGCTGTCCAGCAGCTGAATGCGGAGAAGGCCAACAAGGATCCGGAGATCGCGTTCCGCATCGAGGAGATCCTGGAAGAGGTCCAGAACCCAACCGACCAGGGGCAGGGGGAAGAGATGCCGCTCGCCGAGGATGGGGAGATATTTTTTGACCAGTAATTCGACGAGTTCGGCGTGTGCATCCGAATTGGAGGCAGTGGCGTGTCTCTGCCCCCTCTCCCCACGGACGGCATGGCTTGGGGAGTGGGCGTAGCTGTGGGGAGAGGGGGCAGAATCTCACGGCTGCCCACTTTTTGATGCACACACACGAGTTCGCTTCCTCGCATTCAGCCTTGCCAATCCCACGATTTCGCCGCATCATGGAGGGCGTGCAACTTCGGGTTCTCTGCGGCGGATTCCATGGTTCGATATTCGGATGGCAGCTCGTCCCAGTGGCGGGCGTTCAAGGTTCGCGCGGTCATCGCGGTGCTGATCGCGCTGTTCACGTTTGTGTCCTACCTGATGAAGGGGGACATCAACCCGATCACCGGCGAGAAGCAGCGGGTCGGGATGTCCATCGACCAGGAGATCGCCCTGGGCCTCGAATCCCGGAGTGAGATGGCGGCCCAGCACGGCGGACTGCACACAGACCGCGCCGCTCGTGCGGACGTGACTCGCGTGGGTCAGTTACTCGTAGAGGCCCTGCAGCAAGACCTGTCGAAGTCCGGCAAGTCCGACCCGTATCCATTCGATTTCCATCTGCTCGCCGATGACCAGACGATCAATGCCTTCGCCCTCCCCGGCGGTCAGGTGTTCATCACCTACGCCCTCTATTCCCAGCTGCAAACCGAGGGGCAACTGGCCGGGGTTCTCGGCCACGAGGTCGGACACGTCGTCAACCGCCACAGCGCTCAGCGGGTCGCCAAAATGGAACTGACCCAGGGGCTGGCCGGAGCCGCCGGGGTCGCGGGCGGAGACCGCAGCAGTGCCCAGATCGCCGCGATGGTCGGCAACCTCGTCAACATGAAGTACGGCCGCGGCGACGAACTGGAGGCCGACAAGTGGGGCGTCAAGCTGAGCGTGCTGGCCGGATACGACCCCCGCGCGATGCTCGGCGTGATGGAGATCCTCGACAAGGCCGGCGGCGGCAAGCAACCCGAGATCCTGAGCACGCACCCCAAGCCCGCGAACCGCAAAGAGTACATCGAAGAGGTCATTCAAGAGGTGTTTCCGAGCGGCGTCCCCGAGGGACTCCATGAGTAGCGGGAGAGCCATCAGCGATCAGCGGTCAGCCGTCAGCCAGCGGGGAGTGGTGGTATCGCCCCCGCCTGACTCCAAACGGGTCAGGGGCATTCGCCAAACGGTGGTTGCCCCCCATCCCGGAGGGATGACAGAAATTAGCCGGTGGTTGAGCGCAGCGACTCCACCGGTCGCCGAGTCTCGATCCAATGCTTTGCATCCCGGAGGGATGCCAGAGGACTTCGAGGCATCGGAGACGCGGTCTCATTTACACGCAATCATTCCCACAAGGACAATGACCGCCCCTCTGCCATCCCTCCGGGATGGGGAGTCTGGTGGGGACGCATCATCCGGTGGTGTCGCTGCGCTCAACCACCGGCTAATGGCTGTGACCCCGCCGGGGTCGATGGCCTGGGGCCTCTCGGTCGTTCGAACTTACCTGATATCGCTCCTGCTGGCCGCCATCGGCATCGCAGTCGTGCAGGCCGACGACGCTCCCGCATCCGCCACACCCGCCACCATCACCCGACTCGTGGCTGACCTCGCCAGCGACTCACGGGCGGTCCGCGCTCAAGCCGAGGCCGACCTCATCCAGCTGGGCCTCCCGGTCATCGACCTCCTCCCGTCCGCCTCGGCCACCGACCCGGCGGTGCGAGACAGCCTCGACCGCGTGGTCCGCGCGATCGAGCAGGCCGAGTCCGATGCGGCCCTCACTCCCCAGACTGTCCAGTGGACTGAGACACTCACACTGCGCGAGGCCATCCAGCAACTCGCCGCGGCCACCGGGAACACCATTGAGGGGCCAGCCCTCGATCCGATCAAACCGACAGAGCCATTCCCGAAACAGCCGCTCACGTTCTGGGAGGCGATCGACTGGCTCGAACGCCACACTCCCCTGCGGTACGAGGCGGGCCAACTCCAACCCGCCCCGTCGCTCGCTCTGGACCCGGCGGTCCCCCCCGCGAGCCTCGCTGGCCCATTCCGCATCCAACTGCTCGACAGCTCGCTGCGCACCACTCCCGGCGGCGTGCGGCTGCTGGGAGTCAAGCTGCGGACCACTTGTGAGCCGCGTCTCCGGCCGCTGTTCCTGATGGCCGGTGTCGACGACTGGTCGGTCACGCATGACGGCGACTCCGGCAGCCCGTTCACCCCGCACGCCCGTCGCGAAATCCCCAGCGGCAAGAGCGGAGCGATCGATGTCGCGTTTGACTTCACGGTGCCGGAGTTGATCACCGACACGAAAGACTGGACACTGAAAGGCCACGTCGATCTGACACTGGCCGCCCGCTCCACGAGCGTCACGTTCAGCGACCTGACCGCCAAGCTCCCGCTCACCCGCCGCCGGGGCCAGGCCCGCTTGTCGCTGCTCTCGCTCAAGTCGAGCGAGGGCGGTCTCTCGGTGCGAGTCGCCTCCGCCTTCCCGGAGATGAGCGGCCTGTTCGAGTCCTACCGCGCCTCACTGCTGGCCCCTGAACTCACGCTGGAACAGCCCACCGGGAAACGCCTCTCCGCATCAAACATCACCCAGGTCCAGGAAGACCCGGACGGGATCGTGATCGAGACCCGCTTCGAGGCCGCTCAATCGACCGGAGCCAGACTCCACGCCCTGGTCCCGACCGCCATCTCGACGCAGAAGATTCAGTTCAAGTTTGAGCAAGTGACGCTGACTGAGAACACGGACTAAATGCCAGCACACGGAAACGAAAGTGCGAGACGGAAGTGATCGCTGAAAGCCTGGTCGGGAACCTTCTTGCCGGT
Organism: Planctomycetota bacterium; assembly: GCA_043778825.1. Taxonomy (GTDB): domain Bacteria; phylum Planctomycetota; class Planctomycetia; order Planctomycetales; family Planctomycetaceae; genus TH-plancto1. The sequence goes on along the minus strand of JAYWFM010000244.1, from coordinate 23,523 downwards.
ATCTGGAGTGATCGGAATTGTCACGCAGAGGCGCAGAGGTGAGTCGCAGGCCCCATATAACTCTGCGGCCTCTGCGCCTCTGCGTGACACTTTCTGGTTCCATCGGTGGCCTGTGATTCAGGATTCACAACGCGGGTGGCCCCGTTGCCGCTTGGGGCGACCGGGGCGGCGCAGCCGGAAGAGGTTCTGGCACCGAGAGTCTCGTCCCGGCGAACCTCTTGTGCCAAGACCCACCGGTAGGCTCCCAAGCGAGCCAACCGGTGCCACCCCGCCGGACTCTACGGCAACCTCGATCCAGTCCGGGGGCTGACTCCACCCGGCTCGCCTTCTACTCATTTTTTTACGTGCAGGGCCCGCCACTCTGCAATCCACAGTTGTAAAGCTCGACCGGCATCTTTGGGAGGGGCCTCGACATGGTGCCAGGCCAAAAACGCGTCCCCCTCCTCACCGATCATGAACAGGCCGTGCAATCCTTTGCTTCTTTGCAGCGTTTCCAGGGCCTGCAGCGGGGTCTGGGCGATGGGCGCGCCGACATTCAGGGATGTGTTCACGCTGACCTCGACACCCACCCTCCGCCCCATGGCCTTCAGGTAGGCGTGAATCAGCGGATCGGCGTTCTCGCGGACGATCTGCACGCGGCTCGTGCCATCATGGTGAATCACGGCGGGAATCGTTTCGTACGCATCCGCTTTGGCGCGGACCGTCAGAACCATGTAGTTATACGCGTTATAGTCCTGATCGGAGGCCCCTTCCTCGAGATGGAACCAGCGCTGAGCGGCTTCCCGAGTGGCCATCGGGGCCAACGGACGGATCAGCTCGCGAAACTTCACCAGCCGATTGAGGGTTTCGCGCGTCTGCGGATTGGTGGGATTCGCCAGAATCGAACGGTGTCCCAACGCGCGGGGACCGGTTTCCGCAGCTCCCTGATAAATGCCGATGATCCCCTCGCGACTGACGATCAACGCCATCAGGTCGGCGATCCGCTCTCGTTCCGCCGGTTCGCGGATGTTTCCGAGATGCTCGAAGCGAATCTCGGAACAGTTCCGCAGGCTCTCTTCGATTTCCGCCCGCCGGGGGGGCAGTCCGCAGTAAAACGCGTGTTCCAAGGTTTCGCCCGGACGCGCGCCGGCGAGGCAGGCAAAATGATAGGCCGCTCCGATGGGAACCCCCATGTCGCCCGGCACCGGCGGAACCCATAGATGCAGCGTGGAATTCTTCATGCCGAGATTGCGTTCGTACCATGCGGTGTTGAAGTGTTCCATGAGCAGCATGTTGGCCACGCAATTGAGCGCGGTCCCCCCCGTCAACACCAGCCGGGTACTGCGCGTGGTGCGGATGAGGTGCTGCACGATGTGAAACAATGCGTCTTCAAAGACGAGTTGCACGGCGGCCGCCTTATCGACCCGCTCCTGTGTGATCGCCGCGTGGGTGATATCCTCCACACGCAACACGGCATTGGGATCCCACATCTGATCGGGAAGCAGCGGCGGACCGAGAATGTCGGTCAGCTGCTGCGTGAACGGCTTCAGACAGCCCCCGCGATGCCAGTTGGCCAGGGTGCGATTGAGGAAGACCCGCCCCTCGCTCTCGAAAACGAAGATATCTCTCAGCCGCATGTAATAGGGATTCGTGAGCCGATTCAGATCGCCCCAGGCAGCGGCCCCCATAAAACGCCCCTCGCTGCTCAACAGGGGCCAGCCTCCCAGCGCACTGCTGAGCATTCCATACATCATCCCCAGCGAATCCCAGAAGTTGTCGTTCTTGTAGAGCAGTCGCAGCGTCCCTTGCTCCACAACGTAGGAGGAAATCGCTCCATCGTCTCCCGCTCCGTCGCTCACCAGCACCATGACCGGGTCTGTGCTGTCCGCAAACGGAGAAACTCCCCACGAAAACCAGGCGTGGTTGTCGTGGTGCCGCAGGTTGATGACCGGAAAGGGTTGGTGCGAGACGTTCAGCAGTTTTCCCAGTTCGCACGGGGCAGTCCGGGCATCGAGAAAGCATTGTAGGTTCATCTGCGGCGAGGCATCATGGCGCAGAATACCAAGGCCGCCGGGAAACTCCTCGACGATGCTTCGCACGGCACTGGCGGCCCAGGCACCGTAGGCCCAACTCGCGCATGCCGCGTGGATCTGCGCTGGCTCAATTCCCCGTTCGCGCATCTGCCGGAGCAGCACCTGTACGCTTTCCGACGGATAGCGCTGATAGTGCTTGATCGCGCGAAATCGCTCTTCTTCGTGATTGGCGATCAGACGAATTCCGCCACTGGCCGAAGCTTCAATCAGCCCCACTCCGGCGTTATGCCCACCCGGACCGATGCCGAGCACGTACACCGTTTCGCCCCGCGCCAGTTTCTCGCGCATCGACGAGATTCGCTCGCGAGCGTACGCGCTCTGCTGCGAATGGACCGAACTCCATCGTCCGACAAACTGGATGACGGGAAGAATGGTCGCATACGCCGCTCGTCCGAGCCATTTCCATGCCGGATTGATCCGGCTGCGATTCGACATTGTGGCGACTCATCTCACGAACTCTGAACCGAGCGATCAGGAAATCGAACAACGGCGTGCGATCCTGAAACAGGGAACGTCTCTCGGTGTTTGTGGCTGTGGGAATGCAACAGCGGTGAACGGCGACTCTCAAACGGGGAGGGTTTCGGGTGAGCAGGACAATAGGACAACCCCGGGGATGTCGCAAGGGGGGGGCATGTATCGTCCCCAGGCCTCGCCTGCGGCCTGCACAGCCTTCAAACAGGCAGTCAGCGGGGGAGCCCCGGTTGGGTCGCTTCGGATCCTACCGGGGTGCCGACAGCACAAGGGGCTTGCCTAGCGGGAGCTTTCGACGCATGAACGCCTTCCGACTCCGTCGTCCCGGTCGCCCAAAGCGACAACCAGGACACCCCAGCGTGGGCTGAAGCGGGGTAGCCCAGACGCTGCTTTGAGCGTCTGGGTTGCAGAGCAACAAGAGGCTATAGAGGACCGGCCCGTCTTTCAATCCCTCGTGATCCTGCGTCACCCAGACCTCCCAAGCGGCGTCTGGGCCACCTCGCCAAGCCGTTCTGCATTTCGTTCTGCATTTCGTTCTGCATTTCGATTCTCAGTCATGCTTCAGAAAGACTCGAACGAGTTACGACAGTCCCCGCATCTTCCACCGTCGTCGTAGCCGTCAAGATCTGCAAGAGCGACATCTGCTCCACAAGTCTTGCATGTCCGCTTTAGGAATGCGTCCTCGATTTGAAGTTTGAACACTGCAACTTGCTTGCCTATCAGGCTTCCCAGTCCTTGGTCAATGACTTGCAGAGCCACTCCCTTTGCAGCGCCCTCAAGATTGCCGCTGTCTACCAGATATTGCAGGTATTCTTTCATGGCATTTTCTTCGCCGTCATCGTCATAGCTCATCGCGTCTCTCCCAGGTAGACCCCGCGCTTCACCTTAGCTCTTCCAGAATTTGAAGTCAATCTTTGACACTCCGCGCTAAAGCCGCGAGGTGGCCCCGGTTGGTGGCTTTGCACCTACCGGGGCGGCGCAGCCGAAGGAGGTTCTGACACCGAGAGTCTCGTCCCGGCAAACCTCCTGTACCAAAGCACACCGGCAGGCTCCCCAGCGAGCCAACCGGCCACCCCGCCTCGCCACAGTGGCGCACTGCGTAGTGCCGGCCACATCATGATTCCGGCCATTTCTGTTGAATGGTCGTGAGCCAAGGATCAATCCCCTGCTTCCACACCTGCGGAAATCGGTCCAGGGCCACAGCGACTTGGTGCAGTTCGGGACTCAGCCAGAAGATCGCTTCAAGCATCTGGATATGCTGCGACGGTAGATCTTTCCAGTGAATGATCCGTTCATGGTGGAAGACGCGATTTCGCAGGTCTCGGATCTTTTTCCAACGGACTTCCAGCTTCAGCACGACTTGTTCATTTGAGGGAGCCCGAGAAAATGCGGTCTGGGCCAAGTGAGCCGCCAGAGCGGCGCGATGTTGGGATTTGTTGAAGAACCCCGTCCAGAATCCCAGAGTGAGTTCCGAGACGATCCCAGATGGAGTCACCGGTTTTCCCGCCTTGGTCAGTTCCTCACGAGCGGCTGCCACATGCTCCCCTTGCCACGACTGCAAAGGACATCGGGTGTCGTTGTACCATTCCGAGGTTCCAAAGCGCAACGTCAGGCACTGGTGTAGACGGTTCCGCAGAGCGATTTCGGCGAACTGCAGTGTGGGGTAGAGCGATTCGGACACCGCGACGTTCCACATGTAGCGAGCCAGCGCCGTCGTCGGAGATGCACCATCCCGACGATACGCATCCATCCGTTCGGGAGCGAGATTCGAGGCCATTCGCTCGAAAAAGCTGGAATTCACTGTTGCCTCCTGTCCCTTTTGACGATATCATTCTCACGCACACCTCGGCACCCCTTCCTTTGCTGCTTGCAGCAAACAGGCGCCGAGGTTTCTTTTTTTGAATCTCACTCCCAGTGAGCAACCAAAAGCCCAGGGGTTGCAACCCCTGGGTTTGATCGCCCACTCCCTTACACTTGGTCCAGAGCCTGCTTCAGATCTCCGATGATGTCGTTCACATCTTCGGTCCCGACCGACAGCCGCACGAAGTCCGGGGTCACGCCGGTGCTCTTTTGCTCTTCCAGGCTCAGCTGCTGGTGCGTCGTGCTGTTGGGGTGGATGATGAGTGACTTGCTGTCGCCGATGTTGGCCAGGTGCGAGAACAGCTTCACGCTGTTGATCAGCTTGATGCCGTTCGCGGTCTGCTGCGTCGGGGTGGCTCCGGCGATGCCGAAGCCGAACACGGCTCCGGTGCCGCGCGGCATGTACTTCTGGCCGAGGGCGTAGCTGGGGTGCGACTCCAGACCGGCGTACCCGACCCACGAGACCTTCTTGTGACTGGCCAGGAACTTCGCCACGGCCAGCGCGTTGTCGCAGTGCCGCTCCATCCGCAGGTGCAGCGTCTCCAGTCCCTGCAATAGCATCCAGGCATTGAACGGGCTGATCGCCGGGCCGAGGTCACGCAGGAGTTGGGTGCGGATCTTGAGGATGTACGCAATGTTCATCCCGCCAAACGTGTTGTAGAAGCTCATCCCGTGGTAGCTCGGGTCGGGCTCGGTCAGCTCGGGGAACTTGCCGTTATTCCAGGGGAAGCCCCCCTTCTCGATGATCGCTCCGCCGATCGAGGTGCCGTGGCCGCCGATGAACTTGGTACAACTATGCACGACAACATCGGCCCCGTGGTCGAATGGTCGGCACAGGAACGGGCTGGCCATCGTGTTGTCGACGATGAGAGGGATGCCCGCTTCGTGAGCGATCTGAGCGATGGCGGCGAGGTCGGCGATGTCGCAGCGCGGGTTGCCGATCGTCTCCAGATAGAGGCAGCGGGTGTTGGGTTTGATCGCCTTCTTGAAGTTCTCCGGGTGGCTCTGATCGACGAACGTGCAATCGATCCCCATCTTGGGGAATGTGTAATGGAACAGGTTGTACGTGCCGCCATAGAGGCTCGACGACGAGACGATGTGTTGACCGGCCTGGCAGATATTGAGGATCGCCAGCGACTCAGCGGCCTGCCCCGAGGCGACTGCCAAGCCACCCGAGCCGCCTTCGAGCAGCGCCAGCCGCTTCTCCAGCACATCGGTCGTGGGGTTCATCAACCGCGTATAGATGTTCCCAAACTCGCGCAGCCCGAACAGATTGGCTGCATGGTCGGTGCTGTTGAAGACGTACGAGGTCGTCTGATAGAGCGGCACCGCCCGCGAGTTCGTCGTGGGGTCGGGCACCTGACCCCCGTGGAGACAGAGGGTTCCGGGTCGAAGTGTCGGTTGATCGGCCATGAGCGAAGGCTCCAGGGTGTGCGGGTCAGAGAAGTGGGAAGCAGGCATGGTATTCGGGCCGGAACCGAGCCGCAAAGGAGGCCCCGCCACTGGGCTTGCCCCCGTGGTTCCCGCGCTGGTGCGCTACCGACGACTTGAAGCTGTCGAAACAACAGAAAATCCGGTAACAATCCCGTAGCGCACAAGCGCGGGGACCACCGGGGCAAGCCCGGGTGGCGTTTACTCAATCCCGGCGAGTTTGGTGGCTCGGGCGACTCGGCCCACGGCGAGCAGATACGCCGCAGCACGCAGCGGAACCTTCTTCTCGGTGGCGATGTTCCACACATCATCAAAGGCCCGGGTCATCTGTTTGGCTAGCTTCTCGCGGACATCGGCCAGTTCCCATTTGAAGTGCTGGCGGTTCTGGACCCACTCGAAGTAGCTGACGGTGACGCCGCCCGCGTTGGCCAGGATGTCGGGGACGACAACGAGTTCGCGCTGGTGGAAGATCTCATCGGCCTCGGGCGTGGTGGGGCTGTTGGCGGCCTCGATGATAATCTTGGCCCGGACCGCCTGCGCGTTGTCACCGGTCAGGACGCCGCCCAGCGCCGCCGGGATCAAGACCTCGGCATCGCAGGCCAGCAGCTCGGCGTTGATGATCGGAGTGCCACCAGGGAACGACGACACCTTTTCGGCGGGCTGGGCCACATGGGCTTGCAGGGCCGGGATGTCGAGCCCCTGGGCGTTGTAGATGCCCCCCAGCACGTCCGACACGGCGACCACCTTGGCCCCCATGTCGTGCAGGATGCTCGCGGCGAATGAACCGACGTTGCCGAACCCCTGGATCGCGACACTGATCCCCTTCAGCGGGCGGTTGAGCCGCTTCAGTGTCGCCTGCAAGATAATCGCCACGCCGCGTCCGGTCGCCTCCTCGCGACCATCGATCCCGTGCATCTCGACCGGCTTGCCCGTGACGCAGCCGGGGCTGTACCCGTGGTACTTCTCGTACTGGTTCTCGATCCAGGCCATGACCTGGGCATTGGTTCCCATGTCGGGAGCCGGGATGTCCTGGTCCGGGCCGATCACCTCGTGAATCTCGTCGATGAACTTGCGGGTGATGCGTTCGAGTTCGCCGGGGCTGAGCGTCTTCGGGTCGACCGAAATCCCGCCCTTCGCCCCGCCGTACGGCAGGTCCACGACCGCTGTCTTCCAAGTCATTAGCGAGGCGAGTTCGAGCACCTCGGCCGAATTGACCTCGGGGTGGTAGCGCAGGCCGCCCTTCATGGGGCCACGGGCCTTGTCGTGCTGAATGCGGTAGCCGGTAAATGTGGCGAGTTGGCCGTCATCCATCCGCATCGCGACCTGCACGCGGACCTCGCGGAGGGGCGTGAGCAGCAGCTTCTGCTCACTGGCCCCCATGTTGAGGAGGGTGGCAGCCTGTTCAAAATACCGCTGGGCGGAACTGCTCATGAGGGGGCCGTCCTGACAGACTGCGGGAGTGCGTCTCGATTACGGGGGAACAATAAGTCGGAATGTGATTGGGAGCAATTGGAAGTGGGAGCACTCAGCGATCAGGAGTGCGAGACGCCTTTGGCCGCCGGGTGCCTTGTCAGGACTCAGAATGAGGGTTGGAGTCCCGCCTTTAGGCTGCTTCGGAGCAGCCTAAAGGCTGGACTCCCACGCCGGGAGCATCTCCGTTTTCCTCAAGTGGCCGCTCGGGGACTCGAACCCCGACACCTTTCGGCACCAGATCCTAAGTCTGGCGTGTCTGCCAATTCCACCAAGCGGCCGGTGTCTGGCGGACCAGACAGCGTCAGTCTATCGGAAGGTTCGCGTCACTGCGAGTTCCCGAATGGGGCACGCCAGCCTTGTGTGTGCATCAGAAAAGTAGGCAACCCAAAAATCAGAAGCCCCTCCCCACACCACACCGATTCTCGCGGCATCCAGAGGTTAAACGCGAATGCCCAGTGAAAGGCGGAATTGAAACGCAGAGGGCGCTGAGGACGCAGAGTTCCGAAGGCATAGTTTTCTCTGCGTCCTCAGCGCCCTCCGCGTTTCCAATTTCCGAGGTGCTGGTTCGAGGGATCTCATGTGTGGCGTTCTTCAAGAACCCGCGTTCTCCCGGAGACGGGGATCCGTTGTGAAACTCTGCCGACTTTTGTGATGCACACACGCCAGCCTTTCCAGAAACGGCTCGCTATACTTCGAACCCGACACATGGGAACGGTGTCCACCCGCCGTTCCACTCCCGGTCCGGATTCCCGCTCTCATGCCGCACTCTCCTTCCCTGGCCACCGTCCAGGCACTGGCTGGCCAAGGCCGCCTCATCCCCGTTTACCGGCAACTGCTGAGCGATACGCTCACGCCGGTCTCGGCGCTGTGCCGCTGCGGATGGGGACGCGAGACGTTTTTGTTTGAGAGTGTCATCGGCGGCGAAAAGGTCGGGCGTTACAGCTTCCTCGGCGGTGATCCGTTCCTGCGGCTCTCGGCCCGTGGCAATCAACTCACCATCGAGCGGAACGGCCAGACCGAACAGCGGACCGTCGACGACCCGCTGCTGGTCCTACAACAGATGATCGACGAGTACAAGGCGGTGGCGATCCCCGGTCTGCCGCGTTTCCTGGGCGGAGCGGTCGGGTACTTCGGGTACGACACGGTGCGGTACTCGGAGCGGCTCCCCAACCCGCCGGAGGATGATCGCCAACTGCCGGACATGACGTTCGGGTTCTACGATCAGATGGTGGTGTTCGACCAGATTCGCAAGACGATCATCGTGGTGGGGCATGTGTGGACCGATGCCCCGGACCTGACCGCTGAGTACGCGCGGGCCTGTCGGTCGGTCGATGAGCTGTGTGAGAAGCTGGAGTCGGGTCAGGACGGGCTGCGGATGCGGGACATCCCTAGCGGGGGCGATCCGACATTGTCGTGGACCTCCGACTTCACGCAGGCCGAGTTTGAAGCCGCCGTGCGGAAGTGCCAGGAGTACATCCTGGCCGGGGATATTTTCCAGGTGGTCATCAGCCAGCGACTCGAGTTGGAGACGCACGCCTCGCCGCTCGATATCTACCGGGCCTTGCGGGTCGTGAACCCCAGCCCGTTCATGTTCCTGCTCACCTCCCAAGAGGTGAACCTCGTCGGCAGTTCGCCGGAGATCATGGTCCGCGTCGAGAACGGCGAGACCACCATTCGCCCGCTGGCCGGGACTCGCAAACGCGGGGCCACCGAAGAGGAGGACCGCGAACTGGCTGCCGAACTGTTGGCCGATCCCAAAGAGCGGGCCGAGCATGTGATGCTGATTGACCTGGCTCGCAACGATGTGGGGCGCGTCGCCGAGTATGGCTCCGTGACCCTCAGCGATGTTATGGTCGTGGAGCGTTACAGCCACGTCATGCACATCACCTCAAACGTCAAAGGCCAGCTACGCGCGGGGCTCAAGGCGATTGATGCCTTGAAGGCGGGGCTGCCTGCGGGCACGGTCTCCGGGGCTCCGAAAGTGCGTGCGATGCAAGTCATCGACGAGGTTGAGAAGCACCGCCGGGGACCGTACGGGGGAGCGGTCGGGTACATCGACTTCACGGGCAATATGGACACCTGCATCGCCCTGCGGACGCTGGTCATGCAGGGACAGAAAGCGTTCGTGCAAGCCGGTGCCGGGATCGTGGCCGACAGCGTGCCTGCGAGTGAGTACCAAGAGACGCTGAACAAAGCCAAGGGGATGCTGCGGGCGATCGAGGTGGCCGAGGGGTTCACGCGGTGAGAGAGGGAGACAGTGCGTTCCCTCGGTCCCAAGCTCCGCTTGGGACCGCATATCCCCGAAGCTCAGCTTCGCCCGCGTGCCAGCCCCCGCTCCCCTTAGCCGAAAGCCCCAAAAACATTCTGAGTCCAGGACGACCGCATCAACCGGAAGGGGGCGATCCGCCGATGACTGAGTGGTTTGGCACGCGGCGAAGCAGAGCTTCGGGGAGATTCCGTCCCAAGCAGAGCTTGGGGCGGAGAACAACTCGCCGCCTGCCCTTGACGCCTACGTGTATCATTGTTGTAATACACTCCGTCGACAAGTGGGAAGTGGCCGTGAATTCTGGCGAGAACGTGTTGATCCGCATCGGGCCGCTCAACGTATGCGGTACACCCCCCCGGCGGGTGCCGCTGTCGACAACGAACATCCCCCACCCACACTGTACGAGGCACATGATGCGAACTCTTTTGGGACTGGCCTTCTCTCTGGCCATGCTGTTTGGTGACACCCTTCAGGCGGCGGACTCGCCGCTGAGCCAGATCTCGGACGAGGCGGCTGTGGTGATTCGCATCCGGGCCTTCGATGCCACGGTCGAGAAGGTGGCCGCCCTCGCCAACGCCGTGCAGCCGGAGTTCGGCGACATGGTGTCGCAGAACGCGACTCTGTTTGGCCCCGTGATCTCCAACCCGGCTCTGACCGGCGTCGATCGCACCAAGGACTTCTACCTCGTGTTATTCGTGCGAGAAGAGGGCGAGCCGAAGGCCCTGTTCGCGATCCCGACGACGGATGGCCCCGCCTTGCAGAAGGCCCTGCCCGAGAACTTCGAGTCACAGGTCCGCGAGAACTGGGTGTTCTATGCCGACAAGGATCACGGCGTGCCCGAAGCGGTCTCGGCCACAGAGTCGCTGGCGACGTTGCTGTCCAAGACGAAGGCCAACGCGGTCTTCGAGAACTCTGACATCGGGCTGCACATCAACGTGGGCCACATCACGGATGTCTATGACACCAAGATTCAGGAAGGTCGCCAGAAGTTCGAGGCGGGGATTCAGCAGGGTCTGAACACTCCAGGCGTGGAGAATGCCGAAAGCGTCGTCGAGATCCTCAAGCTGGAGGCGGACCTAGCATTCAAGCTGCTGGAGGAGACCTCAACATTCACGATGGGCGTGACCGCCACGGACACCGGATTGGAGATCGAGGACTACATCGACTTCGAGGCCGACAGCGAGATTGCGGACTGCCTGAAGCGTCAGCCCACCTCGAAGTTCGCGGGCTTGTCGAGGCTCGGTGTGGCACTCCCGCTCTATGTGGGAGTCAGTGCTGAGTTCTCCGAAATGGCGGATTTCGGAGGGAAGATCATGGCGTCTCTCTACAAGAGTGAAGACTTTCGCCAGACGATGCAGGACTATGCCCAGACCCTGAAGCAGAGCAAAGCCAAAACGATGCTCATGTCCCTGGATCTCACCAGCGGCACCCACGGGCTGTTCCGGGCCTGCACCTTAGTGGAAACCAAGTCGGCTGCTGATCTGCTGGCTGCAGGTCGGAAGTTCGCGGCAGCCTCGAAATCGTTGAAGATCAGCGGGGTGACGCAGGAGACAACACTGGAACCGGAAGCCGAGACGATCGGCACCCGGAAAATTGATGTCATGACCGTCAAGCAAACGCCCAACCCGAATCAGCCGGGAGCCCAGATGCAGACGATGATGACGGGGATCATGTTCGGCCCCAACGGATTGCAATCCCGCATGACCGCGCTGGCCGATGGATTCCTGCAAGTGCAAGGCGGCGACAAGGAGGCGATGGAAGCGGCCCTCAAGGCGTACGACGCGAATACGAATTCGCTCACCGACGCCCGCCAGGGACTGGCCGAAGAGTCGCATCTGCTGGTGCTGTTCGACCTGCCGGGCCTGGTCAACAACGCGATGCTGGCCGCGACCACAATTCCCGGTATCCCGATTCCGTTCCAGCGGGCTGCCGTGGAAGACCTGCAAATTAGTCGCAGCTACACCGCGATCTCTGCGGTGGGTGAAGAGCATGCGGTGCGGATCAAGACCAAGGTGCCCGTGGAGCAGTTCCAGGGAGTGCTGAAGCTGGTGAACTTCGTGCAGAGCATGCGTGGCGGGCATTAGATGAAGTGGTAGGACGGGCCCATTGGCCCGTCCTATTTTTTGTGTATGGGATAGGGTTCCCCGCGTGAGAAATGCGACTCGCGGAGCGACATCGCCTACGGGCTCTCCATGCCACCCGCACTCGACGCTCGAACGTCGCTCGGGGACGGGCAGGATTGCCCATCCGACGGACAGCTCGCTCGCCTATCGGCGAGCGGGGAACGGAATGAATTCCGTTCTACTTCTGATGCCGTATACTGCTTGGCGTTGTTCTGCCCCCATAGGAGTCCCCGCGCGTGTCGTTGATGGATGGTCTGACGCTCAGCCAGCAGAGGGCGGTCGAGCATGTCGACGGGCCGCTGCTGGTCATTGCCGGGCCGGGGTCGGGGAAGACGCGCGTGGTGACGCGGCGTGTCGCGCACCTCGTCGAGCGCGGGGTGCCGCCGTGGCAGATTCTGGCAATTACGTTTACGAACAAAGCCTCGCAAGAGATGGCCGAGCGGGTCCAGCTTCTGCTCCCCGGCAGCCGCGTGCGGGTCTCGACGTTTCACCGGTTCTGCGCGGGTCTGCTGCGGCAATACTCCGAGGTCGTGGGCCTGCAACCGAATTATTCGATCCTCGATACCGGCGATCAGCGGGTGTTGCTGCGCGAGGCCATGAACGATGCCGATATCGACACCTCGCACTTCGGCCCGGACAAGATCGCCTGGCGGATCTCCCAACTCAAGAACGATCTGATCACGCATGATGTCTACTCCGAGCAGATGCAGAATTCGCCGGGGGACTTGTGGGAGAGCATGACGGCCAAGCTCTACCCGGCCTATCAGAAGAAGCTGCTGGAGGCGAACTCGGTCGATTTCGACGACCTGCTGATGCACACCGCCAAGATGCTGACCGAGAACGCCGAGCTGCGGCAGTCACTCGACCAGCGGTTCCGGTACATCATGGTCGACGAGTACCAGGACACGAATGCGGCCCAGTACCAAATCGTCCTCGCTCTCTCGCAGCGGTTCCCGAACCTGTGCGTCACCGGCGATCCCGACCAGTCGATCTACGGCTGGCGCGGGGCGAGGATCGCCAACATCCTGCGGTTCGAGAAGGACTTTCCGTCGACCAAGTTGATCCGGTTGGAGGAGAACTTTCGCAGCTCGCCCGAGATCCTCTCAGCAGCGGATCGCCTGATTGCGAACAACTCGCAGCGGAAAGAAAAAAGCCTGATCGCGACCCAGCCGTCGGGACCGCCGGTGAAGGGGCTGCTGTTTGAGAACGGCAACGACGAGGCGGAGGGGATCGCGCGCCGCGTGCAGCAGGCCGTCGAGTCCGGGCGGTGGAAGCCATCGGATGTGGCGGTCTTCTACCGCACCAACGCCCTGTCGCGGCAGGTGGAACTGGCCCTGCAACGGATGAGGGTGCCATATCAGATCGCTGCCGGGGTCGCGTTCTACGAGCGGGCCGAGATCAAGGTGGCGATCGCGTATCTACGGCTGATCTCGAACCCCAGTGACCGCGCAGCCTTTGTGCGGGTCGTCAACAAGCCGCTGCGCGGGTTGGGCGAGACCTCGCGGAACCGGCTCTTGGCCTGGGCCGATCGCGAGGGGCTGTCGCCGCTAGAAGCCTGCCCCCGCGCCAAGGAGGTCGGCAAGCTCAACTCCAAAGCGGTCTACGGCTTCAAGATGTTTGCGGAGTTGATCAACAGCCTGTCGCTGGCCGATGCGGGGTCGGTGGGCGATCTGCTCGATGCCGTGTTGGAAAAGAGCCGCTATCGCATCTCGCTCGCAGCTAGCCCCGATCCGGACGACCACGAACGGCTCCAGAACCTGGACGAACTCGTCTCGGCCGCTCGCCAGTATGACGACGCTGCGGGCGAGGAACGGACGTTGGCGGGGTTCCTGGAGCAGGTGTCGCTCGTCAGCGAGACGGACTCGCTCGATGTCTCGGCGGGACAGGTCACGCTGATGACACTGCATGCGGCGAAGGGCTTGGAGTTCCCAGTCGTGTTTATCCTCGGCGTGGAGGAAGGGCTGCTGCCGCACGAACGGGCCGTCAAAGACGAGAGCCGCAGCGCGATCGAGGAGGAACGCCGCCTGATGTTCGTGGGCATGACCCGGGCCAAGCGGGAGCTGTTCCTGACGCACACTGCCGTGCGGGCGCTGCGGGGAAGGTTGATGACCTCGGTGCCGAGTCTGTTCCTGTCGGAGTTCCCGCATCAACAGGAGTTACAGGAGACGATCTACGGCGTGGGCCACAGCTTCAAGATGCCGATGTGGGATCCGGATGATGATGTGATCGATGTGTCGCAGGAAGGTCGGGAGTCAGAAGAGGGGAGTCGGGAGCCAGAGGTGGTGTTCACTCCTCCCCGGAGGAAGGGGATCCTGGCCAAGGGCCTCTCGCCAGTCACGGAGTCGCTCGATGACGAGGACTCTGGCCATCCGCCGACTACCATTAGCCCTCCGCCCTCCGCCCCTGCACGCTCCTCCCAGAAGAAGCCGCTCCCCACACTCCCCACGCTGACGACGGGGGCCAGCCTCCTGGCGGGCACGACCGAGACCGTCAATATCCCCATCGGCTTCCAACCCGGCATGCACGTCCGACATCCGCGCTACGGCCTGGGACAAGTCCTCACCATCGGGCATATTGCGTCGCGACGGACAGTGACAGTGGCCTTCGACGAGGACGGACGGATCGAAACATTCGTGGCCTCGAAGTGCCCGCTGCAACCAGTCGGGGTGTGAAGCGTCGTCAGGCCATCACCTGCCAGGAGAGTCGCCTTTCGCTCCGCGAAAGGCCAGTCTTTCGCGGAGCGAAAGACGACTCTTGTTTCTCGAACAGTGCTAAGGCGTTCGCCCTGTTCGAAACCGTTGAGTCGTGATCAGGTCATACGTGACTTCTTCTATGGACTTAACTTCCTTCGCCACAGGCTCGATTTCCAGAGGAACCGACGCATGCTCTCGTTTGCCTTCCAGGCTGAGTCGGGCGATCTTCGCTTCAATCAGCAATTCAGGAGCGTCTTGGGGGTCTGGACGCATGCGAATCGCTCTCAGCGTGTTCCCATCCTTCGACATCTCGAACTCAACAACGGGGACACGTTTCCCTCCGAGCAGATGGTCGCGCACCGCAGCTGTGGCGAAGTCACTCGCATCTTGTTCAAGGATGATGCCATCCGGGGATGCACGAAACCGGAGTTTCTCTGGGTCCGCGATTTTCAAGAGATCGAAGAACTCTAACGCGAACGCAATGTGGGAGGCGAAATCGGTCAAGAGAAGACGACCTTTTTGCCAAGACGCCTCAGCATTATCACCAAATAGTTTGCGAAAGTTTGTCACACGAATCGCACGTTGATGCACCGTTTTCTGCTTCTCGTCGGAACACGATTGCTCAGCGAACAGCAGCTCATTCTGGTCCACTGTGAACCATGTGCTGAGGTTGCGTCCTCCGATCGATGTCGTCAGCTCGGCATAGAGCCACTCGGGGCGATCCCACTCGTATCGGACATTCCCCGCGATGCCCACAGAGGAGGTGAACCTGAACTCGACGCCCCCTTGCTTGGCCGTCTTGACATTCGCCTGGAGAGTCTTGAACGCGGTGAGCGCTTTCTCCTTGTTGAGACCTTCGAGCGCTGGACACTCCTCACTCAATACAGCGTCAACCCTGACGAGCAATAAAGCCGCACACCATCGCAGACAAGCTGATCCCAGAGTCCGTCGTTGCATTGATCTTCTCCGCATGGAACGAGTGGTGACGTTCGACATTTGCACGGGGAGGTTCGGAAAGGTGCCAGGAACCGTTCTCGCTGGCCCCTGTGCGGTCACCCAGTCCGTCGAGATCATCCGAGAGCTCACGCAGGCTCAGGGGATCGGGAATTGCTCATGAGAACAGTGTCAGATCGGTGTTCAGAAAATCACAGCCCTTCCCCCATGTTCTTGTCCTCGATTTTCCTGTCAATGTCTGGTCCTCATCTTGAGAAGAGAAGAACGACGACAGGAACATCGAGGACAGGAACATGTAGAGTGGGGAGACTGGTGAAGAGCTGCACATCATCTCTAAAACCGATTGAGAACACGTGTCCGTGTCCCCCCATCGCCATTAAACCGCCTTGGCCTGGGGCGGCATGTCCACCCGTGCGAACTTGCCGATCTCGCGCACGGCTTGCCGCAGGCGGTTCGAGTTCTCGACGATGGCCATGCGCAGATAGCCTTCGCCCTCGTCGCCGAAGCCCGCGCCGGGACTGACGGCCACGCCCGCTGCGTCGAGAAGTTTCATCGAGAAATCGATCGACCCCATGTTCGCAAACTGGTCGGGGATCTTGGCCCACACAAACATCCCGGCCTTGGGCTTCTCGACGTTCCAGCCGATCCGGTTGAGGCCATCGCACAGCACATCGCGGCGGCCCTGGTACTCCTTGGCGATGGCGGTCACAGCGTCGTCGCAGTGCCGCATGGCGATGATCGCAGCGATTTGGATCGCCTGGAAGATTCCATAGTCGAAGTAGCCCTTGATCGTATGCACCGCGCGGACCATCTCGGCATTGCCGCAGCAGAACCCGATCCGCCAGCCCGCCATGCTGTAGCTCTTGCTCATCGTGGTGAACTCGACGCCCACATCGAGCGCTCCCGGCGAGGCGAGGAAACTCGGAGCCTTGTAGCCGTCGTAGCAGATGTCGGCGTACGCAAAATCGCTGATGACCAGGAAGCCGTACTTCTTGGCCAGCTTGACGAGGTCGTCCCAGAACCCCTGCTCGATCACGGTCGAGGACGGGTTGTGCGGGAAGTTGGCGATCACCAGCTTGGGACGCGGATACAGATGCTCGCACGTGTAGGCCACATTCGAGAGGAACGCTTCCGGGTTCCGCACGTCGAGATGAATCACGTTTCCGCCCGCCAGAATCACCGCATACGTGTGAATCGGGAAGGTCGGCGAGGGCGAGATGGCCGTGTCCCCCGGCCCCATCAGAGCCAGACACATGTGGCTGAACCCCTCCTTGGAGCCGATCGTCGCGATGACCTGCTTCTCATGGTCCAGCTTGACGCCGTACTTGCGGTCGTAGCGGATCGCCACCTCTTTGCGGAGGTTTCCGATCCCATTGGCCACGGAGTAGCGGTGGTTCTTCGGATCGGCCAGTGCCTCGGCCAGCTTGTCCTGGACAATCTGCTCCGGCGGGTCGGTGGGGTTGCCCATGCCGAGGTCGATCACGTCGATCCCGGCCTTCCGCTTCTCGTATTTGACCTTGTTGATCTTGGCGAACAGATACGGCGGAAGCCGCCGCATCCGCTCCGCGACCGGGATCGAAAAGGGGTTGTCGGCAAACGGGATTTCAGATTCGTTACGCATGACCAGAGCCTGTGGACCGGGGCGAATTCGCTGGAAACTGAGGCCAAGACACGACTTGGCCAGGAACGGTTCGCCCCCGAGCCGGGAATTGTAGGCAATCCCCCGTTGGCAATCGAGATCGGTCGCACCGGTTCTGCCTCTTCAGTCCAGACTGCCGGGTTTGCCGGGTTTGCGGGGGAAAGACTTCCGAACCGCCGAACCTGGGTGGTCCCCGGCAACTCCACCGGGAACAGAGCTGTCGGGCGATGGCCAGAGGTAGACTCCGTTTCCCTCTCCTGCTCCCGACTCCAGACTCCAGACCCCAGACTCCCGACTCCAGACTCCAGACCCCAGACTCCCGACTCCCGACTTAACAACACCAACGCCCAGAGAGCAGGCTCTCCGGGCGTTGGATCTCATCGGTCTGACAGTCTGAGGCAGATCACCACCTCACGACATCAGGCTCTACTTCGCAGCATTGCAACAGGCGGCTCCCACTTCACAGCAGGGGCTGCCGGGGAAGCAGCAGTCGGCTCCCTCGACGCAGCACGACTTCTGCGAAGTGCAGCACGACTTGTGGGCCGTGCAGCAGTCCTTGGCAGCACTCTGGGCACCGGTGTGGCAGCACTCCTCGCCGCCTCCCTGGCAGCACGCGGCTCCTGGATGGCAGCAGCTGGCCCCCGAGGACGCCTGCGAACTCACTCCATAGCCGACCAGTCCCAGGACCGCGGCACCGAACAACGTCATCACATTTCGACGATTCATGACAATCTCCCGAATCGGAGTCGGAATGCGACTCCGTGAATGGTGGATGCCGGGGGAACAATTCCCCCCGCACGGTTCGAGTTCGACTGTTGGAGTTCAGGCTTTCGCCTGTCTTTGGACGGGCAGCGCCGGATCATCCCATGCGGTCGAAGCAGCCTAAAGGCTGAACTCCAACAGTCGATCGAGCAGCGATCAACCCATACCATTCGACTTCGGAGGCGGAGTCAGGGGATCGCCAGAAATCCCAGACAGGGACTGGCCTCCCACATCCACTCGATCACAGCTCACCGACTCCGACCGGATCAGAGTTTCCGGGAGCAGGCAACACACCGCACTCGTCACGCAACATCCACAACAGGGACGCTGGTCGCCGCAATCCGGCTTCGGGGAACCCGGTGGATTCTGGAGTTGGTCCACGTGCTTGGACACTTTAGTCCGGCAGCACGACCGGACTCGTTCCTGCTCAGCCACGCGGCAACTTGTGGACTGAGAGAGCTGTGGCGCATCACCCGCACGACAGGTTCCTGTGTGAGGAAAACCAGTCTGTACCAAGAACAGAACGATGAGCGACCAGCGGAACATGCTTTCATCGTACGCCGGGCCGGTGCGCTGGGCAAGAGGGGGCAACGACACCGATAGATCGCCGTGTGTGCGTCTTAATCGTCGGTGAATCGAGGAGATGCCAAGTCTTCGACCCCAACGGGGTCTCGACTCGTAGCCCAGGGTCGGCCGCGCAGCGGAAGACCCTGGGGAGATCGGACCGGAAAACCATCAACCCCAACGGGGTTGCGTCCCCCACCTGGCGCAACCCCGTGGGGGTTGAAATGGGTGAAACCGGTCGTATTCCCAGGGTTTCCCGCGATGCGGGCAACCCTGGGCTACGCGACGAGACCCCTTTGGGGTCAGCTCACCGACAATTGAGACGCACACACGCGGATCGCCAGCGTGCAGCCACTGTGGGCTCTCACTATCATCGGGCGGTGTTGATGTCACTCACTGAGTCACTCGGGGATTCCCCATGCGAATCGTGCTGCTACTGATCGCGTTCCATGCCGCCTGTGTCCCGATGTTGCAGGCTCAAGAGCCGGCCCAATCGGTCGTCTCCCCGACCGCCAAGGGGGACGCTCTCGTAGCCGAATACTTCCGTTTGGAGACCCAACGGCTGGCCGCACGAACCGGTGAGATCCTCTCCGGCATGAAGACGGTCGCCGAGTGGGAGGCTCAGAAGCCGGAGCTGCGCCGGCAGTTGTTCGAGATGCTGGGCCTCGACCCGTTGCCACCGAAGACCGACCTCAAACCGATCGTGACCGGCAAAACCGAGCATGAGGAGTTCACGGTGGAGCGGTTGCATTTTCAGTCGTCGCCGGGGTTGTATGTGACGGGGAATCTGTACCTGCCGAAGGGGGCAAGCGGGCCGCTGCCGACGGTGCTGTATGTCTGCGGGCACTCCGTCAACAAGAAGGAAGGGATCTCCTTCGGCAACAAGGTCGGGTATCAGCATCACGGCGCGTGGTATGCTCGAAATGGGTATGCGTGCCTGACGATCGACACGCTGCAACTGGGCGAGATCGAGGGGATTCATCATGGGACGTACAAGGAGGGGATGTGGTGGTGGCACGCGCGAGGCTACACGCCCGCCGGGGTCGAGGCGTGGAACTGCATCCGGGCCCTCGACTATCTGGAGACCCGGCCCGAGGTCGACAAGTCCCGCATCGGCGTGTCGGGGCGCTCCGGCGGCGGGGCCTACTCCTGGTGGATCGCAGCCCTCGACGAACGGATTCAGGTCGCGGTCCCGGTCGCGGGGATTACTTCGTTGCAGAATCATGTCGTCGACGGCTGTGTGGAAGGGCACTGCGATTGCATGTATCAGGTGAACACGTACGGTTGGGATTATGCGCTGGTGGCCGCCCTCGTCGCCCCGCGTCCGCTGTTGATTGCCAATACCGATAAGGACGGCATCTTCCCGCTCGATGGCGTCGTCGATGTCCATCGCCAGGTCCGCCACATCTACGACCTGTACGGCCAGCCGAGGCACCTCGGCCTGAACATCACCGAAGGGCCGCACCTCGACACTCAGGAACTCCAGACCCACGAGTTCGTGTGGTTCAACCGGTTCCTCAAGCAGGCCGAGTCGCCGATCGAGAAGGTGGCGGTGAAGTTCTTTCAGCCGGAGCAGCTGAGGGTGTTTGAGACGCTGCCAGCGGATCAGCGGAACACGCGGATTCAGGAGGAGTTCGTGCCGGTGGCAAAGTATGCGGTGCCGAAGACGGTCGCCGGATGGGAGGCGATGCGCAAGAACTGGTATGTGGACTTGCTCAAGAAATGCTTTCAGGCATGGCCCGCGAACAGGTTCCAGACAACGATCCAATTCGTCGAGCCCCTGAAGTTAAACGACAACACCCGCCGTGAGATTCACTGGACCGAGTATGAGTTCCTCAGCCAGGAGCCGTACCGGTTGTCGCTCTTGGTCGCGTCACCGGAGGGACTCGACCGGGCGAAGGCCGAGCGGGTGATCCTGCATGTCCTCGATCAGACCGAGTGGGACCGTATTCACGGCCTCATCGAGATGGGTCGCAGCGAGGCGGAATTCAAGCTGGATGCGGTGCGAGGGGCCGAGTTCATCGCCTTCCAGAACCAATGCCGCGAAGCCGGGACCGTCCACATCTACTTCGCTCCGCGCGGCGTCGGCCCCACCGAGTGGACCCGAGATGAACCCGAGCGGACGCACATCCGTCGCCGGTTCGCCTTACTCGGTCAGACGGACGACAGCGCCCGCGTTTGGGATGTGATACAAGCCATCCAAGCCAAGCAGTCCCTGCACGGCTTCCGCGACAAGCCATTCACCATCGAAGGTTCCCGGCAAGCCGCGGGTTGGGCCTTGTACGCGTCGCTGTTCGGTGGCGGCACAAATGCCAGATTGGAACTCACTGACCTGCCAGCCACCCACCGCGACGGCCCGATCTTTCTGAACGTATCGCGAGTCATGGAGGTTCCGCAAGCTGTGGCTTTAGCCGCTGAGGAGTACCGCGTCACACTGCGGTTCACCCAGCCCCCTGCCCAGAGCGACTGGGAATTCGCCACAGCCGTCGACGCCCTTCTCGGGAAACGTGCGAACGCCGGGTTGACGCTGGAGGAGTGAAGCCCGACTCGCTGGGGCGAAAGTTCGTATATACTCAGGTCGCCCCGCCTGATGACTTCTGCATTCCGCCCCTTGGGAGATTCCCGTGTCGACCGTCCCCGTTCGCCGACTGACTCCCGAAGAGTATCTGGCAATCGAGCGTCGCGCGAACGCCAAGAGTGAGTTCTATCTTGGCGAAATGTTTGCCATGTCGGGAGCGAGTTATGTCCACAATCGCATCCAATCGAATCTCGTGCATCGGCTGAATCAACTCCTGGAGGGAAGTCCGTGCCAGGTGGTCGGGAGCGACCAACGTGTGTGTGTTTCCGCCACTGGGTTGTATACCTACCCGGATGCAGTGGTGTTCTGCGGACCGCCGGAGTTGGTTGACTCACAAGCGGACACACTGACGAATCCGAAAGTGCTGTTTGAGATTCTTTCGGATTCCACGGAGGCCTATGACCGGGGAGAGAAGGCCAAACAGTATCGGAGTATCGCGTCACTCCAGGAATACGTCCTCATCTCACAGAAGTCACCACTGGTCGAGGTCTTCCAGCGGCAGGCCGATGGGACGTGGAGTCTGAGCGAAGCGGACAGTTTGGAGGGGATCATCGCCTGCGGATCGCTGGGGATCACGATGGCGTTGAGCCAGATCTATGCGCTGGTCGTGTTTCCCGGTGATGCTCGTCTCCGCATCGTGGAATAGATCGTCTACGGAATGAACCCACGGCACGCCCTGTGCATTCTCATTCCCTGGAAGTGTTGCCAGCGTGTACGGGTGCGGAGACCTTCGGCGAGGATCGCCACGGGATTCCGAGCAAAACGCCTCACGCGGTGGCCACTTGCGACGTGATCGCCCGAACGGATGTCTGCTCGGGAGCGTGTCGTTGCGTGCAATTTTTGCAATCTGCCGGCCCGGCGATTGAAAAAGTTGCAGACGGGCATGGAGGCCAGGTGTCTATGAATGTCGCCGCATTTTGCATTTTGACCATGACCGCTCTGGGTGTTGGCCCGCGCGGGTACGTCCTCGAATTCAGCGGGAAGACCTGTCCCCCGTGCCAGCAGATGGCCCCCATCGTTTCCAAGCTGGAGCGGGAAGGGTTGCCGATTCGCAAAGTCGATGTCGAAGAGGAGCGGTCGCTGGCCGAGCAGTACCAGGTCTCCTCGATCCCGACGTTCATCCTGATCGTCGATGATCGGGAGGTCGAGCGGATGAGCGGAGCTCAGGCCGAGGCACGCATCCGCCAGATGCTGGCCAGGGTGCCTGGCCCGGCGCGTGGTGCCTCGAATGACCGGCTGGAAGTGGACTTGGGAGACTCAGCTCCGCTGCCACGTCCCGAAGTGAAGGTGCCGACCGAACCCCGTCCTCCCCAGAAGAAATACGACAACGCGGTGGCCGAGAAGGATGAGAGTCCCAGCCGGTTATGGCCCTTCAACAAGAAGCCCAAGCCGCTGGCCCCCTCGACTGTGCGCGGCAACAACCCGTCGCCCATGCCCGGAGCGGATGTCCTCGCGACGGTCCCCGTCACGCCGATGGACGCCAGTGTCCGTCTGCGGGTCATGACCGGCAACAAACTCGTTCGCGGGTCGGGCACCATCATCGAGAGCCTGGCCGGACGGACCACGATCCTCACCTGCAGCCACATCAGCCGCGGCGCGACCGATGACACCAAGGTCGAGGTCGACATCTTCCGCGATGGCCAGCCGACAACCTATGTCGGCACGCTCGTCGGGTCGGACCCGGTCGCCGATATCGGACTCATCACCATCCCGACCGGCGAGGCACTCCCGGCCAGTCCACTGGCCTCTGCCTTTCTCGTTCCCACCATCGGAGCCAAGGTCGTGAGTATTGGCTGCGGAGGCGGTGAAGTCCCCTCCCGAGAGCAACTGCGAGTCACGGATGTGAACCGCTACAAGGGCCCGGACACGCTGGTCTGCACGGGCATCCCATTCCAGGGACGCTCCGGCGGCGGGCTGTTTGACGAGTCGGGGACGCTGGTCGGGGTGTGCTTTGCGGCGGATGAGACCGGCAAGAGCGGCGTCTACTGTGGCGTGAAGCCGATCTTTGAGTTGCTCGCGAAGCATGACATGGAACATCTGGTCCCTTCGTCCGAGGCAGAGACGCTGACCGCCGATTCAGACGTTGTTCCCCCCGCTTCCGACCTGCCTGGAGAGGACCGCTTGGGTGACGAGGCCCCGTTCGCCAAGATGCCGTCGAGACCGCCCGCTCGACAGGCTGCGGTGCCTCCCAGCCAGACCCCCGCCGCCGAGGAATTCGCCGCCGATGACGCCGAGGTCGTGGTTGTCATCCGCAGCCGCTCCGCCGGAAGTGCCGGGGATAAGGTGATCCTGATCCACAAGCCAAGCCGCAAGTTCCTCCAGTTTGTGGAGGGCGAGGTGTCCAGGGATGTGGAGGGTTCGGCTCCGCTGACTCGATCGAAGCCGATCGTTCCCGCCGAAGCTCAGACCCCGATTGTCGCCCGAGCGAAGCCCTCGACGCAGACGCTCCAGCCGACCGGCCTGGAGACGCAGCGCGAGTTGCGACCGTACGTACGCTCGGTGCGTTAGAACAGACTTCCGAAGTCTTCCGAGACTTCGGAAGGAGTGTAGTCGCCATTCTACGCAGGTTTTCGCTCCTCGGCCCCAACGGGGCCTAACTCGAAAGCCCAGGGCGCAGCCCTGGGAAATCGGAAGCCA
>JAYWFM010000243.1:0-10450 GCA_043778825.1 Planctomycetota bacterium | reverse complement strand
CCACAACATCACCTCATGAGTCAGCCGACACTCCCGCTCGTTGACCCGCCCCGTCTGGGCCAACGCGTATCGAATCCGCTCCGGCGTGATCACACTCTCCCACCCCGCCAACCGATCCAAACACCGCCCCGACGCATCCACCGAAAATGTCGAGCGTCCTTGCTCACGCATCGCCACGGCCTCCTGGATTGCCTGGGAACGTTCCCAGTCACTAGGTCGCAGGAGACTATGGCTTACGACGAATTGAACGGGATTGCGATAAACGGGTCACGCGAGCGTTACCAGTGCGGCTTCTCCGGCAGGTACTTCTCGAACTCGGCAATCAGTGCCGATTCGAACGCTCCGGCGTACGTTCCGGCGAAAAACCGGTCGATCGCTTCGGCCTGGAACTTGACCCAACTGAGTTCCTCGTGGCCGGGGTTGATTGGGAAGTAGCGGGACTTGACCGATTGGGCGGCCTTCATGTCGCCGGGGGCGTCGCCGATCATCAGCACCTTGTCGGGCGAGTACCCCTTGGCGATCGCGGCTGTGAGGATTTCGGACTTGCTGCCCATCTCTTGGCCGCAGATGGCCGAGACGTACTGAGCGATGCCGTGCTCGCTCCATTCGGCGATGAGGGCCGGGGTCGGCGTGGCCGAACAGACGATGAGGTCGGCCTTCCCCTGCAGCTTCTGGAGACTCTCGCGAACTCCGGGAAACGGCGGCACGTCGTGGACCATCCCCTTGATCGTGGCGTCGACGGCGGAGGACCACGCCGAAGCGAGTACCAGATCGGGATTCCCGGTCTTTTCCGCTTCGGCCTTGACTGTCCCGCTGGAGAGTTTCGTCTCCCGCTTGACCCAGTCGCGGAGGCCCTGCACCTTCGGCACCGCGAACCCGCGCGCCTGCACCTCTGCCCTCTGTTCGAGCAGATCCAGGGCCAGCAGATAGGCCGGGAACCGGTTGGCCCCCCGCGTCTTGGAGTACAAATTCGTGAACTCGGCGGCTTCGCGGGCGTACTTCGAGATCGCCTGCAACCCGAAATGGTTGATGAAGTTCGGGATGAAGCACTCCTTGTGCTTGATCTCCATCGAGTCAAAGGCACAGCCATCCGAGTCGATGGCGATCAGGAAATCATGCTTCTTCTGGACGTTGGCAAGGGCGTCGGACACGCGCGGGAACTCCGGGAGGGTGTGATGGGCCGCAGCGGCGCACGGCGGGCGATGGCGGTGCTGCGTAGGGTATGAGGAGTCGCGAACGCTCACAAGCGGAGAGGTACGAATCGGGTCGTTCGGGTGTGTGCGTCCCGTTCGTCGGTCGCGGTTTCGCCCACCAAACGCGCAGGAATCCAACCACGAAAGGCACGAAATACACGAAATATGCGGGGGGGGCGTGGTGGAGAACGACTCTGGAGGTGGGGTGTCGCACCCGTTCTGCGAGGCTGTCGGATGCCTGTCCTTGGTCATCTGTTTTTCGTGTGTTTCGTGACTTTCGTGGTTCCACTCCGAGGGTTTGGATGCTCTGACCCAGAGTACCGACGATGGGGACGCACACACGTCGTCCGGAGGGATCGCTTGGAGTGACTTGGGCCGTGCTGTGGAGTCTGGCGTCGCTTCTCCTTGATCCCCTCTCGCACTAATCTCTACTGATAGACTTCTCACCCCTCCGGAGCCGTGGGTATGAAATCCGACGGGCCGCTGTGCCGGAAACTTTGGCACCTCCTTCTGCTGGCGGCCTGCTGGGCTGGGCTCAGCAGATGGACGCTGGCATTTTCCCAGGATACTCCGCGCGATCCGATCCAGTTCGAGGTCGACCAGTCGGACTGGGCCATGCGGGTCGGGGCACCGGTTCCCTTGAAGTTGAAGATCATCTGTTCCTCTCCCGGAATCATGGAAGGGGATCTGGAGATCCAGGTCAGCGACAACATCGGGGCGACCATCGCGCAGATTCGGATTCCCGACTGCGTCTATTCGCCGGGGCGCATGGAGGTCGAGTACCTGCTCCCGATTCAGTCGCACCAGATGCAGGGGGCTTTGGGTGTCACGTGTTTCTTTCGCGAGAAGAAGGGGGGCTTCTATTCGAATACCGGGCAGTTGAACCTGCCCTCGCGACGGTCGTGTGTGGTGCCGATCGTGCGCGGGGCCGACGATCAAGAGTCGGCGGACGACTTCGCGTGGCTGAGGCTGGAGAGCTGGTGTCCGAAGCATTCGACGAGA
Organism: Planctomycetota bacterium; assembly: GCA_043778825.1. GTDB lineage: Bacteria > Planctomycetota > Planctomycetia > Planctomycetales > Planctomycetaceae > TH-plancto1. Next base: position 8,255 of record JAYWFM010000243.1, on the reverse strand, counting down.
ACCGGATTCGCCCCCCTGCTGACGCTCACGCCCCGCATTCGGGGGGCTGATCTGCCGCGAGATGCGCTCAAGTATCTGCCTCGCGACATCGTCGTCGTCGAGGCGGCGGGCTTCGCGGAACTCGTCGCCCCTCAGATACGAGCACTCGATGACTGGGTCAAGGGGGGCGGCGCGCTGTTCCTGCAAATCGGCCCAGAGGAGCTGTCGACCGAGCAGCAGGCGTTCCTCGATCGCCTGACCGCGAAGAATCCCAAGGTACTCAGTGATGTCGTGGAAGGGACCACGCTGATCCCGGTCATCGCGGGTGGAGCCGGGGTTCCGATCGAGTTCGGCTTCGGGCAGGTGTGGCTGACGACCGAGCGCTCGTGGGCGGAGGCCACCCAGGCCGATCGCATGGCAGCCCTGGGGTTTCTCTGGCGGCTGCGGCAGGAGCACCGCGTCTCGCTGATTCAGAGCGGCGAACTATCACTGGAACCGGTGAGATCCGAAGCGGTGACCGCATGGACCCAGTATCCAAACTATACAGGTTCGGGCAACATCCAACCCGGTGATCCGATGTATCCTTTCGCGAAGGATGACATTCTGGCCCGGTGGGCACTAATTCTGGAAAACTCTCGCAGTTCCCGCCCGGGCGAGATGATCGAGGCCCTCATGCCGCGCGATGTCCAGGCGGTCCCGGTCTGGCTGCTGTCTGCGATGATCCTCGTGTACATCGCCGCCATCGGGTTCGGAGACTACATCGTGCTGGGCAAGATCAAACGTCGCCGCTGGACGTGGTTCACGTTTCCGGCGATGACGCTGCTGGTGTCGCTGCTCTCGATCGGCACCGCCAAGGGGTACTTGGGCACCTCGCAAGAACTGAGCGCGGTCGAGTTCCGCGATGTGGCCGAGGACGGCACGATCTGCCGCGTGCAACGCTTCGAACTGCTGTTCCGCTCCAGCTCCGGCCGCTCGGTCACGAAGCTCGACAACGCCGCGTTCACGCCCGTCGCTCGGCAGGCTCCCCGGAATCAGTATGGACAAACATCCCCCCAGAATGGATCGGATCCGACCGAGACCCAGATGGTCATCATCGAAGGCAACCCCACCGCCCAAGCCACGGTGACCCAACAGATCGAGCAGTGGAAACCCCAGCTGAACCGGACCGTGACGTTCCCCCGCGACCAGAAGTCCCCGCTGACGCTACCGACTCCGGGACCGGGGGTGAAGCTCTCCTCGCCCGAGTTCAAACAACAACTGGCGGCCAAAATTCGCGAGGCTCTGCCCAATGCAGAAGGTTGGTTGTCCTTCTCACCGCAAGGGATCGTCTTGGGGCCAGACTCTCTGAACAACATCATCAACTCCCACGACGGAGTCAGAATTCAACAACTCATGATGATTTGCCAACCTCCTGTCGGCCCATCAAACCAAGGCGGTTCGGGACTATTCACCCTGTTCAACCAGATCAGCCCCAGCGCCGACACGGGTCTGGCCGACATGGTGATCGCGACTCCGGGTCACGAGGTGCTGTGCGTTGCCGTCCGCGAGGCGAACAACGCCCTGGTGATCTACCGCTGGCGGTTTTCGGCCCCGTAAAACATCGCCAGACGCCGCCCTCGCTCACGCGTCGGGTTACCAATCCAGTAACCCGACGCGTAAGCGAGGGAAGCGAGACCTCTGGACCTCACCGGGAACCATTCATGACCGATGATCCTGTCGGATTCTTCCTCACTTGGGTCACTTACGGCACCTAGCTCCCCGGTGACTCACGTGGTTGGGTCGAATACCACAACGGCTGGCAGATGCCGGACCCGATTCTGGAACTGGAGTCCGCAGCTTTGATGACAGAGCACGCCTGCCGTCTGAACCAGGAACAACGCGCAGCTGTGGAAGCCCAGATCGCGGAAACCTGTGCCCAGCGAGGCTGGCACCTGCACGCGGTCAACTGTCGATCGAATCATATTCATGTGGTAGTCTCTGCATACAACACGGCTCCGAAGAAGATCAGACGCGATCTGAAGGCATGGGCCACGCGGTGTTTGAAAGAGCAGTTCGATCCAGATCGAGAAAACTGGTGGGCCGAGCGAGGCAGCATCCGGTTTCTGTTCGGGGATGTGAGCCTGGAGACGGCTGTGGAATATGTCGTAGACGCCCAAGACCGAAAGGGGCGAGATTATCAGTAACCCGAAGCGTGAGCGAGGGCTACGTCTCTCGGCGTACTGCGGGATTGAGGTCCGCATGAGGCCGGGATGGATGTCTCTTGGTAGGCCCCCCTCGCTGGCGCTCGGCCCTCGCTTACGCTTCGGGTTACTTTACTACTCCTCATCCAGCCGCTCCGCCTCGCCGCTCAGGATGCGGGTATAGCTCTCGTATCGCAGGGCCGAGATTAGGCCCTGCGACACGGCTGAGAGGACCGCGCAGCCTTTCTCGTGGGTGTGCGTGCAGTCGGCGAACTTGCAGTACGCCACGAACGGGCGGAACTCGATGAAGTAGGCTTCCACATCGATCGACTCCACCGCCCACAGCTGGAACTGGCGGATGCCGGGGGTGTCGACGACCCAGCCGCCGCTGGTCAGTGGGACGAGTTCGGCCACGCGGGTCGTGTGGCGTCCCTTGCCGGTGTCTTCGCTGACGGTCGCCGTGCGGAGACCGAGTCCCGGTTGGACGACGTTGAGCAGCGACGACTTGCCGACGCCGCTTTGGCCGGTGAGGACGGTGGCCTTGCCGTTCATCAACTGGCGCAGGCGGTCGATCCCGTCCCCGCGTGTGGCACTGGTGAGGACGACCTCGCAGCCGAGTTGAGCGTATTGGCCGATCAGCGGTTGCAGGTGGGCGGGGTCGATCGAGTCGGCCTTGTTGATGCAGACGATCCCCTTCACGCCGCCGACTTCGCAACTGACGAGGAACCGGTCGATCAGGGCGGGCTTGAGGGGCGGGTCGGTGGCGGAGGCGACAATCGCGGCCTGGTCGACGTTGGAAACAATGATCTGCGAGGTGCGTCCCACGCCGCGGGCCAGTGTCGATGTGCGAGGCTCGATCTGCTCGATGACCCCGGTGGCTCCATCCGTCGAGCGGAAGACGACCCAGTCCCCGGCGGCAATGACGTTGCGGGCCTCGCGCTGCATGGTGCGCAACACCCGGCGGACCGAGCAGTCAAACGTGCGGCCATCCTCGATCTGCACACAACTGTGATTGGCCCCGACCGCCCACAAGACGCGGCCGCGCTGGCAGTCCACCAAGTCGATATTGCGGTGGGTTCCGTCTTCGGAGTCGCCGGACTTGACGACCACGGTGCGGTGGCGGGTCTGTGCCCCCTTGCCGGAGACACGTTCATCGCTGGGGAGGTCGGCCAGATCGTCCTGCGACTGGCGGGTGAGGTCGGCCTGACGGGTGCGGTTCCCCCGGTTCTTGTGGAAGCGAACACGGATCTTGCGGTTCTGGTCGTCGGCCAATGCTACTCCTCATCGAGCCAGCGGTTGGCTTCGTCTTCGTCGGCAGAAAAGGTCTTGGGCTTCGGGGGCTTCACGGCCGGGGCCGATTTGCGAAGTTGCCGGGCATCGTCACGCCGCTTTTCCAAGCCTGCTTTTTCGAGCAGGCTCATCGCGAACGGGTCTTCTTCCTCTTGAGGCGGGGCTTCGGCACCGGGGGCGAAGTGGATCGTGAACTGGTGCTTGGCGATGGTCACCTGATCGCCGGGTTGGAGGAACTTCACATCCAGCCGCTCGCCGTTGACCTTGATCCCGTTACTGCTCCCCAAGTCCCGAATCTGCCAGAACCCGTTGATGAACGCCAACTCACAGTGCTGCGAGGAAACGTTGGGGAAATCAAGAACGATGTCGCAGCGGCTGCGACGCCCGATGAGCAACGGAGTCTTGAGGAGGGGGATGGGATCCCCTCCGCCGACCGGGACCAACTGGCCCAACATGGGATGTCTTCCTGGAATGCGACCGCCACTGGCCGCCTCTGAATGATGAAGAGGCGGAGAATGATATCTGTGATGAACGATATCGGTGCAGAATTTCGAAGTCAATTTGTGGATTTTCGTTCGCGACGCATTCTTCAAAACTTCATGAGCCAGGCCGTCAAATCGGGGTTCTCCGATCGATGGGGGGCTTCCGCCGATGAGTGGCGGGCTTCCCGCGTTCTGGCGAACGCAGCTACGGGGAAGCTGCGGGACTGAGCGGCCAGAGGGTGCGGAAGACGGTCTGCTCCGGTGTCGAATGGACGCCGATCCGGCCCCCGTGACTGGTCACGATGCTCCAGCATTTCGTCAGGCCGAACCCCAGTCCCCGGCCCGCATCGCGACCCGAGAAGAACGGGTCGAAGACGTGTTCGCGTTCAGCGGGCGTCAACTCCGGGCCGTTGTTGAACAGGTCGAACTCCAGCCAGTCCCGGCCCTGCCACGTGCGGTTCCGCACGCGCAGGCCGATCCGTCCGCCCTTCCCGACGGCGCGAATGGCGTTCCGCAGCAGCTCGATGAGGACGACTTGGAATTGTTCGGGGTCGAGGAGTGGGGATCGTTGAGGGTTGAGAGTTGAGGGTTGAGGGTGGGAGGGGGGAGTGGAAGGGGGAGGGGCTGACTGAACGCTGAATGCTGAACGCTGATCGCTCTCCCCTGGCTCTCGACCCCCGACTCCCGACCCCCGACTCTCCCCCATGTTCAGCCGCAGTTGGATGCCGGAACTGAGCAACTCCTCGGCGAAGCGGTCGGTAACGGAGTGAATGAGAGGCTCGATCTCGACCGTGCGGGGTTTCGAAGCGGGGGGGCGGGCGAAGACCATCGTGTCCGAGATCATGTCGCGAATGCGCAAGGCCTGGCCCCCGATGGCCGCCAGCCAGCGGCGGCGCTCCGGGTCGGTCTCCTGCCTGAGCAGCAACTGGGATCTTCCGAGGATCGTGCCGAGCGGGTTGTTGATCTCGTGGCCGGCCCCAGCTGCGAACTCGGCGAGGGATTGGAGTTTGGCGTCCCGGAGTGTCTGTTCGCGCGTGGCGAGCCACTCCAGCCAGGTGCCGTACCAGTGCTGTTCATCGGTGGATAAGGGAGGAGTTGTGGACGGGAGGCAGATCGCTCCCACGGTTCCGAGGGGCGATGTTATGTAGAACGGACCCCCAGGTCCGTTCGTCTCAGGGCGAACGGACCTGGGGGTCCATTCTACGGGTCGCGCTCGCTGAGTCCACTCGACCAGAATCTCCTGCGACGGCGGCACGCTGGCCAGTTCGTGGGACCGCACCTCATACAACCGGGCCGTCCCGATGAGGCCGATCGCGACCATCGCTGGCTCGGGCCAGACCCACAGACCCGCCTGAATCGCGTTGTCCCCGATCAGGGCATCGAGCACGACCCGCAACCCGTCCTCCAACGTCTGGGACTGGAGCATCGCAGCCACGAAATGCAAAACCCCCTCGGCTGGGACGGATGTTCCAGCGAAGGGGAGTGTGGGACGCACGCGGAGGTTCCGAACGGTAATTTCAGCCGCAAGACTTCCGAAGTCTTCCGAGACTTCGGAAGTCTTCCCCTCTTGTGCGAGCGCGAGTTCAGGCCGCCCACGTTCTGGCGAACGTGGCGACGCCATTACCGCATGGACCGGCTGGGGGTCTTGTCCATGTCGAGCAGTTCGCACATCCGGCCCAGCAAGGCTTCGACCTCGAACGGCTTCTGCAGGAAGTCGTTGGCTCCCGAGTCGCGGAGATCCTGGATCTTGTCCAGCTCCACGAGCCCGCTGATGCAGATGATTTTGACATCATCCAGCGTCGAGTCGTTCCGCACCCGTTGGCAGACTTCCTTGCCGTTGATGTCCGGCAGCATGATGTCGAGGACGAGGATGTCCGGCTTGTATTCCCGGACCATCATCCCGGCGTCGAAGCCGTTGTTGGCCACGCGGACCTCGAACCGGCCATCGGCTTCGAGGATGTCCCGGATCAGTTCGACGAGTTCGACATCGTCATCCACAACGAGCGCCTTCCGCCGACCGCTTTCCAGCGCATCGGTTGGAATGCCGTTATCCTTCATGAACTTGTGCAGGATATCGCGCGGGATGCGGCGGAACCGCGAGCCCGGAACGCGGAATCCCTTGAGCTGTCCAGAGTCGAAACAGCGGATGATGGTCTGCTGGCTGACCTTGCAGATTTTGGCGGCTTCGCCGGTGGTGAAGACTGTCTTCATGGCACTCTTTCCATCCCTTGGAGTGAGTCCGCAACGTGGAAGTCTGCGGCGGACCATGAACGCAGTGTTGCGATGTGCAGAGTCACCCGAACTTCCATCGATCCGTGAACGGAAGTTGATTGGGACAGGGTCCGTAAGAACCGATGAGGACTTGGGGGTTCTGAACGTCACTCAGACGAGCAGGCATCCCTCAAGTATCGATCTTGCCGATTCTCCCAGTTGTGCCGATTGTATTCATATTGCGGGACCGGTCAATAGGTGTTTCCCCGCGTGCCCCTCCCGAACCCCCCGGAACTCCCATTTCGGGCAGAAACCGCCGATGGGGTAGTTAGCGGTCAGCTTTCAGCCGTCAGCTTTCAGCCAGAGTGGGGCCGTGGGATAGTGTACTCAAGATCACGTTCGAGCCAGCCCGTCGTGTCCGGCTGGCCGACTCTGCTCTCTGGCTGAAAGCTGATCGCTGACAGCTTGACTACCAGCGAAACAGCCCCGTGCCCCAGCTCAACCCGGCTCCGAACCCGCACATCAGCACCAGGTCGCCTCGGTGGATCTTTCCAGCGCGCAGGGCCTCATCCAAAACCAGCGGCACCGATGCCCCGCTCGTATTGCCATACTTATGGACATTGCAGAAGACCTTGTCCTCGGCAATTTTCAGGTTCTGCATCGCCGCGTTGATGATCCGGATGTTTGCCTGATGCAATAGAAACAGCGAGACATCCTCGACCCGGTATCCCGACTTCTCCAGCACCAGTTCAATCGTTTCCTGGACCAGACGCACCGCCCAGGTGAACACTTTGCGGCCATCCATCCGCAGGTACTGATCCCCCGCCAGCAGTGCCTCAGCGGTGATCGGACAGCGCGAACCTCCGGCGGGTCGGTCAAGCAGATCGCCTCCGCTGCCATCGGCACCCATCTGATAACAGACCAGCCCCTGCGAGGCTTCTCCCTTGGCAATCAGCACTGCTCCGGCCCCATCCCCAAACAGTGGATAGGTCCGCTGGTCCTTGGGGTTGATGATGCGGCTCATGCAGTCGACGCCGATCACCAGCGCCAGTTTCGAGTTTCCGGTCGCCACGTATTGAGCGGCCGTGACCATCGCATACATAAACCCGGCACAGGCCGCCGCGACATCAAACGCCGCACAGTCCAAACCCAACCGGTGCTGCAACAAACAGGCCGTCGACGGACACTGATAGTCCGGGGTGAACGTCCCGACCACCAGCAGATCGATGTCCTTCGGATCGACCCCCGCCGCGCGGATCGCCTTCTCGGCAGCGGCGACACTCATCTCCAGTGTCGAAACATTGGCCGGAGCATGCCGCCGCTCCAGAATCCCGGTACGTTCCCGAATCCAGTCGGCGTCAAATCCGAACCGGTGGTTGAGTTCGGCATTCGTGACGACGTTATCGGGGACGTATGTTCCGGTGCCCAATATCTGAATCCCGAGCAGCGTATTCGTACGCTGACTGGAGAGGACATGCTGACGGGAGGGGAGGGAACTGTTCGTCACGAGGGATTCACAACACCGCTGGCCGACTCGGATCATCCGAGTGGGGGCCATCCAGGAACTACCCGACCCATCAGTGACGGGCGAGTGGGGAAAAGTCTCTCCGGGCCTGCAGCACGGGCCCACCGCGAATCGTTCGCGGAAATCCTGACTTCCGTAGCCTCAAGCAGCCCCAGTCGCCATCTCCCGTTCCCATGTCAGCAGGCGAGCCGAGTATATCGGCAGGTTTCCACGGGAACCAGTCTGCTCGCGGGAGAGGTGTCTGGTCGTGTGTGCATCCCCAAAGTAGGCAGCGGTCGGAAATTCATCCGAGTGCTGCATTACTCCGTGCCTCCGCGTCTCCGTGGTGAATCTCTGCCGACTTTTCTGATGTACACACTTTCGTGCCTTTCGTGGTTGGATTCCTGCGTGTTTAGTGGGCGAAACCGCTACCGACGAACGGGACACACACTTCCGAAGGAGTGTGGTCGCCATTGTACGCAGAATCCCCTGGGATTCGGGCCACTCTTGCACCCCGCAGGGGTCGCAGCCCATAGCCGGTGGTCGAGCGCAGCGACACCACCGGTTCACGTTCCCCGCAGGCTCCCGTATCCCGAAGGGATTCCAGCC
>JAYWFM010000242.1:0-10464 GCA_043778825.1 Planctomycetota bacterium | reverse complement strand
GCCGACAGGGTTATCGAAGTCGGGAGCCCACGGGTGGCCCAAAGTCGCCGGATTCTCCGAATCCGGTGTGGGCGATGTCCCCGCCGCGTGTGCGTTGGCAAAACTCGGTGATCGGGACACTCGCTGTCTGTGTGAGTGCGTGCCCTGCTAGGCAGACGCTGAACCACCGGACTCGGAGAGTCCGGCGACTTTGTCGGCTTCAGCGCGGAGTGTCACAATTCTTGCCGCTTTGATTCACGGCGAAGATCGTGATGCAGTTCTCTCCCCAGACTGGAAGCCGCTACACCACGTCAACGACATCAAGCCGCTGCATCCCTTGATTCAAGAGATTGCTCTGGGAAGTTTTCGCCAGCAGCAACCACCGGCGATCCAAGGATCAGGTTCGGTGGTTAAGAGTCTGGAGGCGTCGTTGTGGGCCTTTCACAATACTGAGTCATTTGAGGACGCTGTGTTGAAAGCCGTCAATCTGGGCGACGACGCCGACACCACAGGTGCCATCTGCGGCCAACTCGCCGGGGCGTATTGGGGGCGAGTTTGGAATTCCAGAATCGCTGCGGTCAGGTTTGGCAAGAATGGATATGTTGGAGATTGCACTGGATGGTCTTCTCACTCAGAATAATTCGCCATGAAGATCCTCTTCCTCCACGGCTGGCATTCCGTACCCGGTGGTGTGAAACCGAAGTACCTCAAAGATCACGGGCACGAGGTCATCAACCCGGCTCTTGATGACGACGATTTCGTCGCAGCTGTGGCGACCGCTCAGGCGGCATTCGATCAGCATCAGCCCGATGTCGTTGTTGGATCATCAAGGGGCGGGGCAGTGGCTCTGAACATCAACTCCAAGGATACGCCGTTGGTGCTGCTGTGCCCGGCATGGAAACGCTGGGGTACAGTGACAAAGCTGAAACCCCAGTCGGTGATCCTGCATTCCCGCAAGGATGACGTGATCCCGTTTGAGGAATCCGAAGAACTGGTCGCTCGCAGCAACCTGCCCCCAGAGACACTGATGGACATCGGAAGCGCTCATCGGCTGGCGGATGAATCCTCGCTGTCGGTGATGCTGTGGGCGTGCGAACTGCTGGCATCCCACGAACAACTCCCGTGGCTGGAAGAAGGCTCGCAGGGTCAATCAACCACCTCCGAAGATGCCAGTTACATCTGCGATGCTTGTGGAGAAGAGATCGTCATCCCAATCGATCTCGCCGAGGGCTGCCATCAAACGTATGTCGAGGACTGCCCTGTCTGCTGCCGGGCCAATACGATTCATGTCGAGATGAATGAGAACGGGGATGCCCGAGTCTGGGCGGAACCCGAGCAGGACCACGAGTGATCTTTGGTTCGTGAACGATTGTTTGAAGGACTGTCGACCATGACTCAGACCCAATACCAGATCCGCCAACTGGCCGATGAACTCCAGCCCCCTGATTCCGGCAAGCAGAGTGTCATCCTGCTCGATGATGCCCACACGAAGGTGGTCCTATTCGCCTTCGCAGCTGGTCATGGGCTGACGGAACACGTCGCTCCATTCCCGGCCATCATCCAGATCATAAAGGGCGAAGCGGAGATAACGGTCGACAATGAATCAGTGGCTGGGAAGCCGGGCACATGGATTCAGATGGCAGCCAAGACGCCTCACAGCATCAAGGCGGAATCGCCGGTGGTGATGCTGCTGACACTGCTGAAGGTGCAGTCATGATTTCGAGAAACCGAGATCCGAGGTTATGCTGGTTGTGATCGAAGGCGGTGGACAGACTTGGCGATCACCACAGACGATCTCATGAGGGAAGCTGGTTCTTGTCATGAGTGTCTCGTAGAGCTGGAACGGCCAGACAATCCACAGAGGACTTTTCAGATGAGTGTGCCTGACGACGTGTGGGAAGACGCAAAGAAGACTGGAGGGCTTGTCAGCAAGAAGCTGAGGGAGATCATGGATTTGCAGGCGGACATTGACGCCTTGTTGCGAGACAAGCATCCCTCGCCATTCGGGTCCAAGAATTGGCAGTACGCTGACCTTGAATCAATGCAACGCCTGGTGGCCATGACGGCGATTCAGTTCGTGCTGTTCGAGCCGGAGGGACGGGTGAAGGGCGATGCCGAGTTCAAGGTCGCTGCCGAAAAGTTGCTGGGGATTATTTCTGGCCAACTGAAGACGCTCAAAACGAAGAGGTCTGACTGGTGAAGCCCCGTAACGATGGCTCTTCGATCACATGACTTCACCACTCACCATCGCCTGAAACGCCTCTCTCGGCCTACCGTACTTGTCAGACTTGTCTGGGGCAATCGCCGACAGCAGAAAGTTGTTGAGTTCGAATCCCACAGTCTGCGGCGAGACTTCTCCTGATGTGAGAGCGTCCGTGGATAACATAACCAGTTCGTTCATCGATCCCGTCACAGCTCGACTCCAGGCTTTGACGAATTGGACGTTCGCCGTCGCCGAGGCGATGCAACGGTCGTAGATGGCTGCCTGCCCATCCTGTTCCATGAACTCACGAATTGAACTGAGTGCCCGTTCGGTGAAACGGCTGTCGTTCGTGATCCCCTGTCCGATCATCACCGTGGAATAGAGCGGCGACAAGAGAAACTGTCACGTGACCGCTAACTCGGAGTTCATCAACGAGAGTGGCTTCCACTGATCCGCCGAAGGCCAGTCGATTCACGTGTCGGATCGACTGATGATCCGCAGGAGCTTCTGGTCGAATTTGAATGCTCAATCGGAATGCCTATGTGTGGCCTTCCCCCTCAACGCTGTCATCAGTCTCACAACGGCCACTTCCTTAGCCTTGGCTTCGACCTCCACGGTGATCTCTTGCCGATGCCAGCAATCGGGGAAATCGTTCACGTCGATGAAATCATGGTGTCGTTCTGGCTTGCGACCGTCCCAGCCTTCAATCGGGCTGGAGATGTGGAACATCGGCTCACGGTTCCAAGTCGCCAGTGCCATCTTCGTGGCCTGTTCGACGCTCAGTTCATCGGGATGACAACGGTGATGATGCACATCATAGACCAGCGGGGTGCCTGTGGCCTTGCAGAGGGGTAGCAGGTCGGCTGGCGTGTAGGACTTGTCGTCGTTTTCGACGGTCAATCGACTTCTGACCCTCGCTGAAAGCCGGTCGAGGTTACGGGCGAAATCGGCGAGTGCCTTCGGTTTGTCCCCATAGGCCCCACCCCCATGAATGTTGATGACATCGGCCCCGATCCACTCGGCCACTTCCGCTTGATACTCAAGCTCCTGCACGGATTTCACAACCACGTCGGGCCGTTGCGAGTTCAGCACCACGAATTGATCCGGGTGGAAACAGGTTCGCAGTGTGTGCTTCTTGACAAACTTCCCGCACTCCTTGAAGCGGCGAACAATCTCGTCGCCATCGGGCAGTTCATCAACTTCGTATCCGCAGGTCGGATGCGTTTTGATCGGGAGAATCTGACTGTTCACCCGGAAGCAGCCAATGCCGTTTTCGGCACAAAACTGAAGGGCGGCAAGCAGAGCGTCGGCATTTTCCATGCAGAGTCGGCTCAGTTTGACCAAGGCGTCAGGCCGTTTCATTTTGCCGATGGATGTCGCCGTCGTCGTGACGAACTTGATCGGCTCATCCCGAAACAGGCAGCAGAGGCCAAGGCGAATCATGGCTTCCCCCAATTCATCGCCGTGATGCTCAGTTGCAGCACAGTGGCCAGCGACACCCACACGAAGTACGGGATCTGGGCCAGACTCACCCAGCGGTAATGCGGCCAGATCGCCACGGTCAACCAGATGATCGTTACCCAGATGATCACAATGTCCACCGCCGCCAAGGGTAGGTTCCGCATTCCGAATTGAATCGGCGTGAAGATCAGATTTGCCACGATGTTGATGGCGAACGGCAGGGCAATGATCCAACCGACCTTGCCTCGGAACATCTGCACGAACACGAAGCCAAAGCTGACGAGGATGATCGGGTAGAGAATCTGCCAGATCATCCCGATGGTCGCCGGTGCTGGCGTCCACGAGGGTTTTTCGAGGCCGTTGTACCAAGTCAGCCAGTCCATCTGTATTCCAAGTCTTTCATCGCGGATGTCCATGATGTCACTCAATGCGTTGCTCGTCAGTTCTCTGAGTTTAGCCTTGCAAGCGGGTGTTCGGCAGTCAGGTTCGGCCATCCCTGCATCAATTTGTAAGACACCCGCTTGATCCTCGTTCCGATTTCACATCGAACGACAGGATCAAAAGTGCAAACGCAGAACGACATCCGCAGCTGCATCACCAACACGATCATCGACGCCCTCCAGAATGGTGGCCTGCCCCCGTGGCGGAAGCCGTGGAGCGACAATCCGAATGCGAATGGATTGCATACCTCCATGAGCACCGGCAACCCCTATCGGGGAATCAATCAGCTTCTTCTTCAACTGCACTTTAGGCGAACACTGGTCCGCAGTTGTTCGATCATGTGCAGAGGTTGAACAGGGCTTGAGCGAGGGCTTGGTATTTAATCGAATCGGAGGTGGAGGGGGCAGGTGTGGGAAATTGGTTTTGCAGCATTTCCTGTGCGATGGAGCGTCGGCGGTCGGCGTGCGAGGGGCGGCGGGCGGCGTGGTCCCAGGGGCGATCGCGGCGGTTTGGTCAGGGCGGTTTTCTCGCGATCCCAGGAACAGATTTCGACGAGCGTGAACAGCCACTGGTTCAGGTGCCAGCAGCCGATGTTCGACCAGAGGTTGCGGACCTGTTGCTGGCCCGCGCCCCAGACTTCTTTAATATCGTGAAAGTGTTCTTCCAGAGCCCAGCGCGACGCGACGGCTTCGAGGATCTCGCGCACGCTGACCGCCGCATCGGTGCAGAAGTACGGAGCCCATCGGCCGTCTTCAAAGCGAACGATGACCACGCGGATCAGTCCGCCCGTCAGTTTTGACATCGCCGTGAATGACTTGACTTGCCGGGTCACTTCGCGGCCGCGACAGAGATACGTCAGCTTCTCCCAGCCGCCGCGATGAGCGGCCCGCTTGGCCAGGCTGAGCCGCTCGCCGTAGATCGCCGGTCGACCTCGCGTCCCCGGTGGACGCTTCGGCGGCAAGTCAGACAGCACGGCATCACGACGTAGTCGGCTGAAGATGGTCACGCCCTTTTGGCACAAGGGAATTATAAACGGCCGCGCAGCATAGGCTCCATCGACCACGACCCACACTTGCCGCGTTAACTCCAGCGAATCGATCGTCTTGAGGAACCACTCCACCAGTTCGACTGCTAAGTGATGCTTGGTTCGAAATACCCAGCTGTATGTGGCGGCCAGTTTCGGAACATTGATCCGGCGCACATATAATAGCGACATGAGCGGGAGTGCGATGACTCCCCACAACGGATGCGCGGCCAGCAGCGCCAGCGTGACCCAGTTGTTCCCATACAGAAACTCACTGCCCGCTGGTCCGGGAGTGGGGTCGTGATGCACTCCCGCACCTTCGACATGCCGCCAGTAACGCGCAGTCGGCGTGTCATCAATGGCCAGTAATACGCGCTGCGTCCCAGCACCTGTTATCGTGAACACCGTCTTTAATACGCAGCCTAACACGACCGCCGAGAGCTTCTTAAAACACCGCCCCACACTGCCCAGACAGTCGTAGAAGCGATCCCAATCGTCCCGCACCCCCGCTGCTGCAAACCACGAACTGGCCGTGCGACGCCCACTCGCCAACATCATCCCCGCCACCAGAATCGCCAGCCGAAACCCCATCCGCCGGGTGCCACTGGCGGTCGCTTTGGCCCGCCAGTGCCTTGTGGATGTTCACCGCAAATTGCACTGGCGGGTCAAAGCACTCGCCAGTGGCCCTCGACGACTTTGATTCTCGGTGTTCATCGCGCGGCTGGCTCCGGGCGCTGACGCTTCCGGCTCTTGATGGGAGCCGACAGACAGGGATGTCCGGCGTACGGTTTAGATGGTCGGCTTGATGCGGCTTGCTCGGTCGAACCAGTCGCGGATCGAGAGGCGGAAGCCGGGCAGGAGGTGTTCGCCGTTGAGGTCGTCGGTCTCGGTCAGCGTGACGACGGCTTCAACGGAGTGGTAGACGCGGACGGTGCGGTCGGACGGATCGACGCACCAGACCAGTTCGACTCCGGCCTCGAAATAGTCTCGCAGCTTGCGAGCCATTTCAGCTTTGGTGTTGCCTGCACTCAGAACTTCGACGGCCAGCGACGGAATCCAGTGGGGGACGGGCGTGGCTGGGTCGGCTCCCTCGGGAATTCGGTCGTAGGCGATGAAAGCCACATCAAGGAAGCGAACCTGATCGAACAGAATCTGATGTGGACCATCAGCTCCCGACAAGATCCCGAGATCGTGTTCCATGAGATAGGTCTGCAACGTGAAAATGAGCCAAGCTGCGAGGCGAGATTCCTGGTGTCCCATGGCCTTCTCCACCAGCACCCCATCGACGAGTTCGCACAGTCGCTTCGGCTCGCGATCACACAGACGATAGACATCGTCCACGGTCGCAGTCCCGGGAAACGGGTGGAGTCGAATCCGTTCCAGCGGCACATTCCCCAACCGCTCCAGCAAGTCCGCCAGAGTCTCCAGCTGTTCATGTGCTGTGGCAATCATCGGTTCTCTCCCCCGAGGTCGCTTCGCGTCTCCCAGGCTTCAGTAACGTTAAAAGTCTTTGTTGTACCCTACTGCCCGCGAACCCCGTGGTACTCTTGCGGGAATTCGTAATCCTTGCGGAGCGGGTAGCCTTCCCAGTCGTCGGGGCAGAGGATGCGCAAGAGGTTCGGGTGGCCCACGAAGTGGATGCCCATCAGGTCGTAGGCTTCGCGTTCGTGCCAGTCGGCGATGGCCCAGATGTGCGAGACGGTCGGGACTTCGGGGAGTTGGCCGGGCTGGTTGTCTTTCCAGCGGGCGGGGAGCAGCGTCTTGATGACGGTGCGGTGCTTGCGGGTGAAGCTGTAGAGGTGGTAGATGACTTCGAGGTGCGGCGGGTACGGGAACTTGGCGGCCAGCTTGACATCCGTTTCGAGGAAGTCGGTGGCGCTTAGGTTGTTGAGCGAGTCGAAGGCCAGGTCGGGGTCGGATTTGAGAAACTCGGCCACCTTGGCGATGGCGGCGGGGGCGACCTCGATCCAGGGGTCGGTCGCCTTCTCGTTGAGGCCGGTGATCTGGGCGGTGCCGAATTGGTCGACCAGGCGCTGGTGGATTTGTTGGATGGTCATGGGGGAGGGGGGGGGCGTTGAGGGTTGAGGGTTGAGCGACCGGAGGGAGACCAGACTTCCGAAGTCTTCGGAGACTTCGGAAGTCTCTCTGCGAAGGGTTGAGCGACTGGAGAGGGAGGGATGAGAACTCTTTCGCTCAACCCTCAACTCTCAACGCTCAACGGTTTGCCAGTTGCGGTTCGAGGGGGGCGACGATGGGGCGTTCGCGTTTCTTCAAGGCTGTTTCTTTGGACTGGGCCACCATCGCCCGCACCCAGTCGAGGTCGCCGCGTTTCCAGACGTAGGCGAAGCCGACGAGCAGCACGGCGAAGAAGACGGCGATGTCGACCACCCCCAGCCAACTCAGCGTTAAGGCATCGGCAGCCGACAAGGCAGTCTCAACCGTGGTCGTCCCGGCCGGTACATCGAGCAACCGATCGCTGATCGCCAGGCGGGTGGCCTCGCTGAGGGCGGGGTCGGCGAGTTGCGTCGCTCCGCCGAAGATCGTGCCCCACGGGAAGAAGAAGGCGACTTCGACGTCGAAGATGATGAACAATAGCGCGACCACGTAGAACCGCAGGTCGAACTGGACGTACGCCGAGCCGATGGCCGGCTCACCGCACTCATACGGGGCATCTTTCTCTTCGTTGGGCAGGTTCGGGCGAACCAGCCTCCCGGCCAACAGCGGCACCAGAATGAAGCCGATTCCGGCCACGACGGCGAGCAGGAGATGCAGGTTCAGATCGGCCATGTTCTGAGTTCTCAGTGGTCAGTGTTCAGTTGTCAGCCAGAGATGTGAGTCGTCGGAGTGTCGCCTTTCGCTCCGCGAAAGGACGTTCTTTCGCGGAGCGAAAGACGACACTGACCTTACGCCCCCGTCGTGTAGACCTCTTGCACGTCCGCATCGCCCAGCCGCCACGTCAGCTTGCCCAGGCCCACGGTCGGGAACTCGACGGCCCCGGACTTCGGATCCCGCAACTCGATCCCGAGCTTCGTCAGTTCCTCGAAGTACCCGCGAAGCCGTCCGTCGTCGGTGAGGAGGTCGTCCTCCATCTGACGAAACTCTTCCTCGTACGGGTCGCTCTCGGATCGCTGACGTGGCCCCTTGCGGATGACCCGCAACTCGCCGAGTCGCTCGCGCCGCCCATCCAGGTCGGTCTGAAGCTCCACAATGTCGCGGACGATGCTCGTCACCAGCGGCAAGGCCTTGTGAGCCTCGGCTCGGGTGAATTTCCTGATCAGTGGTTTGTGTTCAGGGGTCATTGGTCGGCCTCTGTACGGGACATCCGTGTCCGAACTGGCTCGTGCGAAACTTCCGAAGTCTCCGAAGACTTCGGAAGTTTGTGGTCGTCACGGGAAGTCATCAGTGTTCGGCAGCCTCAAAGTCATACGGCGTCGGCTCGCCCTTGACCCACACCGGCTGGTACAGCACCTTCGATTCCGAAACCGCAGTCGGATTCAGCGTGGTCTGGCCCCAGGCGATCTCCAGCGGCAGCTTGGCGTAGTCGACGATGCAACCGTCGCGGCTGTAGCAGCTGAGGTCGAAGTTCGACCCCATGAAGATGCAGTCGACGGGACACGGCTCGACGCACAGAGCACAGAACATGCACTTGGTGTAGTCGATCGTGAAGCCGTTGATGCGGAACCCCTTGCCGACGGGGCTCTTTTCCTTCTCGATATAGATGCAGTCGACCGGGCAGGCCACCGCACACTTCTCGCAGCCGATGCAGACCGTGAGGTCGAACCGGTGGAAGCCTCGGTAGCGGGCCTTCACCGGGACGGGCGTTTCGGGATACTCGTAGATCTCCGCAAACGATTTGCGTTCATAGGTTTTCGTCATCGTCCGCAATGTGATCCACATCCCCTCTGCCACCGTGGTGACAGCGAGATAGACATTGCGGAACCACTCGAAGAACGGCTTCATCCGAGCCTCAATTCACAAACCGCCGAGCCCCAGGGAACCCGCCGGAAACGTCGCAACACAAGAACCAACTTTGGATTATACGCACAGACCCACTGCCCGCAACTGAGGGTTCCCGGAGACGGGAGGAGGGGGCGAAGGGCTGAGTTTCGTCGGTTCGGTTTCTCGCCAGCGGGAACAGCGGAGGGGGCGAACGCATTGCAAAATGTCAGTCTTGGGTACTGTCGTAGCTGCGTTCGTAGCTGCGTTCGCCAGAACGCGGGCTTGACAGTGACGATGTTCGCGGGTGCCAACAGACTTCCGAAGTCTTCTGAGACTTCGGAAGTCTGTTCCCGTATTCGGACGCGGGTTCCGGCATCCCGCGTTCTGGCGAACGCAGCTACGTCATCGCCTGCGATGATCTCCAGAGGGGAATATACCCGCCCAGCTCGACCCCGCCCCAACGGTGTTGCTTCACAGTCGTGTGTCCCCGATGATTCACTCGATGGGCACAGCTCCGCTCGTGTGTGCGAGAGGTGCATGATGCGTTCGATGTTTTCGGGATTGTGATGGCTGTGGCGTCTCTCATTCGTGCTGTGGTGTTTGATCTGGATGGTCTGATGGTGAACACCGAAGAGGTGTTTCACATGACGGGTCACGAGTTGTTGCGGCGGCGCGGCAAGGTGGCGACGCAGGCTCTCTTCAACCAGATGATGGGTCGGCGGGCGCGCGAAGCGTTCGGTGCGATGATCGAGATGATGGAGCTGACCGACACGGTCGATGATCTGCAAGTCGAATCGGGGAGCATCTTCGACGGGTATCTGGTGACGCATCTGCGGACCATGCCGGGGCTGTTGGAGTTGCTCGACCATATTGAAGCGAGCCAGCTGCCGAAAGGGGTCGCCACCTCCTCCGATCGGGAGTACATGCAGCGGATGCTGGGACACTTTGACCTGCTGCACCGGTTCCCTGTGCGGCTCACCGCCGAAGATGTCACGCACGGCAAGCCGAATCCGGAGATCTACCTTAAGGCCGCCCAACGCATGGGGGTCCAGCCGCACGAGATGCTCGTGCTGGAAGACAGTCACAATGGGACGAAAGCCGCCGCCGCCGCTGGGGCGCACATCATCTCGGTGCCTCACGAGCATAGCTCGCACCACGATTTCAGCGTGGCGAAGCATGTGGCGTCGAGTCTGGTCGATCCGGTGATTCTGGAGTTGATTGGGGTGCGGTAGCCCCGTAACTGCGTTCGCCAGAACGCGGGTGAATGCTCTCGGCACTCACCGGTGTGAACAGACTTCCGAAGTCTTCGGAGACTTCGGAAGGAGTGCGGTCGCCATTGTACGCAGGGTTCCAGTCCTCAGCCCCGCTCGGGAGACTCAATCCTCAGCGGACTGACCCCCGTCGCTCCGTTCATCAG
>JAYWFM010000241.1:0-10473 GCA_043778825.1 Planctomycetota bacterium | reverse complement strand
AGATGACCAAGGAAAGGCATCCGAAGCCTCATGGAACGGGTGCGACACCCCACTCCCAAAGCTGTTCTCCACCACGACACCCTGCTTTTTCGTGTATTCCGTGCCTTTCGTGGTTGGATTCCTGCGTGTTTGGTAGGCGAAACCGCTACCGACGAACGGGACGCACACACTCCCTCCACAGCGGCCCCACAGACATCAGAAGCGTGTCCACAGCTTGAATGTCCCCTTCAGGCTCAGTTCTTCCAAAATACGAGCCAAATCAGCCTGGTACTTCAATACTGCTTGCGTTTGGATCGGTTCACTTCGAGAATGGAGAATCGGGGATGATGACGATTCGAAGGGGGACTCATCCTCGCGAAACTTCAATCACTGGCTGGGGGCGAGATGCGGTACTGTTTGGGAATTGTGACCGGAGTGTTGTCAGCTGTGTTGACCACGGGATTGATGGCTCAAGCCCCCGTCGCACCGGCGGAGAAGCCCGCCGAGGTGGTGGCACCGAGCCGGAAGATCGAGATCCCGGATGAGCCGCGGGCGATTGATCCGGTGACGCTGATGCCGCCCGCTCTCGCCCAGCGAGTGACTCATGAATTCAAGAAGACATCACTTCGCGATCTGGTGAAGTGGCTTCAGCAGGAGCAGAAGCTGACTGTCATTGTCGATACTCAAGCCTTGGCGGACGAGAGGATTCCGATCAGTCAACCCGTGAATGATCGCCTGAATAATGAACCGTTATATCTCATGCTGGATCGTCTGAGTGGATACGGGTTGGCGTGGTATGTCGCCGATGAGAACTTGCACCTGACCACGGTTCAAAAGGCGCAAGAGCACTATGTGACAATGCAGTACAACATCGGCGATCTGCTGGATGCCGGCTTCCAAGAAGAGTTGATCCTGAACACCATTGAGCAGTCCACGCGAGGTCCCTGGGATGCCGATGAACCGGGGACGGGAACGCTGGTGTTGCTGGGTGATGTGCTGTTCGTCCGCCAGACCGATGCCACGCAGCGGGAGGTTTCCAGTCTGCTCACGGCCCTCCTCAAACACGGTCGCCGAACACGCCTCCTGGACTGCCCGCAAAATGCCGTCCTGCGGGAAAAGCTGGATCAGCGGATCAGTGTCAACTTCGAGGAGACCTCCCTGGAAGAGGTCGTGGCTCAATTCGCGGCCTTGACCCAGGCCGACATTCGATTGGACCGATCACTCCTTGTGGCCGGGTTGACCGATCGCCCCATTACACTCTTGGCGAATGAGCAGAAACTCAGCTCGCTGATCCAGCAGCTCGCCACGGGCACCGAACTTGCTCCGGTGGTTCGTGATGGGATTCTGTGGATCGCGTCTAAGGAGTCTGCCAGAGAACTGTACCACACCGCTGTGTTTGATGTCCGTGACCTGTGCCAGAACAATGACGAATCAATGGCCCTCGAAGAAGCCATTCTCAGCCAGACCGCCGGTCCGTGGGATGCCGATGAGCCGGGGACTGGCACCCTGGATTTTCCGGTCCCGGGGACGATGGTCATCCGTCAAACGGAGGATCAGTTGAATGCGGCGCTGGAGTTGCTGGAGAACTACCGGACGGCGCTGCGGGCCTCGAAACCTCGCAAGCCGAATGTTCCCGATCCCCAGGAACTGGTCACGCACTATTACCGCATGTCGACCGAGACCGCCAACGACCTCGCCAAGACGTTGCCTCTGCTTGTCGAACCGGGGAGTTGGAAGACCGAGGCAGCTCCCGATCAGCCGGGAACATTGCTGGCGGTGATCTCCAAACCCGCGATGGATGTCATTTCTTTGGTGACACCAGGCAAAGTCGCCACTCCGACAACACCGACACAAGTCGTCAGCACTTCACATTCTGTTCTCGTGATCCGACAGTCACGGGAGACGCATCTCAAGATCGCGGAGTTGATTCACAAGATCGTATTTGGTGACGCCGGAGAACCCGCCCCAGGCGGAGGCACGGGCGGAGAAGGTCGAGCCCGTCAGCAAGGAGGGCAAGGCGGCTTTGGGCAGGGATTCTTCCAGATTGATCCATAACGGACATCCGACGATCAGCATCCCCATGGGTTGCAACCCCAGAGGCCAGTGGCGATAAGATTCCTGCGACACTGACCACTCCCTCTGACGCTGATCTCCCCCATGCAGTTCCCACCCGTTGCCGACCAGCTCGCCCTCATCCGTCGGGGGGTCGAGAAGATTGTTCCCGAGGCCGAACTGGCCGCGATGCTTCAGAAGAGCCGCGACACGGGTACGCCGCTGCGGATCAAGTACGGGATCGACCCGACCGGGATCGATCTGCATCTGGGGCATACGGTCCCGATGCGGAAGCTGCGGCAGTTTCAGGAGCTCGGCCATCAAGCGGTCATCATCATCGGGAACTACACCGCCTTGGTCGGCGATCCGAGCGGTCGAGATCAGACACGGGCGCGGTTGACGGCGGAGAGGGTCGAGGCGAACTCAATAACCTACCTGGAGCAGGTCGGCAAGGTGATCGACCTCACCCACGCCGAGGTCCACCGCAACGGCGACTGGTTCGGCCCGATGTCGTTCGCCGAGATTCTCGAACTCACCAGCAAGGTCACGGTCGCCCAGATGCTGACCCGCGATGACTTCTCGAAACGCTTCGCCGCCGAGACGCCGATCTACCTGCACGAGTGCCTGTACCCGATCATGCAGGCGTGGGACTCGGTCAAGATCCGGTCGGACATCGAACTCGGCGGGACCGAGCAACTCTACAGCTTCATGCTGGCCCGCGACCTGCAACGGGACCAGGGTCTGTCGCAGCAGATCGGCGTGATGTCGCCGATCTTGGTCGGGCTGGACGGCGTGCGGCGAATGGGGAAGAGTCTGGGCAACTACATCGGCATCTCCGAATCGCCGTACGACATGATGAAGAAGTTCATGCAGGTGCCGGATGCCTGCCTGAAGATGTATTTCGAGTTGCTCACGAGTCTCCCGCTCGCTGAAGTGGAACAACTCCTGGCCGGACATCCCAAGGCCGCCAAGGTCGCCCTCGCCAAGGCGATCATCGGCGAGTACCACACGGCGGAAGCTGCGACAGAAGCCGCCGATCGCTGGCAGCGGGAGATCAGCGAAGGGGCCTTACCATCGGACATTCCGGTGATGCAGGTCTCAGCCGCCTTGCTGACGAATGGGAAACTGCCTGCGTCAATTCTGCTCAAGCAACTCGGCTTGTGCCCCTCCTCGAACGATGCCCGCCGACAGATCGACCAAGGCTCCGCGGCCCTCACCGAAGCCCGCATCAAGATCGAGAAACACGATCAACTGATCGACGTGACGGAGGGGCTCTTGGTGTGGGTCGGGAAGAAGAAGTTCTGCCGGATCGGGCTGACGGGGTGATTCACGTTGGGAAAGGCTTCCGAAAATAGTCCCGCCCGGTGGTCTCTATGTACTCCTCTTCGCCCCGAAGGGGCAGCCACAGATCAGCCTGGGGCACAGCGCAGCGACGCCCCAGGACAGAATGTGAAGAAGAGGCATTCAGCCCTGAAGGGGCGAAACATCTCTGGCGAGGGATTGTTTCGCCCTTTCAGGGCTTGGCCCACCGATGCCACACGCGGGCCCAGGGCGGCGCTGCACGGCTGTCGCCGGTTCGCTCTGCCCTGGGCTGGTATTTGGCTGCCCCTTCGGGGCGTCGGACAAGTCATCCTGCGGTTTTTCATTGGTTCATCGACGGACCGGCCCGGGTGGCGTACGATTCGGGACGCTCGCGATATCCGCGATCCCGTTGTCCGCTGGCTGAATGATGCAGCGCCCTCCAGAGTGTGCCGATGTCTGAACCGCTGATTTTCATGATGGGCAAGTACGAGGCCCGCATTCCCACGGACCGCTGGTACTCGGAGAACCATTTGTGGCTCCAGACCTCGGCGGGCGGGTTTCGGGTGGGGTTTACGGCCTACTCGGTGCGGATGTTGCAGGACGTGTACTTCCTCGACTGGTCGATCGATCCGTACACCGTGATCCGCAAGAAACAGGAGATCGGCCAGATCGAAAGCTCGAAGGCGGTCTCGTCTCTCTTTCCTCCGTCCGAGGGAAAGATCCTCGACTTCAATCCGGTCGTGCTCAACGACCCGTCGGCGATCAACACCGACGGGTACGGCACCGGCTGGCTCTACAACTTCGACACCAGCGCCAAGCTGCTGACGGCGGAGGAGTACGTCAAGTTGCTCGATACGAAGTGGGTGGAGACCCAGCGGATCATCAAGGGGCAGATGAACGAGTGAGTGTCCGTCGTTGGAGTTCAGCCTTTAGGCTGTCTTGACGCGAAGAGCAGCCTAAAGGCTGAACTCCCACGAAGAGACCTCCAGTTCAAACCACAGCGACTGCTTCTCACCCGGAGCCAGTTCCCTCCATCCCGCGTCGAGCCCCTGCGACTGCAAGTTCGCCGCATCCGTCGTGCAGGTATACGGCTCCAGGCAGATCACCGGGCGGTCCTTCGGCGTGAACACCACGAGTTCGCGGAACTCGGGGCTGCTCCGCTGCGTCATGCGCAGCTGAGACACAGGATCGTCGATCGTCTGGAGGATCGCTCCCTCTTCGGGTGAAAGGTCCGTGTAGACATCATCCAGGGGGCCGGTTCCATACCGCCAGCCAGAGCGCAGATCCTTCTCGGCGGGGACCGACACTTGCTCACCGGTGGGGAAGCACTGGTCGAGTGCCCACTGTTGCGAGGCTGCCGCACGGATGACGCAACTCTCCGGCGGATGTCCCGCTCCCAGCGGCAGTTTGAAGTACGGATGCGTCCCGAACCCCCACGGCAGTGGCACCGAGTCGGGGTTCTCCACGGTGATGTCGGCCCGCAGCCGAGCGGACTCGACCGAGTACGTCACCACCAACCGGGCATCGGCAGGCCACTGCTTTCGCCGCTCGGGGGCATCTCGGCTCAGCAGGAATTCCCCAGTCAAACTCTGCGGCGTAGAGTCGATCACCTGCCACGCCCGATCGACGCAGAACCCGTGAATGGTCTGCGGGAACCACGCGGGCGGGGGCACCTCATACGTCTTCCCGCGATGCGTGAACCGCCCGTCACGAATCCGGTTCGGAAACGGGAACAGGATCGGAATCCCGCTGCGACCCGGGCGACAGTGGCCGGAGAGAAACCCCGGCTCCGAGTCGAGAATACTCAGCGACTGGCCCTGTCGGTCGACGCTCCAGTCGAGACACGTGAAGCCCAGCGACGGCACAATCGTGGCCTGCGTGCCTCCATCGCGGTTGCGGATTGTGTAGGGCAAGTGCATGGGGGACATCACGGCGGGGTGGCGAGTCAACAGGCGGCGACTACTGTTGCCGCTCCTCAATCAGCTTGGGCAGCCTCTTGAACTCGGGCATCTCGCGGAGGTAGGCCAAGTCCGCATCGCTCGTCAGGAGATCCAGATCGTCGAACCCCTTTTGTACCGACGCCTGCAAAAAGAGGATGGCCTTCTTCTGGTAGTCACCCAGCTTTTTGTCCCTGTCCGGAGAGTCCGGTGTCTTCAGGACGTGCTCGATGATCCGCCCATAGACGCAGGCGACGTTGTAGAGATAGATTTGCTGCTCGCCGTGTTTGAAGAACACCGGCACCGTGTCGACCAGCGCAATCGCCTCGTCGCAGCGTCCTTCCAGAGCGAGACAGATGGCGATCCCGGTCAGTGGGTTGTGATCCTCGGGTGTGAGCTTCTGCGCCTTTTCAAAATTGGCCTTGGCCTCGGCTCCCTTCGACATCCGCAGTTGAGCGTACCCGATGGCGTTGTGGACCCGGCCCGACTCAGGATCGATTTCTAGTGCGATGTTCAGCAGCTGGATCGCCCCCTCGAAGTCGTTCTGATGAGTCAGTTGGTTCGCCGCTTGCAGCCAGGGATCGACGGGAGATTTGTACTGCCGGTAGGCCAAACCGGTGGTGGCGAGCTTCTTCTGGGTGGGGTTGTCGTCCGCCAGCAGCTTTTCGAGGGCTTGCCAGGCCGCCGGACTGCCCACGATTCCCAGGCGGCGGGCCAACTGTTCACCACGGATCGCATTGGCATGGGGTTGGAGCGCATTGGCTTTGAGGCGGGAACATGTGCGAATCGCCTCCACCAATGCGGCGACGGACTTCGCATCGCCCTGCTCGACCAGGAGGTTCTGGCACAGTTCACTATAGTCACTGTCTGCATCCAGCAATCCCGCAGCGGCCAGCCGGATCCATTCGGGATGCCTGGCGATGAACAGAACTCGCAGCAAGCCAGACCGAGACTCTGGGGGGATATTCGGAAATCGCTGGACCATCTGATCCAGTCCCGCCGTCCCGCCGATCTCCACCGCAGCGGTCACCAGTTCGCCGCTGTTTTTCGGGTCGGCATCGATCCGTTTCAACAGATGGGGCAGGACGGACGGATCGCGGATTTGGCGGAGTGCGGTGATCGTATCGGAATCCTTCATCCCCAGGTTCACTCGTTTCAATGTCTCCCGGACGAACACAGGTTGCTCTTCCCCCGCATGGCGAGCGACGAGCGCTTGGAACGCCATTTCGCGGATCGGCAGATCTTTGTCGGCGAGTGCGGCCTGCAACAGGGGGAGCCGTTCCTCGATCTCCATCTGGAGCAGATGCTTCAGTGCCGTCCGTCGCACGACCGGGTCGGCACTCTCAAACGCCCGCTTCAGGAAGGGGAGCCAGCGCTCGTCGCTTTCCACTCCGACCGTGCGCAGGATCATCGGCAGGCCGATGCTCTTCTGAATCGCGGGATCGCTCGCGAGCTGGAGGGCCAGTTCGCGAGCCCGGGTCTGCTGCGAGGAGTTGAGCGACTGCAAGGCCAGTGCAGCCTCCTCGCGCTTCCCCCGACGCACGATCGCTTCGAGGGCCGTGATCGCCTGCGGAGCAATCGCAGCTCGCAACGACTGGATGGCGGCGTGCTGGATGTCCGGGTCGGTGGACTTCGAAAACTCGATGACGGTGTCACAGTCGTCATTCGCCAAGGCATCTCCCGCGTTCAGCAGAATGGCTCGACGAAAGAGCGGGTGCCCCGACCGGACTTCGCGTTGCAATGTGGCCGGATCGAGGCCGGGGATGAGGTCGCGGGTGACTTTCTGGACCGCTTCGGCTTCGCTGCGCGCGAGGTTCTCCCCGGATTCGTCGGCCTGGCCCGGCACGTTGACCAGGACCACTCCCCGCACGAGGCTCGACCACTGCGGGTAAAACTGCAACCGATCGTTGTCCCCTTCCCGTCCTTCGGTCAGCCATTCATGGGTCAGTTCGTCGCCGATGCGGCTGTCTTTGTCGAACGCGATGACCAGTCGCGACACGCCCTGTTCTCCGTACTGCGTGCTCCACCGGGCGAAGTGTGGGGCATTCAGGGCATTGAGTTCGCCTGCGATCCTCGCGATGCCCACCCGCCCCGAGGGACCGATCCGCTCCAGGCTGGAGGTCAACGCCTCGTTCTCGATCCGCGTCAGATCGATCTCGATCAGGCCCGCCGAGGTGTCCAGCCGCAGTCGCAGCGGAGGCAGGTCACGGGTGCGTGGCAGTTTGGTAAACACCAGCCACGCCTCGGCAGTCTGGCCGTTCGCGGGCACGGTGAGCGGGCTGGGGCCTTGGATGACCTCGACTTTGTTGGAAGATTCGCCGGGCAGGTCGAGGCCCTCGCTGGGCAGCTCCTGATTCTTCTGGACCCTCAAAAACTCCTCGTTCCCGACCAGGAGCTGGCTCGCCTGCGTGTTCACCGTGACGCTGTTGGCCCCTCTGTTCTTGAACCCGATTTTGATCGCCAGGTAGCGGAAGCCCGACGGGTCATAGGCGTTCGTCAGTCGGAGCAACACGACCTGGCGAGTCACCATTAATGGGGCATCCGCCGGGGTCAGGAGGCGGTCCGCACGGGGGCCCGCCGGAGCGGGAACCTGGATGAGCTGGTTCGAAAATCCGGGGAGTGGCAGAGCCTCGTACTGCGCCGCCACCGGAGAGGCGAACCACGCCGCCAGCCCCAGCCCGCAGACGAGCAGACCCCAGCCAGCGAGCGTGTGCCTCCCCATGAATCGGGAAGTCCGGAGGGATTCAGGATCAGTTCTCATGATGATCACCTCGACTGACAGGCTTCTGCCGATGGGTGGCCACTCCATCCCGGAGGGATGACAGAAATTAGCCGGTGGTTGAGCGCCAGCGACACCACCGGTTTGGGTCTTTGTCGAATGCACTGCATCCCGGAGGGATGCCAGAGTGCATTCGCCAATGGGCGGTAGTCTGTCCTGTCTGCCCCCTCTCCCCCACAATCGGCACTGCCTTCGGAGAAGACTCCACTGTGGGGGAGAGGGCCGGGGTGAGGGGGCCTGAACGAGCGATATGGCCCCCTCACCCCAACCCTCTCCCCCGCAACATGCACAGGGTGAAGGCCACGTCGCTCGCGGGGGAGAGGGAGCCGGAAAACGTGTTGCCAGCCTTGTCGACGTGATCCGCGAACGATCCTTCACGGCGTGGCCCACCGGTGTCGGAGTTCTCCCGCTGCCCCCTCGTTGGTTCACCTCTCTGGCTGACCGCTGAAAGCTGATCGCTGAAGGCTCCCCGCCCCCCTCACACATCCCCGAACAGGGCGTCCACGAAATCGTCCGGCGAGAAGACCTGCATGTCGTCGATCTGCTCACCCAGGCCCACGTACTTCACCGGGATCCCCATCAACTGTCGGATGGCGATCACCACGCCGCCTTTCGCCGTCCCGTCGAGCTTGGCCAGGATGATCCCGGTACAACCCGCCGCCTCGGAGAACTTGGTCGCCTGGTTCACTCCATTCTGACCAGTCGTGGCATCGAGTACCAGCAGACTTTCATGCGGTGCCCCCGGCAGCCGTTTGCCGATCACGCGATGCACCTTGCCCAGTTCCTGCATCAGGTTCGTCGCCGTCTGCAATCGCCCGGCGGTGTCGATGATGAGATAGTCCGCTCCGAGCTGAGCCGCACGCTCGCACCCCTCAAACGCCACCGCCGCCGGGTCGCTGCCGGACGCCTTCGTCACGATCTCACAGCCGAGACGCTTGGCCCACAGGGTGAGCTGCTCGACCGCAGCGGCGCGGAAGGTATCCCCCGCCGCCAGCACGACCTTCTTGCCGTTCTTCTGAAGGAAGTTCGCCAGCTTGGCAATCGAGGTCGTCTTACCGACCCCGTTGACGCCGCACACCAGAATCACCGTCGGCCCCGACTCGGCCTTCTTCAGCGGCGACAGCGGCAAATTCGCATCCCACACCGCATCGCCCTTCCCCTTCAGGATCTCCTTGAGCTTGGCCCGCACCGTGTCCCAGATTTCCAGCGGCTGGACCGTGCGTCCGCCGCACTTGGTGCGAATCTCATCGACGAGGGCCTTGGCGGCCACAACCCCCATGTCGGTATGAATCAGCCCGCGATGAAACTCTTCGAGCTTCACCTCATCCAGAATTACCCCCGTCTTGAACAGGTCGCGCACGTCCGTGCGCAGGATGTCCTTCGTTTTTTGGACGGCGGCCTTGAGTTTGTCAAACAGTCCCATGTGTCAGTCGTCAGTCTTCAGTGGTCAGTTGGCAGTTGGCAGAAGTGACAAGTATCGAGGGACAAGGGGCTAGGAGCAAGAGTGGGACGTATTCGGTAGTGGGTCGGTGTGCGCATCTGAAGTGTCGGTGCCCCGACCCCGGAGGGGTCACAGCCATTAGCCGGTGGTTGAGCGAAGCGACACCACCGGTAGACGTGCCCCCTCGCCCCCCCATCCCGGAGGGATGGCAGAGAGTTTCATCCGAGAGGTTCCGAACGAGGGATCGATTGGTGCGTCGCATCATCTGGCACCCCAACCGGGATGGGGTCAGCCGGAACGAATCCCCATCGATCGAGAGTGGTCTGGCACGCGGCGAAGCAGAGCTTCGGGGATATGCGGCCCGAAGCAGAGCTTGGGACCGGGGCGGACCTTCGCACCCTGCCCCTCCGAAAAAGGATAGTTGACCAGCACGACATCGCCGCGTTGACTCTTCATGCTCGGGGCTTGTGCGAGTCGTAGTGGTCGTAAACGTCCATCTCTGGATCATCCCAGCCTGCCGCTCCGGCTGCTGCCGATTGCGCTGCATCAGCCTCGCGGATGTCCCACGGCTCATCGTCGAACAGAGCCTTGAACCGTTCGAAAACATCTCCGGCCATCAGCACGTAGACTTTCTGGGTGACCGGATCGATCACGGGCATCGGCTGATCGCCGTGCTGTTGCAGGTCGTTCCGTTGTTCGGGGGTGAGGAGTGTGGGCATGCGGTGATTCTACCGGACCTGGTGAACGCTGGCGAGATGGAATTGCCTCGTCAATCCCCGACGGGTGCATTCGCCAATTGGCGGTATTCCTCTCTTACTGCCCCCTCTCCCCCACAATCAGCACTGCCTTCGGATCGGACTCCGCTGTGGGGGAGAGGGCCGGGGTGGCCTAGTGAAACGGGGTTTTGGGGGTGGTTGGGTTTGTGAATGGGGTTAGGCGGCGGTTTTGGACTCGGCGTAGGCGGTTTGGCGTTTGGCGTTGAG
>JAYWFM010000240.1:0-4442 GCA_043778825.1 Planctomycetota bacterium | reverse complement strand
GTGCCAGCCGTCGCGTCCTCGGGGTTGTTCACGGCATCGAGTTGATCGGTGGTGTCGGGGTCGAAGTTCTCGATCACCACCTTGAGCGGTCGCAACACGGCCATCCGGCGCTCGGCCCGCTTGTTCAAATCGTGTCGCAGCGAGTTCTCCAGCACGACCATATCGGTCAGGCCGTTGTACTTCGTGATCCCCAGCTCCGTGCAGAAATTGCGGATCGATTCCGGCGTGTACCCCCGCCGCCGCAGCCCGCAGAGCGTCGGCATCCGTGGGTCGTCCCAGCCAGAGACAAACTTCCCCTGCACCAGCTCGAGCAGCTTACGCTTGCTCATCACGGTGTGGGTCAGGTTCAGCCGCGCGAACTCGTATTGGTGTGACGG
Organism: Planctomycetota bacterium; assembly: GCA_043778825.1. Lineage (GTDB taxonomy): Bacteria > Planctomycetota > Planctomycetia > Planctomycetales > Planctomycetaceae > TH-plancto1. Next base: position 4,065 of record JAYWFM010000240.1, on the reverse strand, counting down.
GAAGATGCCGAGCTTCTCAATGCACCAGTCATACAGCGGTCGGTGAGCATCGAACTCCAGCGTGCAGATCGAGTGCGTGACCTGCTCGATCGAGTCGCTCTGGCCGTGGGCGTAATCGTACATCGGGTAGATGCACCACGTGTCGCCGGTCCTGTGGTGGTGGGCTTTCTTGATGCGGTACAGCAACGGGTCACGCAACAAAAAGTTGGGCGAGGCCATGTCGATCTTGGCCCGCAGCACGTGCGCTCCGTCGGGGAACTCTCCCGCCTTCATCTTCCGGAACAGTTCGAGATTCTCGGCCACCGGTCGGTCGCGATAGGGGCTATGCGTCCCTGCTACGTTGGGCGTCCCGCGCTGCTGGCTGATCTCCTCGGAGGTCTGGCTGTCGACATACGCCAGTCCGAGTTCGATCAAATTCTCGGCCCACAGATAGAGCTGTTCGAAGTAGTCGCTGGCATAGAACAGCCCGTCCCACTGGAACCCCAGCCAGCGGACATCGGCCTGGATCGACTCGACGTACTCGGTCTCTTCGGTGGTCGGGTTCGTGTCATCGAACCGCAGGTTGCACTTCCCGCCGAACTCCTTGGCGAGGCCGAAGTTCAGGCAGATCGACTTGGCATGCCCGATGTGCAGATACCCATTCGGCTCCGGAGGAAACCGCGTCTGCACCCGCCCGCCGTGCGTTCCAGCGGCGACCGAATCGGCCACGATCTGGCGAATGAAATCGAGCGGACGTGCGGACGGGGCAGTGGAGGGCAACGAATTCGGCACAGCTTCAAACATGACGGTTCCACCAACGATCAGGAGTTCCAGGCGAGCGCCCGCGTAGGATAGCAGGCTGCGGATTTCCAGACACGGGAGAATTCGGGGCTCCTACTTCGCATCGAGCCAGTTGTCCCCGACCTTCACGTCGACCACGACCGGCACGTTGAGGGGCAGGGCGTGTTCCATTTCGTGCTGGGCGAGGGCGATCAGCGAGGCGACCTCAGCATCCGGGGCCTCGAAGACCAGTTCGTCGTGGATTTGCAGCAGCATGCGGCCGGGGTGATTCGCGGCTTTCATCTTGGCTGCGACGTGGAGCATGGCCTGCTTCACGAGGTCGGCGGCTGAGCCTTGGATGACGGTGTTGACGGCGGTGCGCTCGGGCATGTTGAGGGTGCGGAAACGCTTGGGGCGGATGCCGTCGATCTCGCGGCGGCGGCCGAGGATCGTCTTGGCGTACTTGGTGTGGGCGACCTCGTCGAGGGTCTGGTTCATGAAGGCTTCCACCCCGGCGTAACGCTTGAAGTAGTCCTCAATGAAGGTCTCGGCCACCGAGCGTTCGATCCCCAGCGTGGCGGCCAGGCCGTACGAGGTCTGGCCGTAGATCACGCCGAAGTTGACCGCCTTGGCCACGCGGCGCTGGTCACTGGTGACCTCAGCGGGGGCGACGCCGTAGACCTCGCTGGCCACGCGGCGGTGGATGTCTTCGCCTTGGCGGAACGATTCCATCAGCGCCGGGTCCTGGCAGAAGTGTGCCAACACCCGCAGCTCGATCTGCGAGTAATCCAGACAGACCAGTTTCCACCCCGGCTCGCTGGGGATGAAGGCCCGGCGGACCAGTTGGCCCTCGGGCGTGCGGACCGGGATGTTCTGCAAGTTCGGGTCGGTCGAGGAGAGCCGACCGGTGGCAGCTGTGACTTGGCTGAACGAGGTGTGGACCTTGCCGGTGCGGCGATTGACCATCAGCGGCAGGGCATCGAGGTACGTCCCCTTGAGCTTGGCGAGCATGCGATGCTCCATCAGCTTGGCGGGGAGCGGGTGCTTCGACGAGAGTTCTTCGAGGACCTCCTCATCCGTGCTGGGGCCGGTCTTGGTCCGCTTGATGATCGGGAGTTTGAGTTCCTCGAACAGGATCGTACCGAGTTGCTTGGGCGAGTTGAGGTTGAACTCATGCCCGGCGAGGGCGTGGCACTCCGTGGTCAGCCCGACCATGCGGGCCTCGACCACGACGCTCTGGCGTTTGAGTTCGTCGCAGTCGACGCGGATGCCGTGCGACTCCATCTCGGCCAGGATCGAGATCAGCGGGCGTTCGAGGTTCCAGTACAAGTCCCACAGCGACTGTTCCTTGAGCTGGGTCTCGATCAGCGCGGCCAGTTGCCAGGCGACATCGGCGTCCTCGCTGGCGTATTCGGCGACCTTCTCGACATCAACCTCGAACATTTTGAGTTGCTTGGGTCCCTTGCCGATGAGGTCGCTGGTGGGAATCTTTTTGCGGTGCAGGTAGCGCTCGGTCATCTCGTCCATACCGTGGCTGCGGGCTCCGGCATCGAGCAGGTAATCGCCGACCATGGGGTCGACGCCGACCGAGGCGATCTCAACGCCGTGGGCCTTCAACACCAACATGTCATACTTGATGTTCTGGTTGAGGACCGTCCGCGCGGGGTCTTCGACGAGCGGCTGGATCGCAGCCAGAACGTCCTTGCCGTTGAGAGTTTTCGACCCCGGCGGACCATCGACCGGGACGTAGTACCCCACCCCTGCCTGCCAGCAAAAGGCCCAGCCGACGATCTCGCAATCGAGCGGGTTCAGGCCGGTGGTTTCGAGGTCGAGGCAGAACTTCGGCTGCTGCTTTAGCTCGGTGAGGAACGCCGCGAACTCTTCGGGGTTGTGGATGGTGGTCCAGTGGCGGGTGCCTTCGTGAGCGGGCATGTCGGCCTTGTTCGACTCGGCCAGCCTGGCTTGGGCGGTCGCTGTATACCGCTTAAACCCATAGTCGGTGAACAGCTCGACGAGCTTGGGCCAATTCGGGGGCTGGACGCGGGCCGTTTCCCAGTCGAGTTCAATCGGCAGGTCGCGATGGAGCCGCACGAGTTCACGGCTCATGTGGGCCAGGTGGGCGAACTCCTTGAGGTTCTTCGAGACCACGGCCTTTTTCACCTTGTCCGCATTGGCCAAGACGTTTTCCAGCGTACCGTACTCTTGCAACAGAGTGGTCGCCGTTTTCGGCCCGACCTGCGGGACTCCCGGCACACCGTCGACTGCGTCCCCCATCAGCGACTGGAAGTCGACGACTTGATCGGGCCGGATGCCCCAGTCAGTTTTTAGCTCTTCCTCGCCGAAGAACTGCTTCTTGCGGATGCTGTACATCTTGATCTTGTCGTTTAAGAGTTGGCGGGCGTCCTTGTCCGCAGTGACCAGTCGCACGTCCATGCCCGCCTTGGCAGCCCGCGTGGCAAGCGTGGCGATCACGTCGTCGGCCTCCCAGCCCTCGACGATGACGACCGGGATGTTGTAGGCCCGAATCAGGTCGAGGACGAGCGGGATTTGGACCTGCAAGTCCTCGGGCGGGGCCTCGCGATGCGCCTTGTACGCGGGGTAGATCTTGTTGCGTTCGCCTTCTCCGCGCGAGTCCATGGCGCAGATCAGGTGCGTCGGTTTCTTCTCGTTGAGCAGGTACTCGATATCCCCCGTGAAGCCGAACAGCGCGTTGGTCGGCTGCCCGCGCGAGCCGGTCATCGGCTGACGGATGGCGTGGTAGACCTGGAACACGAGAGACAGCGTGTCGACGATGTAGAGCGTATCGCTCATGACCACTCCGGACGGCGGGGGGGGAATTCACCCAGAGGATAAACGATCCCGGATCAGGACGGGAGGAGACCGGCTCTAGGTACTACAGCTGGCCGACTGGGTCTGGAAACAGACATGAGATTGCGAAACGTATTTTGTAGTTGTCGCCAGCCCCACAGCCTCCCCATGATTTTGTGGTCATGATTTTGTGATTCCCCTCCTCTGGCTTCCACCGGGCTGTTGGGGACTGAGGAGCAGAGAATCACAAAATCATGGTTACAAAATCATGAAGAGGCTGGCTCGTGAACTGCCTAACGTTTTTGGAAGAGTTGATTCATTGTTGATTGGCCGGGGCTGAAAGCGGCAATGCGTGTCTCGCACTCACTGACGTGGCCCTGTCTTGCTCCCGACAAACGGTGAGACAGCGCGACAAAAAAAGCCCGTGCGAACCGAGGGGAACTCGGCGCACGGGCTGGTGATTTTAGGGGGTGCGTTATTTCGGCACGGAGTCGTCCG
>JAYWFM010000239.1:0-4457 GCA_043778825.1 Planctomycetota bacterium | reverse complement strand
CACAGGATGACTTCCGCCTTCGTCCCAGCGTGTTTGCATCCTGGACATCCTGTTCATCCTGTCGACTCTTCCTCGACCTCTGGCGAAGTCCGTGGATGGACCCTGAGTGAATTCCCACTCCGTGTCTCCGTGATGAATATTGGACACTCCGCGCCAATGCCGACTGCGTGATGCCGGACTGTGGCCCCCAGTCGCCGGATTCTCCGAATCCGGTGAGCCTCGGTGATCTGCGATGAGGTCGTCGTCTGGGCGCAGGCGGTTCGCTCGGGCTTGGGGGCTGTTCTGCTGGGCGGGCGTCGATACACCGGACTCGGAGAGTCCGGCGACTTTGTCGGCTTCCGCGCGGAGTGATGAATCTTGTGCCTGCTTTTCTGATGCACACACCACGTTTGACAAACTCAAGCTCGACCACCAGATTGGGGCCTTCCACGATGTCCCTCCTGCCGCTGATTGCGGCCTCGGTTTCCACAAGGCAGAACGATGATGCGATGGTTGACCTGCGTGCTGTTTCTGGCTCTCTCGCTGTTTCTGGATTTCTCGACGGGCGTGTCCGCCGATGACAGCGAATACGTTCTCGGCCCGGACTCCCAGCTGCAAGAGGGCGTGCCCAAGGGGACCGTCACCGAGCACGTCTGGAAGAGCAAAATCTTCGAGGGCACGATCCGCCGCTACTGGGTCTATGTCCCTTCCCAGTACCAGGCCGAGAAGCCCGCAGCCCTGATGGTCTTCCAAGACGGCCACACCTACGTCAAAGAGGACGGCAAGTTCCGCGCCCCGGTCGTGATGGACAACCTGATCCACAAGAAGGAGATGCCCGTCACCATCGGCGTCTTCATCGACCCCGGCCACAAGAAAGAACAGCTCCCCGAGAAGCCGGGCTGGCAGCCACAACCCGAGAACCGCAGCTTTGAATACGACACGCTCTCGGACCAGTACGCCCGGTTCCTGCTGGAGGAGATCCTCCCCGAGGTCCAGAAGACCGTGAAGATCAGCGACGACCCGAACCTGCACGCCATCTGCGGCATCAGTTCCGGCGGCATCTGTGCCTTCACCGTCGCCTGGGAGCGGCCCGACCACTTTCGCAAGGTGCTAAGTCACGTCGGCAGCTTCACGAACATCCGAGGCGGCCACAACTACCAGGCCCTAATCCGCAAGACCCCGCCGAAGCCGCTGCGAGTGTACCTGCAGGACGGGTCGGGCGACCTCGACAACGAGCACGGCAACTGGCCGCTGGCGAACCAGGAGATGGCCGCCTCGCTGAAGTTCAAGAAGTACGACTATCAATTCGTCTACGGCACCGGCGGACACAACGACATCCATGGGGCTGCGGTGCTGCCGGATGCGATGCGTTGGTTGTGGCGGGAGTAAGGGCACGGGCGGGATTCGGTCCGGAACTTCGGACACTCCTCGCCAATGCCGACGGCGTGATGCCGGAAGGTGGCCCAGAGTCGCCGGATTCTCCGAATCCGGTGAGCCAAGGTAGCCGCGGTGAGGTCATCTTCTGGTCGCAGGCGGCTCGCTTTGGCTGGGGGGCTGTGCTGCTTGGCGGGCGTCGAGACACCGGACTCGGAGAGTCCGGCGACTCTGTCGGCTTCAGCGCGGAGTGCCAATGAATTCCGGTTGACATCGCAGCCATCGGCAGAATTTGCAGAGTCGGCGAAGCCCCTCGGAATTCCGGGGAAGACCTCTTGACCTAATTCGGGAACAGCCATAAGTTCCCCCCGTTCGATCGCTGACCGCGAAAGAACAACACGCAGCGTGGGAATGCCAGCCAAGGATGGCTCGGCACGGGTGATCGAAGGCATGGAGGCCGACGATTCCCGCCTTTTTCCTCTCGTTGCGGGGTTGCTCTGAGTGTGTTTGCGAATTCTCATCGCCCCCGGAAATAGCTTGAGTCCAAAGCCCCCCTAGGACTCGCTGTTTCCGGGTTTTTTATTTGCACTGTGTGATGTAGAACGGAATTTATTCCGTTCTCTGTCCGTGAACGCAGGAACGGAATAAATTCCGTTCTACAGGACACCCCCGCATGATCATCGACGCTCACCAGCACTTCTGGGAACTCGGACGCTTCGACACCCGCTGGCTCCTGGCTCCCCAGCACCAGCAGATTTGCCGCGATTACCGCCCCGAGCACCTCAAACCACTCATTGACGCTGTCGGCGTGACGAAGACGATCTTCGTTCAGACTCAGCACAACCTGGAAGAAAACCGCTGGGCACTCCAGTTCGCCGACCAGTACGACTGGATTTGCGGCGTGGTCGGCTGGATCGATCTGGCCAGTCCCGACTGCGAATCCCAACTCGCTGAGTTCCAGGCCCATCCCAAGTTTGTCGGCGTCCGCCACATCACTCAGGACGACCCGGACGACGACTTCATCGTGCGGCCCGATGTGCTGCGCGGGCTGCGGGTTCTTCAGCAGCACCGGATGCCGTTCGACCTGCTGTTCTACGTCAAGCACCTGAAGCATGCGGCGACCTTGGGGCGCGAGTTGCCCGAGCTGCCGATGGTGATTGACCACCTCGCCAAGCCGAAGATCAAGCCTCAGCGGTTCGATGATTGGGAGTCGAACTTCCGGGCAGCGGCCAAGTTCCCGAATATCTGCTGCAAGCTCTCGGGGATGATTACCGAGGCCGACTGGGACCACTGGAAGCCGAGCGATTTGAAGCGGTATGTCGACATCGCCCTGGAGTGCTTCGGGCCGAGGCGGTTGATGTACGGCAGCGACTGGCCGGTGTGCGAACTGGCGGGGACGTATCAACAGCAGTTCGAGGCGCTGCGGGAGTGCCTGGGTTCACTCAGTGATGCGGAGCGGAATGAGATTGACTGCGGGACCGCGATGCGGTTCTATGGGGTCGGAACGTAGCTGCCTTCGCCAGAAGGCGGGCTGAGGCTGTGGGCGTTTGCGGTGGCCGATAGACTTCCGAAGTCTTGGAAGACTTCGGAAGTCTGCTCCGGCGCACGGACGCTGGTTCCAGTCGCCCGCGTTCTGGCGAACGCAGCTACCACAACAGTCGAGCGCTCTCTGCCATCGATCCGCGACGATGTGCCCGGTCCTTAGTCCTCGGTCTCGGGGCTGTCATCGTCCTTCTTTTTCAGCACACGGCGGCGGGTCGCTGCGGGCTTCTTCTCCGGCTCCACTCCATCGAGCGCCCGACGAACGGTGTCCAGCAGGACATCCATCGCAAACGGTTTCCGCAGGTAGTCGACGACTCCCAGCATCTCGGCGTAGGCCTTGTGCCGGCCGCCTTCGTTGGCGGTAATCATGATGACCTTGGGCGGGGCAGCCAGCGTGCGGAGGAACTCCAGAACCGGGAAGCCGCCCATTTTCGGCATCATCATATCGGTGATGACCAGGTCGGGCCGTTCGGCGGTGATCAGACGCTGCCCGTCGATGCCGTTCGTCGCCAGCACCACGCGATACCCGGCCCCGTCCAGAACCGCGGTCAGCGTCGATCCGATTTCGCGGTCGTCTTCGATCAAGACAATGGTGGCCATGGCAGCTCAATCTCCTGGAAGGTGGCGGGGCACCTTCGACCTGGGTGACAAGGCATGATACCCTGTCCCTCGTCCCCTGTCAGGGATCGGCTTCCCGCGGCGGCGTCTCGGGAGGGCGAGGCCAGTGCTGTGAACACGATTGAGGCGCAGAGACAGCCTGAATGTCGTCGATTTCTCCGAAATCGACCTCGTAGGCGATGTCGCTCCGCGACTCGCATTCCGCCTGATGGAAGACCGACTCACGCGGGTTTTTCCGAGGTCCGGACGGTGTCTGGCGGGACGAATCTCAGTCGCGGAGCGACGTGAGCTACGGGCCACGGGCACCTCGGAAACATGCCCCACGATGTCCACAATCGTGTTCACAGCACTGGAGTGAAGCTCCTGCCGGTCGGCGTGCGCCTCTGACAAACCAGACGCACACACGTGGCTGGCGGTTCTTGGAATCGGGTGAGTGAGAAGGCACATCTCCCGTGTGATCTCCTCCCTGCCCTTCCCCATGATTTTGTTCTTCATGATTTTGTGAATCTCTTCCCGTCCCTTCCCGGAAGCCAGAGATTGACAAAATCATGAATAGTTCCGGCAGTGGAATTGTCTCCCTCGCCCGCGATGGAATCACTGGTTCGCCGGGACTTCGATCCGGACTTGTGGAATTGGAAACGCTCGATGTTCACCGGTCTCGTCGAAGGTCTGGGCTCCGTGGTCTCTCTGACACCGGACGCCGTGTCCTTAACTCTACAAATCGCAACTCCTCCCGAGTTGTCGGAAGTGGAGACGGTACGTCTGGGGGATAGCATCGCGCTCAATGGGTGTTGCCTGACCGTGATGGCGATCGAGGGCCGGACCTGGAGTTTTCAGGCCGGGTCGGAAACCCTCTCGCGCACCAACCTGGGACAACTCCAGGTCGGCGACGTGGTGAATGTCGAACGCTCGCTGCAAGTCGGAGCCCGGTTGGGTGGCCACTT
>JAYWFM010000238.1:0-10528 GCA_043778825.1 Planctomycetota bacterium | reverse complement strand
CCACAGCAATAGGTGAATGCCTCGCAAAACCGTCACTGGATAGAGGGTTTGCCTGAGCACAACCGGTGGTATCCACTTGAGCGAAGGGGATACCTATTTTGCAAAATATCGTAGAGGCTCAAGTCCAGTTTCAGTTTCTTCTTCACGATGGCCACGAGGACGCAGGTGCTGATGGCAGTCCAGACTGGGGTCTTCACGGCGTTCTCGGTGTGGCCGTAGAACGCTTGAATTCGCAGGTGTTGTTTGATCCATTTGAAGAACAGTTCGACTGGCCAGCGGCAGCGATGGAGTTCCGCGATGGTCAGCGCGGGGAGTGTGAAGTTGTTCGTCAGGAACACAAACCGGCGGTCGTGTTCGGCGTCGTAATCGGTCACGCGGCGCAGCGGATCGGAATATAATCGCGACGAGCGCAGGCCGCTCAGCACGATGGTCTGGTCCGCGCGCAGGCCGGTGGTTTTGTCGATCACGCGGGAGGTCCGGCGTGAATAGACCAGGTTCTTTTTGGCGCGGGTCACGAAGCACGCGTCCTGTTGCGTGAAGCGGTCGAGCCGGGCGAAATCCATGTCGCCCCGATCCATCACGCAGAACGCACCCGGCTCCAATGGCAGGTGATCGAGCACCTTCACATCGTGTGTTTTTCCACGCTGCCGCCGATCACCTCCGTATCGCCGCACGCACGCATCGAAATCGTGTCGCGGCAAAAACTCCATGAGCTGCGCGAAGATCAACTGTCCGGAATGCATCAAGCTCTCTCCACTCTGAAAACGGAAAAATCAGAGTGGCGAACGGCCGTCCGAATTGAAATCGTGCGAGATTCGAGAGGTCGAAAGCTGTGATATTGACCCCGCCGTCAATGCTTCCGCTGAAAGTTAACCGGACAGTTGTGACGAAATACACCAAATATACAAAAAATGCAGGGGGGCGTGGTGGTGATCGTCTCTGGGGGTGGGGTGTCGCACCCGTTCCGTGAGGCTGTCGGATGCCTTTCCACGGTCTTCCTTTTCGTGTGTTTCGTGAATTTCGTGGTCCCACTCCGAGTGTTTGGACGCTCTGACCCAGAGCACCGACGAGTGGGACGCACACACGGGTTCGGGAGTAAGAAGCCCCCTCAACTCCTCACCCTTCCCCCAGCCGCTCGACCACATTCCGCAGGAACATCCCCAAGCGGGCCGCCGATTGCACCGACTGTTCCCGCAACTGCCACAGGTCGCTCCAACTCGAGGGGCGCTTCCACAGGGCGCTCAGCACGGCCCCCGCCCTCACAAATCCAGAACTGCCGAAGACCGTCAACACTTCCGGCGGAAGATCCTTCAACAGATCATCACTAATCACCCGCACCGCCATGAATCGCACCTTCCGCTCGGAACACACGCGGGCCACCGCCAGTGACTCCATGTCGACCGCGATGGCTCCGGTGGATTCGCCCAGCTGCGTTTTTTCAGCCACGGTCCGGATGATCTGATCGGTGTTCAAGAACTTGCCGACATAGAGGCCGTCCTGCGGTGCGGACTGCATCTGGACATCGACGCTCAGCCCCTTTCCGTCGGCATTCACGATGGCGTTCGCGACGACGAGATCCCCGACCTTGAGGGGCGTCTGCAGCGCCCCCGAGAATCCGACCGACAGCACCCACTTCGGCGAGTGTCCATCCAGCAGCGTGTGCGTGGCCCGGGTCGCCCGCGCGGCCCCCGTCCCCGACTCGACCACCGCAATCCGAGTATCGTGCAGCAACAGCCCCTGGATGCGAAACTTTTCACCCAGATACGACTGCACCGGCAGACAGCGCCCCACAAACGGAGCCACCTCCATGTTCAATGCCGCCACAATGCCGATGTCCGCCTCAGCGGGATTGCGAGTGGCTTCCTCGGCATCTGTTTGAGTCGCGGGCTGAGTGTCGGCCATGGTCCGGTGCAACAGGAGGAAAGACGGGGCAAGCCGGGCATCTTACCGCATCGGGAGCCAGACTCCCAGTTGTGAAGCGGGGTGACAGCAACCAATAGAAATGTCACATGGTTTGACCATGTGAAAATGTCACATCGGGGCACCCTGCCGTGAGGGCTGGGTGGATCGCAGTTGAGCGTTGTCCCATTCCCTCGCGCTCGCGAGGCCTGATAGAATCAAAACGCCCACTCATACGCACCCTCACCCCTCAACGATCCCCCCTCATGAAAGCTCCTCGCAGCGGCGGTGGCTGGAAGGCCATTGCTTATACCCTTCGCATGGCGAATCGCGTCGGCTGGTGGAAGCTGTGGACGGCGATGCGGTCGAAGAATGCGTGTAAGACGTGTGCGCTGGGCATGGGCGGGCAGATGGGGGGCATGGTCAACGAGGGGGGGTACTTTCCCGAGGTGTGCAAGAAGTCGTTTCAGGCGATGGTCTCCGACATGCAGTCGGGGATCACCGCCGACTTCTTTCAGCGGTACGGGTTCGCGGAGTTGCGGGCGTTTTCACCTCGGCAGATGGAGATGAGCGGTCGGCTGGTGTTCCCGATTTATGCGGGGCCGAATGATACGCACTACCGCCAGATCGGGTGGGACGAGGCCCTTCAACGGCTGGCCGACAAACTTCAAGCCGCCGGGCCCCAGCGCAGCTTCTTCTACGCCAGCGGTCGGTCCTCGAATGAGGCGGGGTTCCTGTTCCAACTCTTTGCGAGGCTGTTCGGGACGAACTACGTCAACAACTGTTCGTACTACTGCCACCAGGCGAGCGGCGTCGGTCTGGGAGCCGCCGTGGGAGCTGGCACCGGGACGATCCAGCTCGACGACCTCGACCATGCGGACCTGTACATCCTCATTGGCGGCAATCCGGCTTCGAACCATCCACGACTGATGCGCAGCCTGATGCATCTGCGACGGAGGGGCGGGAAAATCATCGTCATCAACCCGGTGAAGGAACTCGGGCTGGTGAGCTTCCGCGTGCCGAGCGATGTACGGAGCTTAGTGTTCGGGTCGGAGATCGCGAGCCATTATGTCCAGCCGCACATCGGTGGGGATATCGCGCTGATGCTCGGGATGGCGAAGACGCTCTTCGCGCTGCAGGCTCTCGATACGACGTTCATCGCCGACGCGACCGAAGAGTTTGAGTCATTCCGCCAGCAGGTCGAGACGACCGACTGGGAGACAATCGAGCGCGGGTCGGGCGTCTCGTGCGCCCAGATCGAAGAGATCGCCGAGGTCTACGCCTCTGCGAAGAACGCGGTCATCGGCTGGACGATGGGGATCACGCACCACCTGCACGGCACCGACAACGTCAAGATGATCGCGAACCTCGCGCTGCTGCGAGGCATGGTCGGGCGGCCGCATGCGGGCCTGATGCCGATTCGCGGACACAGCAACGTCCAAGGGCTGGGGTCCGTGGGCGTCACGCCGCAACTGAAGCTCGGCATGCTCAAGCGGTTCGAGGAGCGGCTGGGCGTCCAGTTGCCGACCTCGCCGGGGCTGGACACGATGGCCTGCATGGATGCCAGTGATCGCGGCGAGATGGATGTGGCGTTGTGTCTCGGCGGGAACCTGTACGGCAGCAATCCCGATTCCGCGTTCGCCGAGCGGGCGATGCAGAAGCTGGGGTTGGTGACGTACCTGACGACCACGCTCAACACCGGGCACGCGTGGGGCCGGGGGCGGGAGACGCTGGTGCTGCCGATACTGCCTCGCGATGAAGAGCCGCAGCCGACGACGCAGGAGTCGATGTTCAGCTACGTGCGGCTGAGCGATGGCGGGCCGTCGCGCTATGCGGGGCCACGTAGCGAGGTGTCGGTCCTGACCGCGCTGGGCAAGGCCGTCCTGGGCGAAAGCGGCCCGGTCGATTGGAAGAAACTTGAGAGTCACGACGCGGTACGGCGACTGATCTCCGAGCTGATCCCCGGCTTCGAGCCGATCCGCGACATCGCCCAGACGAAGAAGGAGTTCCACATCGCGGGGCGACTCCTCGATGGCAGTTCCCCTTCTTCCTCCCCTCTCCCGCCGGGAGAGGGGCCGGGGGTGAGGGCCGAGCGACCAAACGATCCTGCAAACAACTCACCACGTCCAATCTTCCCGACCCCCAGTGGCAAGGCCAGGTTCCACACTGTCGCGATCCCCGCCCCGCATGATGCGAAGGGCAATCAGCTCAGACTGATGTCGATCCGCTCCGAAGGACAATTCAACACGGTCGTTTACGAAGAAGAAGACCTCTACCGAGGCCAGGACCGCCGGGACATCCTGCTCATGCACCGCGACGACATCGCCCGCTTCGGACTGAAGGTCGACCAGCCAGTCACCGTGAAAAGCACCACCGGCGAGATGCGCTACCAGCGCGTCCGCGAATTCGATGTCCGCCCCGGCAATGCCATGATGTACTGTCCGGAGTGCAACGTGCTGTTCTCACGAGCGGTCGACCCGCAGTCGAAGACTCCCGCGTTCAAGAATGTGCTGGTGACTGTCACGGCGGAGGGGTAGAGCGGCAGAGCTTCCAAGGTGTGTGTTTCCCATGGAAACCCCGGCTTTTGTCCCGTCAGGGACACCCGACAATAGCCCACCGTTTCAACGGTGGGAGAGCGCCCCCGGCGAACCGATGAGTCCCGTCAGGGACGGCAGAAGCCTGCGAAAAACGTGGTAGTGTGACAAGTGGGATGAGGCCATCGTGAGGGTTTCTACCGCCCCTGACGGGGCTGTGTCGCACAGGGTTTCGTTGGTCCCACCGCTGAAGCGGTGGGCTATTGTCGGATGTCCCTGGCGGGACAAAGAGCGGCTGTGCGGTTCGAGTTCGTTGTGGGGAGGCGTGCCATTTCCCTGCGTCTCCCACCATGGAAGCCCTGGGGTAGAGCGGTTTCAGAATCAGTGTTCATCCCGGAGGTGAGGAACACTCATCATTTCATTTCGCCCCACACTGATCACAACGCGGCCCTCGTCTCCGCTGCCATCCGAGCGGCCTCTTCCCCCGTTGAGGCGGTGGCGGTGATGTGGCCCATCTTGCGGCCCGGCTTGGCGTCGGTCTTACCATAGAGGTGCAGCTTTGCGGTTGGCCAGCGGGTGATGGCGTTCCAGTTCGGCTCGCCCGCATTCCACTGGTCTCCGAGCAGGTTCGACATGGCGGCGGGGCGGAGTTGTTCGACGGAGCCCAGCGGTAGTCCGCAGATGGCGCGGATGTGCTGCTCGAACTGGCTGGTGACGTGCCCTTCGATCGTCAGGTGGCCGGAGTTGTGCGGCCGGGGGGCCAGCTCATTGACGAGTAACCGCCCGTCGCGCGTCACGAAGAACTCCACGCACAGCAGTCCGACGACTTGCAGTTGCTCCATCAACATCCGCGTCACGTCGCGGGCTTGTGACTGGATCGAGGCCGCGATCGCATCCGCTGGGCAGATCGAGATGTCGAGGATGTGGTGGCTGTGGTGGTTGATGATCGGGCCGTAGAACACGACCTCGCCCGCTACGCTGCGACAGCCGATGACCGAGCACTCGATGTCGAGGTCGATCCACTCTTCGAGGACCGCCGCCCGGCCATTGAGTTCGGTCGCAGCGTGGGCCACATCGGCGGCCTCACGCAGGAGCCATTGTCCCTTGCCATCGTACCCGCCGGTCGTGGTCTTCAGGACGCACGGCCCCGAGAACGCTGCGACTTGCGAGGCCAGATCGCGCGCGGGATCAACCGTCGCAAACTTCGGCAGTGGTGCCCCCAGTCGAGCCAGCGTCTCCTTTTCGAGGCGGCGGTTCTGAGCCACCTCCAGCACACAGCGGCTGGGCCTCACCCGCGTGTGCTGCAGCACGACATCGACACACGGCAGCGGAACATGCTCGGTCTCGAACGTGGCGACAGCGACTTGCTTTGCGAAGTCGGCCACCTGATCGAGATCGTCAAACCCACCGACCACCGTGTGATCGGCCCACTGCGCGGCGGGGCCGTTTGGCTCGTCACTGAAGATGACGACGCGGTAGCCCATGCGGCGCGCCGGAACCGCCAGCATGCGGCCCAATTGACCACCACCCAGAATTCCAATGGACGCTCCAGGAGCCAAGGCACCGCTCATGTCAGCTCCTGCTGCATGACTGTATCGGCCTGCTCCTGGCGGAACTGTTCGAGCTTCTTTCGATACTCGGGACGGCTATTGGCCAGGATGCGGCAGGCGAGTAACCCGGCATTCTTGGCTCCGGCCTCCCCGACGGCCAGCGTCCCGACCGGCACACCGCCGGGCATCTGGACGATCGAGAGTAGCGAGTCGACCCCATGGAACCACTTGCTGCCGACCGGCACCCCGAGGACCGGCAGCGTCGTCAGCGCGGCGACCATCCCCGGCAGGTGAGCAGCCCCTCCCGCCCCGGCGATGATGACCTCCAACTTCCGCGAGACCGCCGTCTGCGCATACTCGACCATCCACTCGGGGGTGCGGTGAGCCGAGACGACGCGGCACTCATGCGGCACGCCGAACTCGGTGAGGATGTCCGAGGCCGGGCGCATCGTCTCCCAGTCGGACTGGCTGCCCATGATGATGCCGACGAGCGGCGAAGGTGCGGCGGACATGGAGAATCCCGTGAGGGGCAGGTGTAGAACGGATTCATTCCGTTCCCGCCGGAGAGAGTATCCCTGCGGACGGAGCGAATCAACTCGCCCGCCATGTCATCTCGCGTGCTGGTTCCGTGGCGACCGGGGGTTGAGCGACCGAACGCTCCGCTGCGCAAAGCCTTCGCGTCGCAGCTAAACGGGGGGGGCCCTTGGGGATACGTCGCTACGGCGCGGCGTTTGCTTCTCTGGCACGACAGGGGTTCCGCAACGGTTGCGGGGCCGCATTTCGACAAAAACGCCTTGGCGGCGATGCAATCTTTACGCTAGGAATGGCCGGTCATGGTCCGGGTTCTCACCACTTGTGTTTGCCTTCTCATCCTGCTCACAGCACCGGGCTGTGTCGCGCTGCACACCCCGCAGTGCTGGCCGGCGAATGGTTTTCCTGGCTCTGGACCGTCGTTCGCCACGGCATGCCCGCCGTGCGGGACTCCGTTTCCAGAAGCCCTGCTCCCGCCGGACCAGCGACAGGTCTGGATCGCTCCGCCCCCGTTCGTGGAGGTTCTCCCCGAATACACATCTTACACACCGGCAGAATCTGCTGATCCGGTGGCGAGTGCGGCCTCTGCTCCACCCGGTGCCCCCACCCCCTCGACGACCGTCAAACTCTATTACGGAACCAATCGAACCACACCGCATGCCGCCTCTCCACCGCAGACCAACCACTACGGCCAGTGCGAAGTCTCGATCCCCCAACGACACCAGTTCGGGCAGCTCGAACGCCCCAGCTTCTGGCGGTTGGAATTCCGCGAGTCGGAGGCCAAGCATGTGGTCCTCCAGAGTGTGAAGCCGCTGGATGCGGAGGTGTGTCTCGGGCGGTTGCGAGAGGATCTGAACTCGAAAGAGGACTCGGCCCTGTTCGTCTTCGTCCACGGGTACAATGTCGACTTTGCCGAGGCCGCCCAGCGGACCGCCCAAATGGCGTTTGACCTCCAGTTCCACGGTGTCCCGATGTTCTACAGCTGGCCTTCGCACGGCACTCTGCGAGGGTACTCGGACGATCAACGGAGTGCGGATGCCTCGGCGGGTCCGCTGGCCGAGTTCCTGACCCGCGTGGCCACGGAAACCGGTGCGAGGAGTATACATCTGATCGCACACAGCCTGGGGAACCGGGCCCTCGTGGGAGCGCTGGCTCGTCTGGGTCAGACTCCCCAGACTCCGGTGCGATTCAATCAGGTGGTCTTCGCCAACCCGGACCTCGACGCAGCCCAGTTCGCCAACGATCTGGCCCCCCGCATTCGCCCCGTCGTCGAGCGCGTGACGATCTACGAGTCCGGTAGCGACCTCGCGCTGTGGGCGTCGCGGCTGTGGCACCGGACGGTTCGACTGGGCCAGCCGGGATCGTACTGGACCCAGAATCGGACCTACGACTGGATCGATGTCATCGACGCGACGGCGATCGGATTTGAGTGGTTCGAGCTGGGGCACTCGGCGTACGGGGGCGAACTGCTGGCCGATGTCCAGCGGGTTCTGGAGAGTCGCCCCGTGGGAGAAACGGTCGCCGGTCCCGGTAGCGGACGCTGGACCGTGACCCGCCCACCCGCCCCGAGTGGCCCGCTGACTGGAAGCGTGCCCCCTCCCGTGTACCTCTATCGGCCCTTCGGTCCGTGGCCTGCGGCTCCTGTCGACCGCTGGCGGTAGAGAAGTCGAGTCCAGCGTCACGCGGGCGAAGCGGAGCTTCAGGGAGATGCAACTCCCAGCGGGAGCTTGGGACCGAGGGCAAACCGGTGCGAATCCGCTGCATTTCACGGAAGAGGTACGTTTCGACACGGTCGTCTCATCTGAATTAAAATACATGGACTTCCCCAACGCGTGTACCAGTAATCTGCGACAACCTGCCAAAGTCTGGGATCTGTGGTGAAACTCTGGAGGGGGGGGGGCTGCCTATTTTCCTGACGCAGACCCATTCGGTGGTCGGAAGACAGGACGCGGACGACAAAGTCACCGGCCGCCACGATTTCTCAAATTCTGGCTTACTCCCGTAGTTCGGATTTGTATTTTCTAGTGAGGCATGGCTAGACTCGCGTGACAGTCTCCCTCGATTCCGGGCGGAGGTTTGTGATTGGCATCGGCTCCACGCACGACCCTGTCTGCGCTCTGCGTTCTCATTGTCAGCATTCTCTGTCTGCATTCTCTGGGGATACTCATGGCAACTCCACGCGGTCAAAATCGTAAGTCTCGCCCTTCCAAGGAGGACGATGAGGGTTCCAATCAGGTGATGATTGGGATCGCCGTGGGGGGCGGGGTCGCCGCCGTGTTGGGACTGTTTGTCGTTTTTATGGTCAATCGCGGCGGAGGAGACGATTCCGGGCCAGCACCCCAATCGGTCGTCTCTCAACCGGCGGTCACTCAACCGGCGGTCTCGACGCCCATCATCCCCGTCCCGCCCGCTCCCGCAGTCATCCCCCAGCAGATCATGACGGCCTCGACGGCTCCGGCCCATGCCGCCCCCACCGCATTGCCCACCAATGCACCGGCCACGCTGGCTCCGCAAGTCACTTCGCTGAATGCCAGTCCTGCCGGTTCCAGCGGGGGGACACCCTCCGCTCCGCCGGGGAGGGTTACGCTCGATCTGCCGGATCTCGTCGAACAGACTGACCCGTCGATCGTTCGTATCAATGTGAAGTCGCCTCGGGGCGAATCGCTGGGCAGCGGGTTTGTCGTGTCGGACACGGGAACGGTCGTCACCAACTATCACGTCATCGAGGGCGGGCAAACCGTCACCGCCCAGTTCGAAGACGGACGGGAATGCGGAGTCCTGGGTTTCAAGCTGTGCGATGACAAGCGGGACATCGCGATTATTCAACTCGATCCCAAGGGGGCTCCGTTCATTCCAATCCGGCTGGCGAAGTCGTTGCCTCGCAAGGGGGTGGAGGTCGCAGCCTTTGGAGCCCCGTTGGGACTCTCCTTCACCGCGACGAAGGGGACGATCTCGAACATTCGAGCGGGCAAGGAACTCGGGATGGCTGCGGCTCAGTACATCCAGACCGACACGCCGATTTCTCCCGGGAACAGCGGTGGCCCGCTGGTCTCCATGGAGGGCGAGGTCATCGGGATGAACACCTTCCAAATGGCTCAAGGGCAGAACCTGAACTTCGCGGTCTCGGTGGATGACATCCGGGAAGTTCTGGCGGCATCGGAGAAGGAATCCATCACGGCGATTTCTCCGCAGTCGGTCCCCTCGCGGCGTCAGGAATTGCCGACTGCAATGGTCGACATCACGGGGACTGAACGGGCCAGCCAACTGCTGGCTACGATCAAGGAAGCCACGATCTTCATCAAACCGTTCGAGATCGACCCCACGGGCCGCATCAACGAATACATGTTCGACAAGTTTGAGAAGTCGGTGAAGACGCGGTTGAAGATGGATCTCACCCGCATCGAAAAGCTGGGCGTGAACGAATCGGTCATCATCCTGGGAGTGATGTGGTCTCCGCCCGAAGACCGCAAGCTGCAGTCGCGAGGGGCCAGCCAGTTGTCGCTGGAACTCGTGGTGGTGATGCTCAACCTAACGAAGGAGGGCGTCCGCCAGCCCTCGATCGTCTGGAAGGAAGAGGCGAAATTGGCGACGCTGTCCTTGGATGCGCTGGCGCAGGGCAACCTGACCAACAGTGTGAAAGAGGGCACGCAGAAGTTCTTCGACAAGTTCGTCCTCGTCGTGAACAAGGCGCGCAAGGCCTCGGGCAGCACACCGTAAGGCGATCGGCCAGACTTCGCATCCCAAGAGACTTCCAAACTTCGGAAGGAGTGCGGTCGCCATTCTACGCAGAATCCCTTGGGATTCTCGCCCCGAAGGGGCTTGACCCGAAAGCCCAGGGCGGCAGCCCTGGGAACACGTGGCCTCCTCAACCGATCAAGGCCCAACGGGCCGTCACCCGCTGGCGGAGTCGAGTGGCGGCCCGTTGGGCCTTAAGGAAAGTTTGGCTTCCGATTTCCCAGGGCTGCGCCCTGGGCTTTCGAGTCAGGCCCCGTGGGGGCCGAGGAGCGAAAACCT
>JAYWFM010000237.1:0-26103 GCA_043778825.1 Planctomycetota bacterium | reverse complement strand
GGCATCCGGAGGTGAAACATCGAACGCCAGGGACCAGCGGAATTGAAACGCAGAGGGCGCTGAGGACGCAGAGTTCCGAAGGCATGCCTTTCTCTGCGTCCTCAGCGTCCTCTGCGTTTCCAATTTCCGAGGCACTGCATCGAGAGATCTCATGTGTCGCGTTCTTCAAGAACCCGCGTTCTCCAGGTGACTGGGATCCTTGGCGAAACTCTGCCTACTTTTGTGATGCACACACAAGCCCGGATGACGGGTCAAGCATGTGTGACCACCGGCCTCAGCATCCGAGGAGTAGTGATTGCTGAGGAGTTTCCGTCCATTCACTAACGCCCCACACATCCCATTCACTCCAGGCTAACACGGGAACATCCGGCACAACCGACAATCTTTGCCTAATCGGTCTTTTTCGTCCAAGTGGATCGTTTTGCCTGACCGATACAGGGATGACGGCGCTTCCCGGCGCATCGGCGCTGGGATCCTGTGGTCTGGTCACTCCAGACGCAGGAGCAACCGCAGCTCCCCATCGAAGGAACGGCAACGATGCCTCGGCGGCTCGCACTCAGCCTTTTGATCGCCTGGCTCGCCTGGATTCCCATGGTTTCGGCTCAAGGGCCGGGACCGCAGGGATCCCCAGGGCCAGGTTACCACGGCATGGCACCCGGGGGTCCGTACACCCAGGGGGCTGGACCCTGTTCTGACTACCGGCAGGTGCCGATGCTCAACGAGCAATTTCATCCCGGGGCACCTGGCTGGGACGACGACTACGAATCGCCCCTCGATCTGGGGATTGCCGAGACGTTCCATCAGACCTGGTTCCGCACCGATTACCTGTGGATGAACTACCGGGCTCCCGATTCGCGGTTTATCGGGGCGACTCCCTTGGTGATTCCGCCCGCCGTGTTCGATCCGAGGGCGACCTTTCCTGCCATCGATCGGGTGACTGGAATCCGGGTGAATCAGGCGGGGGAACTGGTCTCTCTGGAGAATGCCGCCCACCGGAACAACAACGGATTGCGGTTGACGATGGGCATCCCGACCCGGGAATTCACGTGGGAATCCAGCGCATTCGCCATGGGGCAGTCGGAGACGAATCTTCAATTTGCCCCGTTTGTGGATAATAACTCGTTCTTTCTGTCCACGGTGTACCCGGTCATCCCCTTGACTCGGGACGGGCTCCCGTCCGATATCGATTACGTCCTGTTCGATCAGGGGATGAATATCCAGGTGCGGTCGAATCTCCAGGGGGCGGATACCCGGTTCGTGTTTGCCGCGCTGAATCCGAACGTGGGCTTGGAGCTGGCCCCGTTGATCGGATTCAACTACCTCCATTACTCGAATGAATTGTTGATTCGCGGGGACGACCTCGGGACGGCCACCTCCCACCGGATTGAATCGCAGGCCAACAACAACATCTTTGGCCCCGAGATCGGGTTCCGCCTGGAGAGCCGCAGCAAGTGGATGACGCTGGGCTTTCAACCGAAGTTCACCTTCGGCATCAACCGCATGTCGAACCGGGTCGGAACTTCACAGATTTTCACCTCGGGGTTTGTCATCGATCCCATCACGTTCCTCCCGACCACGACGCCACTGGAACCGGATCAGTTCCGGAAAGACACCCTGACCCGCTTCTCCCCGGTGATTGAACTCGAAACGTTTGCCCGTTTCCGACTGGCCGAGAACCTCAACTTGTCGATCGGCTATCAGTTCATGGCCACGTCCAACATGTCGCTGTCCGAGCAAAACATCGTCTGGGACTCCTCCTCGACCCTGACCGATCCTCCCCGGATCGGGCTGGATCACAACCGGCAAACCTTCTGGATGCAGGGCATCAACGTCGGGTTGCAGTGGCAGTTCTAGGCCGAACGTGGGAGTTCAGGCTTAGCCTGCACCGCAGCAGCCTAAAGGTGGGACTCCCACAGGGTCAGGGCTTCCCCGGTGAGCGTTTCCCACGGAAACACCGGCTCTTTGTCCCGTCAGGGACTTCCGATAATAGCCCACCGTTTCAACGGTGGGAGAGCGCCCCGGACAAACCGATGAGTCCCGTCAGGGACGGCAGAAGTTGGCGATCACCCTCGTCACGAGCCGTCGGCGTTTGGCCACGTTGCGAACTTCTGTCGCCCCTGCCGGGGCTGCTGGCCGCGAGTGACTCGTGGCCCCACCGATCAATCGGTGGGCTATTTTCGGGTGTCCCTGTCGGGACAAAGAACCGTGGAAGCTCTACCCCCCAGGGCCTCCCGAATCACTTGCAGCACGCGCTGGGTGGCCTCGGTTTGACGGGCCACACGCCTCGTGATGTCATCACCGTCCAGAGGGGCGGGTGTCTGTAATTCCACGCGCTGGCAGCGGGCCACCACCGGCTGCGACGCCTGGGGCGTCCGCTCCGCCCAGCCAATATAGATCACCCCGTCCAGCCCCGCCGGTGCCCCCGGCCCCAGATGCCCCGTGACCGAGACCGAGACGGACGCCTCGGGTGTCTGGGCCAACACGCCTTCCGCCATGCGGAGCGCTGTCTCCTCGCACACATCACCGCGATGCGGGTCGTCCAGCAGCTCTCTCGAAACCCCGATCCAAGCTGTCTTCGTTTCATTCCGATAGACCACCGCCGACCCGCACAACCACTGCGAGGCCCCCGGAATCCCCGCCAGAGCTGCTGATACCAACCCCGCTGTGCAGCTCTCCGCACAGACAATCCGCCGCTGGGTTTGCTCCAGCAGCGGGAGAATCTCTCGGGCCAGTGCCAGCAGTCGAACGAGGGGCATGGACGCGACTCCTTGTATGGTAGCTGCACTCGCCAGAGTGCGGGCACCTTTGCTTGGGTTGTGGCCTGCCCATGGGAGGGCGAAGCTCCTGCTGAGCCGCAAGCCAGGGGACACGTCAAGTCGCGGCAGCGGCTCGGCAGGAGCCTCGCCCTCCTGAGGGAGAGTGCGGGCTCCCCCGCGTTCTGGCGAACGCAGCGACGCATGCGCCCCGTCACTCAACTCTGACAGCGAATACAGTCCTCACCATCCACCGAACAGATGTTCGACAACTCATCGTTAATCAAGTCCACCATCTGCCGCAACCGTGCCAGCGCCCGGCGATTGAACTCGAACGCAATCCGCGGCAGGTCGACCAGGTGCGGCTCGTCGGCCTCGAACGGGTGAGCGGGCACGGACTCGATCTGACCCGTCACGATGATGTCGCGAAACTCGCGGTTCAGTCGCTCCAGGAACTCGGGCGAGGGGGCCTGGTGCAGCCGCAGGTACAGCTTCTCCTTCACATACCGCATGCTGTTGTAAACGGTGTAGAACCCGATCACCTCGTCGAACGCCTCGGCCACGCTGCTCGTCACCTTGATGAGTGACAGGTCTTCCGGAGAGATCAGTCCCGTCGCGTGCAGGTGCTTCTGCATGTACACGATCAGATCGGCGAAGTAGCTGTCGCCGAGGGCGTCGACGGCCACGATCGGCATCAGGTCGCGCTTGCCCGTCTGAATCAGTGTGATCGTTTCGAACAACTCGTCCAAGGTGCCAAATCCACCAGGAAACAGCACGACCGCATGCACCTCTTTCACGAAGAGCAGCTTGCGGGTGAAGAAGTATTTGAGATGCACCAGCTTCTTGTCGTCGTTAATAATCCGGTTGGCCTCCTGCTCGAAGGGGAGCATGATGTTCAGGCCCATCGACTTCTCGCGTCCGGCCCCGACGTGCGCGGCCTCCATGATGCCGCCGCCCGCCCCGGTCACGACATACCACCCCGCTTCGGCCATCTCGCGTCCGAACTCGATGGCCTGCTGATACGAGGGATGGTCCGGCCTCATCCGCGCGGAGCCGAAGACCGTGACCTTCCGCATCCGCCGATACGGGGTGAACATCTTGAAGGCGTACCGCAGCTCCTTCAGTGCCCGAGACAGAATCCGCACATCACCGGGCGCGCACTTGTCGCGATCCAGCTTGTCGATGGTCTCCCGCATCTCATCCAGCATCTGAGCCGTGCGGGCCGCTTCGGGCACGGCGGATTCCGTGGGAAGCGGAGTTCCCTCGGAGGCTTGCGGCCGGCTGATACGCTGCTTGGACATGGGGAGGACTTCTGAAGTCAGATTGGCATTGAGTTCGCCGTGTGAGGAGAGAAGTCTAGGTCGAGCGTCCGGGAAGTCCAAGAACAGTTCCGCAGAGTCGCCTTTCGCTCCGCTAAAGGAGGTTCTTTCGCGGAGCTAAAGACGACACACGGCCCGCCGAGCGGCGGCTGCCTTCAGTCTCTGGCATCTGTCGACCCCACTCGCCAGAATCACGAACCCACTGGTCCTCTCGAACCGTCGGCCATCACCACACCATCCCGTCCAGGAATTCCCGATGTCGTCCCACTCTGATACCGTGGAAGCCCTCCGCTGGAAGAAGTTCCCGGTCCTGAACGATGGGTTTGTCTGCCTCGTCGACACGATGGGCAACGACTCCGCCGTCGTGCAGGCCGCCCGCGTCAGCTACGGCGAGGGCACGCGGCATGTCTCGGACGACCGCACTCTCATCCGCTATCTAATGCGGCATCGGCACACGACCCCGCTCGAAATGGCCGAGATCAAGCTGTTGGTTCGCGTCCCGATGGACTGCTGGCGGCAGTGGATTCGGCATCGCACGGCCAGCGTCAACGAGTACAGCACGCGCTACTCGGTGGCGATCGATTCACTCCAAACGACCTTGCCCGAGGAGTGGCGGACCCAGGCCACCACCAATCGCCAGGGGAGCGAAGGGTTCCTCTCCACCGAGATGGGCCAGAAGCTGACCGAGTCCGAGGCCGAGTTTCAGAAGTCCGCCGAACGCCTGTATCGCGAACGGTTGGAAGTCGGCGTCGCCCGCGAACAGGCCCGCAAAGACCTCCCACTATGCAGCTACACGGAAGCGTATTGGAAGATCGATCTGCACAACTTGCTGCACTTCCTGGCCCTGCGGATGGACTCTCACGCGCAACTCGAAATCCGGCAGTACGCGACCACGATTGGCGAGCAGATCGTGGCCAAACTCTTCCCGATCGTGTGGGAGGCATTCATCGATTACCGCCGCGATGCCATGGCGCTGTCGCGGTTGGAGTCGGGCGTCATCCAGCGGCTGACCCAGTTGGCCGCCTCGCACGGAGTCAGCCTGCCCGCGAGCGAGGAGCTGTTCCTGGAGGCTCAAGACGAGCAGTGGAGGCCGCTCCAGCGGTCTCGGGAGCGGGACGAGTGCCGCGAGAAACTGGCCGATCTCGGGCTGGTCAAGCGGGCGTGAATGTCGGCTTCTGTGTGGGACGGGCACATTTGCCCGTCCTTGAGACGATCGATCCCTCCTGCCCACCTCCCCCCCCATGTCCGACCTCCTCGACCAACTCCGCTCCCCCTCCGAAGAAGTCCGCCGCACCGCGATCACCGCCGCGACCGGAAGTTCTGACCAGGCGGTCGTGCAGGCCCTCATTCAACATTTCTCTCGTGCGGAGTTGTCGGAGTCCGAGCGCCAACTGGCCGCTGAGTCTCTTGGCAAATGCACGCTGCCCGAAATCTCGACGATCCTGCTGCCGATGCTGGCGTCGGAGAGTGCGTTCAACCGCACGATGGCCGCTGCGGGACTTGGTGGGCAACGCGATGCCGCCACCATCACCGCGCTGGTCCGAGGGCTCACCGACCCGGTGAACACGGTGCGCAATTGGGCCGAGCGGTCGCTACTGGGGATGATCCCCGCCGTGCAGCAACACGGGGTCGAGGCTCTGATCCGCCTGCTCAGTCACGAGGTCCGGCTCTCGCGTTCCCCCGCTGCGCGCGTGCTCGGGCTGACTCACGACGCTCGGGCCTTGGCCCCCCTCATGCACATGGCCGAGCAGGACGCTGACTGGCTGGCCCGCATGGCTGCGATCCGGGCACTCGGCGACCTCGGCGACTCCCAAGCCAACGACCTCGTGACCCACTCGCTCCAGGCCGACCCCAAAAACCGCGTCCGCGCCGCAGCTGCCGAGGCCATCGGCAAACTGCGACCCGAGAATGCCGAGCCGCTCTTGCGGACGGCCTTGGAAACCGATGCGGACGAAGGGGTTCAGAAGTCCGCGGGCGAGTCGCTCCTCTCACTCGGATTTGATGTTAGCGAGATTAACGACGACGGCTGGGAGTGAGCCTTCGTGGCACGACGCTCCGCGTCGTGAGTCACGACGCGGAGCGTCGGACCACAATACCGCATTCCTGAAATGCAATTTACAGCGGTCTGGTCCCACGGTATCGTATGAGATTAGGCAATTCTGCTTCTATCTTTCAGGGTTTTTCCATGTCGACTCCCTTGGCCGTCTCTTGTCCGCATTGCGGTGCGGGGCTCAAGCTCAAGAACAACAGCTTCGTGGGGAAGAAGGTTCCCTGCCCCAAGTGCCAGAAGCCGTTCCAGGTGGAGCAGCCTCCGGAGGACGAATTCCTCTCGCAGGACGATGACTTCGGCGGGATGGAGGAAGCGGAAGAAGAGCCCGAAGAGCCTCTCCCCAAGAGCAAGTCCAAGGGGGCCAAAGGCGGCAAGGGGAAGAAAAAGTCCAAGGGCGGCGGGTTCGCCCCCATCGCCATGATTGCGGGCGGGACGGTGCTGGGAATCGGACTGCTGGCCGGGATCGTGTATGGGGCGATGGCCCTGTTCAGTGGCGGGTCCACCAGTTGGGTGAAGTGGCTGCCCGCTGACACCGAGATGGTGATTCAGGTGCGGGTCGCGGATGCGATGAATGCCCCGATCTTCAAGCCCCTGATGGAGCACCCGACCCTGTCCAAGTTGATCAATCAGCCTCCGGCTCCGGGAAACGCTGCGGGAGATCCGACCTCTGCGTTTCTCCAAGGGTTGAACATTCAATCCAAAGACATCGATACTCTGACCGTGGGGTTTTCCAATATCCAAGATGGCGGACCGATGGGTGCTGGAGGAAGCCAACAGCCCAAGCAGTTTGTGGCTGTCATTCGCCTCAAGACGGCAGTCGAAGAGTCGAGACTCGCTCAGGCTCCCACGACCGTACTCGTCAAGGAGGATTACAAAGGAAAATCGGTCTACGCCATTGCCAACGCGACTAATCCCCGGGTACTGGTCCATGCAGTCAACTCGACGACGTATCTGGTGGGCAGCGATGCGGAATTGAAGGCGGCCATAGACGGCACAGACGCTACGCCCGTGACTCAACGATTTTCTTTCGTGAACAGCAAGCCACATGTTGTCTTTGCAGTGGCTCCCAAAGACCCCGCGAAGTTGAAATCCTCGTCGAACAACGGATTACCGCCGTCTGCTGATCGACCGCAGATTGCTGAAGGAACCGTAGGGCTCGGGCTGACGATCGAATTGGGCAGCGATGCCAAGCTGGTGGCGTTTTCTCACGGGAACGAGGCCAGTGCCACTGCCAATGGTGAGGGTTTGAAGAAGTTCATCGAAGAAGCCAAATCCGAGTTACAGGCTCAGAAGTCACAGAGTGTGGGATTCAACCTGCTCGTATCCCAGGAGTCCATCAACAAGCTGACCGGGCATGTCGAGTCGATGCTCAATGGAGCCCAGGTGGTTTCGAGTGGCAAGACGGCGACCCTGACCATGACTCTTCCGGGACAGATCATCAATGATGGTCTGGCGATGGCCGCTCCTTTCATGCCGGTGCTGGAGCAGATGGTCGCCGCACAGCAGAAGGCCGCCGCCGATGCGGCCGCCGCAGCCAGCAAATCCAACTTTGGGAACTCGCTGTCCGACATCACTTCGGCTCCCGGAGTCATCATCGACGCGGGGGAAAAGTCAAAGACCAAGATCAACGCCCTTAACGATCAGCATCAAGCCGACATCGCCGCTCAGATGCAGGAGGGAGGATCACCCGCCACAGCCGCGCACGCCGGAACTCAACCAGTTCCTACGGGGAACGACCCGGCCCAAGTGGCGCACGGGTCTCCGCCGACTCCTGCGGGGGATCCTGCGGGAACCCCCGTCGAAAGTGAAGCGGCCAAGGCCATGCGACTTCAGTCGGAAGCAGCAACGAAGGCTGCCGAGAATAATCCGGCTCCGGTCGCGCATGCCGCTCCAGGAGCTGCGGCTCCGGAGGGAGCGGCGGCTCCGATGGGAGCAGCAGCTCCGATGGGAGACGCGGCGAACGGTCAGACTCCGGAGAAGCCCGGCGTCCCGAAGAGCCGATCGCGCCGCAAACCGACCTCGGCACCGGAAAAGAAATGAACATGCGGCCCGCTGACGGCTCACCCAAGGGGCAAGGCGGCGCACTCTCTCAGCGGCGCTGGCGACCGATCTCGTAACACAGGATCCCGGCCGCCACGGCGGCGTTGAGCGACCCGACCTGACCCGTCTGCGGAATCGCCACGGTCTGGTCGCAGAGGGCCAGTAACTCCGGCGAGATGCCGCGTCCTTCGTTGCCGATCACGAGGCAGGTCGGCTGGCGGAAGTCGACCTCGCTGGGCGACTGCGTGGCCTTCTCGGACGCTCCGCACAACTGGAAGCCGCGCGACTGGAGCGACCGCGCGATGTCGCTGACCGAGTCCCCGCGTGCCAGGGGCAGATGCAGCACCGCTCCGGCCGAGCTGCGGACCACCTGGGCCGTGACGCCGCACTGTTGCTCGCCGCCGACGAAGGCGGCATTCGCACCCAACACTTCGGCGGAGCGGAGGATCGCTCCGAAGTTGAAGGGGTCTTGGATCCCGTCGAGCAGCACGCACCAGCCCCCCGCTGGCCGTGAGGGAAGTGTCGCCTTTCGCTCCGCGAAAGGCCGGTCTTTCGCGGAGCGAAAGACGACACTCTCCGGCGTTTCGAGACTGAGCAGCTCCTCGACGGAGTGATACGGGAACTCCGGCATGCGAGCGATGAGTCCCTGGTGATCGCTCGCGCGGCAGCGGTCTTCGATCTCGGCATCGTTCCAAGACTCGACCGGGCAATGGTGACGCTGAGCCCAGGCTCGCACCTCGCGGACGACAGACACGGGCAGGTCAGCCCCCATGCCGATCTCGATCGGATGCCAGCGGTCGGCCCGCAGCAATTCCACCACAGAGTGCCGACCCCAGAGCCAGCACTTCTGATGGTTGCCCATGAGGGGCGGTTTTCGAGATCGTTTGCTGCCGACCATGGGGAGAGGGGAGGAGGGGGGAGGGGAGGAGGGACTACTGCCTTGTCAGGACTCAGAATGGGGGTTGGAGTTCAGCCTTTAGCCTGCCCCGGAGCAGCCTAAAGGCTGGACTCCAACCCCCAACTCGGTGGCCAACAGACTTCCGAAGTCTCCGAAGACTTCGGAAGTCTTCCGTGTGAGCGAATGCTGGTCCTGGCTCCCCGCGTTCTGGCGAACGCAGCTACTTGCCGAGTTCCACGGAGCGGGCGGTGGCGGCCACGACGGCGTTCATCAGGGCGGCGCGCAGGCCACCCTTTTCGAGTTCGTGCAGGCCAGCGATGGTCGTCCCGCCGGGGCTGGTCACGGCGTCCTTCAAGACGCCCGGATGGTCGCCGGTTTCCAGGACCATCTTGGCCGCTCCCAGCAGCGTCTGCGCGGCGAGTTGCGTGGCGATCGCACGCGGCAAGCCGACCCGGACTCCGGCATCACTCAGCGCCTCGATGATCTGAAACGCATACGCCGGTCCGCTCCCGGAGAGGCCCGTGACGGCATCCAGCAGGGATTCGGAAGTCTCGACGGCCACCCCGACCGCCGAGAAGAGTTGCAGGGCGAGCAGGGCGTCCTCGCGCGTGGCCTGGCCCCCGATGCTGAAGGCCGAGGCTCCGGCCTGCACGAGGGCGGGGGTGTTGGGCATGACGCGCACGATGCGGGTCTCCTCGGTCCCGAGCCACTTGAGCATGCGGGCGATGGTGACGCCCGCAGCGATCGACACCACGACATGCTGCGGCGTCAGCATGCTCGCCAGTTCGCGGAGCATCTCCTCCATGTGCTGCGGCTTGACAGCCAGGATGATGACCCGGCTGGCCTTGGTGACCTCGCGATTGCTGGAGGTCGTGCGGGCCTGGGTCAGGGACTCAAACGCCGCGCGGGCTCCCTCGTTGACATCGCTGGCGATGAGTTTGTCCCTCACGGTCAGGCCGCTCTTGAGGAACCCCATCGCCAGCGCGCTGGCCATCTTGCCCGCGCCGATGAAGCCGATCGATTGCGTGGTGGACATGGGGGCCGTCTCAATTCGAGGAGGGTTCGGGGACCGGGGCCGGGAGGCTGGGCTCGGCGGTCGCATCGTGGATGTGAAACCCCGACCGACTCAACCACAGCAATCCGCACAGCGTCACCGGGATGTATTGGATCATATGGTAATAGATCGAGGCGGCGAGGACCGCAGGCGGGCTGAAGGCAAAAATTTGCAGGGTGCCCGTGAAACAGGCCTGCACCAGTCCGAAGAACCCCGGCGAGGAGGGCACCGCCACCGCCAGCGCCACCACGCCCATCAACACCAGCGCCGCCGGGATGGGCACATGCACCCCAAAACTCAGCAGGGCCAGATACATCATCCCCGCATTGAGGGCCCATTGCAGCAGTGAAGCGATTACGACCACCAACAGCGTGGTCGGCGACTTCAAGCTCGACAGCCCGTGGGCCGCCGTCTCCAACAGCCGGTCGACCTTCTCGCGCAGAGGCAGGGGCACTCGCACCACAGCCAGTCCCCAGTGAATCGACTTCACAAAGGCCGGGGTCCAGATCAGAAACACAATGGCCCCCGTCACTCCCACCGCCGCCAACACTCCGACGCCCAGCGCTGACCCTCGCATCCAGTCCGGCATGTCCGGCAAGCTGAACAGCCCGATACTCAGATACAACAGAATCGACAGCATGTCGAAGATCCGTTCCAGGGCCACGGTGACAAACACCGAGGCCACCGGCAGCTTGGACCGGCGGGCAAACACCATCACGCGGACGATCTCCCCGGCCCGCGCGGGGAGAACATTGTTGACCGCGAACCCGGACAGCATTGGTCCGAAGCAGTCCCGCCAGGTGTGGAAGTTTCCCAGCGGAGACAGCAGCAATTTCCAACGGTACGCTTTGAGTGCGAAGAACGCGACCAGCATCCCCAGCAATACGGGGAGGTACAGATAGTTCGCATGGCGAAAGGCCTCGGTGAACTCGCGTCGGGCCTGCGGATCGGAAATGAGCCCCCGCGCCGCCCACCACAGGCAGGCCAGCGAGACCGAGACGCCCAGTGCCAGTTGAAAGCCGCGCGACTTCCACAGGCTGCGGCGGGGAAGGGGGTCTGCGATCACGTCACGTGTCCTGGGTGTCTTGGTAAGGGGTGTCGTCTTTCGCTCCGCGAAAGCGCGTTCTTTCGCGGAGCGAAAGACGACAATCGGCGAGAGTCCGTTCGACTCGGCCCCGGAGAGTGAAACTCCCTCCCGGTGTCAGTATGCTAGTGGAAATCTGCCCCGTCATGAAACAGGGAATTTCGCTCATGCAATGGCTGCTCACGCTGGCTCAAGACGCACCGCGACTCACTCCCGAGGAGTGGGCCGAATTCCAACGTCAGGCGTATGAGCAGCAGATGCAGCAACTCAACACCAGCCTCTGGGGGCCACTGTGGGTCTTCTGGATCATCCAGCTTTTGGGGGCTCTGTTCACGTTATGGATGATCATCTACTGCCTCCGCCACGACTCCGAGCGAAGTACGTGGCTGTGGATCTTGCTCGTCTTCCCGGGGATCGGGGCGGTGATTTACTTCTTTGCCCGCTGGCTACCGAGCAGCTCGATGGAGCCGCCCGCGTTCCTGCGAAGGTGGACGGAGGGGCCGAAGATTCGCCGACTGGAGGTGGCCGCCCAGCAGATCGGGAACTCGCATCAGTTCGTCGAGTGGGGCGATGCGCTGCGGGAGGTGAAGCGGTGGCCCGAGGCGCGGGTGGCGTACCTCCAGGCCCTGGCCAAGGAGCCGGGCAACCTCCCCGCCCTCTGGGGAGCGGCCAACACCGAATCGCAACTCAAGGAGTTGCCAGCAGCCCGCCCGCACCTCGAAGCGATCTTGCGCATCGACCCCGGCTATAAGTTCGGCGATGTCTCGCTCCTGTATGGCAAGACGCTGCATGCTCTCCCAGAGCGCGAGGCGGAGTTGGCCCACTGGCGGACGCACCTCAAACGCTGGCGGCAACCCGAGGCCCTGTACCTCCTCGCCGAACTGCTCATCGAGCGCGGCGAATACTCCGAAGCCCGCCAACTCCTTCAGACCGTGATTGCCGACATCGAGATCACCCCCCGCGCCCTGGCCCGGAAAGTGTTCTTCTGGAAGGGCCGGGCCAGGAAGCTGCTGCGGAGTCGGGAACTGCGCAGCCAGCCGTAGTGCCTGGACAGGACTCTGAATCGGCGTTGGAGTTCAGGCTTTAGCCTGCTCCGGAGCAGCCTAAAGGCTGGACTCCAACCCGGAAGCCGTGACTGAGCCCTAGTACTCGCCGACGACCTGGCCGTCATTCCGGGAGACCAGATTCCTCCAAGTGCCCAAGTCGATGTTCTCGCTGATCGACCGCACTGAGCCGTCCATCAGCAGGCTATTGACGATGCCGGTGTGGTGGCTGCGGGAGGTCATCGCGGCATAGGTGGCGCTGGTGGTCGACGAACCTTCGCGGGCACTGACCCAGTCCACGTCATAGGTCTGACCGCCGCTGACATGCGGCACCTTGGTGTTGGGGACAAAGACGCTCGTGAAACCGGTCTGGTTGCAGCGGGCATCGACCCACTCGTTGTGGCCGGAGTCCTTCAGCGTGCCACCGAGCGGAGACACGGATGAGGAACTCGACGGGGGCGGCGGGGAGGCGAGGGCCGCGTCGCGCAGGTAATACTGCCACGCCTTGACCTCGGAGAAGCCGATCGTGTTGCTGGTGCCATCCGTCACGTCCCGGTCCGACAGCTTGCTGTTCGGAAAGAACATGCCGTCACCGCCGCGATTCGTGACGGGATCCCAGACGAACCACGAGCCATAGTTGGCAGCGTAGTTCAGCGGATAGTGGGTGATCGGCCCGTCCGGGTAAGGCCGGTCGTTGACCTCGCTGGGGCACATGAACAGGTTGATCCGCATCGCGGTCACGGTGTTGGCATTGGGGGCGACGGTGTAGTTCTTCGAGAAGTCGATCAGGTTCTGGAGGCTGGCCTGCTCGACATACGGCAGGAGGCGAGCCTGCACCGACCAACCCGCTCCCCCGGCGACACCCAACTGATAGGTGCCCCCCGGCGGCAGCTTGGTGTAAGTCTCCATGTAGTTGTGCAGCGCCAAACCAATCTGCTTCAGGTTGTTCTTGCACTGTGACCGACGGGCGGCTTCGCGAGCCTGCTGCACAGCTGGCAACAACAATGCAATGAGGACGGCGATGATGGCGATCACCACCAGTAATTCGATGAGTGTGAAACCGGAGCGACGGATTTGAATTGAGGACATCAATTACTCCTGGATAAATTGGAGGTGTTTGTGGAAAGAGAGGTCAGAGATGACAGCGAATGATCGAGGGCTCACTTTCGGAGTGCCGTCTCACGAGGCGTGCGGCCAGAAATAATAGACCGTGGCATAGGCGTCTCGCCCAGGTGCATTCTCTGGAAAACACGGGCGGGACGCCCGTGCCACCGGTGAGACAAGTTTGGCCGCCCGCCCTAGAACTCGCCGACGACTTCGCCTCCGTTGCGAGTCCCCAACGCCCGCCAGACGAACATGTCGATGTTCTCGCTGATCGATCGAACTGAGCCATCGACCAACAGGGAAGTCACGGTCCCGACGTGATGGCTCCTTGAGGTGACAGCCGCATAAGTGGGAGTCGTGTTCGAATCCCCTTCCTCTTCCGAGGTGTAGTCGATGTCATAAACCTTTCCGGACTCTGTGTGTGCCACCTTGGTATTCGGGACAAAGAGCGTCGTGAATCCGGTCTGGTGAACGCGGCCTTCGACCCATTCGATGTGTCCGTCATCCGGTTCGAAAGTGCCAGTCCAACCACCGACAGTCGAGACGGACGGCAGACTGGAGGTTGGACTTCCTCCGAATTTCACGATTGGCTGGAACGACTTCACTTCACTGAACGCGAGCGTGTTACTGGTTCCGTCCAGGAACGACTGAAAGCCGATGCGACCATTCGGGGCGAAGGCTCCGGCACCCCCTCTGCCGGTGGTTGGATCGAAGACCAACCAAGATCCCAGATTCGCGGCATAGTTGAGAGGATATTGATCGAGGCCATCGGCCACGCTGCCACGGTCGTTGACTTCACTGGGGCACAAAAATGTCGGCACCCGAGTCTTGATGACATTGGGGAACTGGTCATACTGCAACGAAAAGTTGATTTGCGAGGCGA
Source organism: Planctomycetota bacterium (assembly GCA_043778825.1). Classification (GTDB taxonomy): domain Bacteria; phylum Planctomycetota; class Planctomycetia; order Planctomycetales; family Planctomycetaceae; genus TH-plancto1. Next base: position 11,875 of record JAYWFM010000237.1, on the reverse strand, counting down.
GCGGGGCCTGATCGAGATACGGCAGCAGACGCACCTGCGTCCCCCACTGGCCAAAGGGCTCACCGTTCACCTTCAGGCAGAGACTGGGAGGGAACATGCGAAACGCATCGTGGTAGTTGTGCAGCGCCAGACCAATCTGCTTGAGGTTGTTCTTGCACTGTGACCGACGGGCGGCCTCGCGAGCCTGCTGCACCGCCGGGAGCAAGAGCGCGACCAGCACCGCGATGATGGCGATGACGACCAGCAACTCGATCAGCGTGAAGCCGGACCGGCGGGACTTGAGGTGGGACATCTTGACTTCTCCACGGATGCGTGAGCCACAAACGGCGAACTGCCCCGGAGAGCAAATCCGCGCGGACGAGTGTGGCTGGCAAAACGCGACAGAGGCGTGGCTGGCTAACTCGCTGAGACAAAGTTGACACTGAGTCTCAATAGCAATACTGTACCGAAACATGACTCCGCTGCAAGCCTGTTTTCGCAACTTTGTTTGTCAAAAAGACCAACCGTGACTCAGACACCCTCAGACAATCTGCCGGATCACATATCAGAGACAAGAGATACGGCATCCACAGTGCGTATCATCCGCTCCGCAGATCTGCTCTGCGGAGATCAGGAAATCCTGATCCGTCACGGCAGCCAGGTCTACCGGCTGAGAGTCACCCGGTCTGGGAAGTTGATTCTGACGAAGTAAGAGCAACAGGTTGGAATAAACTACCGTAACTGTGTTCGCCTGAGTGCGAGCCACCCGCGTTCTGGCGAACGCAGCGACGACATGCAGGTAGATTCGTTCCTGACCGCCCGCCTGACGGACCCACTGATCTGGAATCATCGAGTGAATCGTTTCAGGCCGGGTGAGCGCTGTCGGCGGCACAATCGGTCGGGGGGATCGAGGCCTTCCAATGACTCCTCGGAATTGTGACCGTGAACAGCGACTCGGAACTTCCAATCCCAATTACTGACATAAGGTTTGAAGTTGCTCTGACTGGTCCTCACCCTCCCTGCCTCGGGAGTGACCAGCCTCTCAGGCAGTCCCGCAGGATGGACGCACATGCTGACTTTCGTCGACTCCCTCGAAGACCTTCGCGATTCTGGCCGGGATCAGAGGTCGGACTCTGCTCCCCCGGTGAGGATGCAACACGTCCTCCGGCATACGGCTCTACTGGCCCAGTGCGAGCAGTTGTGCGGGCTGTCGCTCTCGGTGGTCGACCCGGTGGAAGGGCGTTTCGTCAGCGGGATGGCCATGTTGCTGGCCAGTCCTCTGGCAGCCGAACTGACTGGCTCGCTGAAAAAGAATTCCGTTCAGGTCCAGTACATCCCCCAACTGGGTGTCTGGCTGTACGGACTCCAAGTCCCCGGGACGGGGCTGCTGGCTGGGGGGGTGTTGCTGCGGCGAGCTGAGCAGATCCCCGAGTCACTGCGCCATGCGGCGGACATGGCGGGACTGTCCGAGATCACGCTGCAATCCTGGGCTGAGAAGCATTCCGGAGTCCGTCCCGAACTGGCCATCCGGCTGTTGCAGTCGGCTCATGATTTATTGCAGCACGAAAAGCTCAGCTCTGAGTTTCAGTCGACCACGAACTCGGTGGTCGGTCAACTGGGTCAGGCCTACGAAGAGGTCATGCTGATTCAGGATTTGTCCCAGTACCTGCGTCCGGACATCGCCCCCCAGACACTGGCCGAGGCCGTGCTGGAGCGGGTGCGGCTGATTAGCGACACGGAGTTGTCGGCATTCCTATTGCGGCATGGGTCTGAACCGGGGGACCAACTTCACGGGGAGTGGGGACTGGACGGGTCCGAGATCGAATCGTTGATCCGAGAGATCCTCGGGGATCATCCCCCCAAGATCATCGTCCGCAACCACATCGACACCTCGCCGCTCCGCCTGGGGTATCCGAATGTGCGATCGCTGGCCGCTGTGCCCTTGTTCATCGGGGATCAAGTCCCCAGTTGGCTGGTCCTGGCGAATCCGCAGGTCGGGAAAGAACTGGGGACGGAGGAGGCCAACCTGCTCAAGTCCATCGGCGGGATTCTGTCGTCGCATACGCAAGTCGTGGAGCTGTTCCGCGATCACGAGGAAATGGTTCTGGTCTTCATTCGGTCGCTGGTCTCCACGCTCGACGCCAAGGACTCGTACACCCGGGGCCACAGCGAACGGGTGGCCCTGGTGGCCCAAAGAATTGCTCAGGAACTCCAGCTTCCCGACTCCGAGATTGAAGCGATCTACCAGTCGGGTCTGCTGCATGACATTGGCAAGATCGGTATTGATGACGCCATCCTGCAGAAGCCGGGGGCCCTCAGCAACCTCGAATTTCAGAAGGTGGCCACGCATCCCGAGGTGGGGTACTCGATCCTCAGTGAACTGAAGAACCTCTCGCATTTGCTCCCCGGAGTTCTGCATCATCACGAGCGGTACGACGGCCACGGATACCCCGGCAAACTGGCAGGCACAGCCATCCCCCGCATGGCCAGAATTCTCGCTGTGGCCGATGCGTTCGACGCGATGGGGAGCGACCGCCCCTATCGCAAGGGGAGGGACCGCGAGGATGTCGAACTGACCCTGGCGAAAGGCTCCGGCACGCAGTGGGATCCCGAAGTCATCAACGCCTTCTTCAGTGCCCGCGTGGACATCTATCGCCTCTGGGGCCGGGCGATTGAGCGCCAGGAGAAGGAGGGGGAAGAGGGCCTAGGGCCAGAATGCAAAGTGACAAGTGACAAGTGACAAGGAATCGCTTCTCCCCACTCCCCACTCCCCACTCCCCACTCCGGTCGATCAACCATAAACCATAAACCATAAACCATCAACCTCCCCCCCTCCCCTCCCGTGACATCTTTTTCCGGGATCGGTAGACTCACCCATCAATGACTGCACACGGGTAGGCCCCTCTTTGATCGGGGTCCACCTACACTCAGCCTCGGGAGTCTCCGCATGTCGATCAATCGTCGCTCATTTCTCGGACAAGCTGCGCTGGGTGCAGCGGCCCTGTCTGTCTCGCGTGGGGTCCACCTTCAAGCTGCCGATGAACCGGCGAGCAAGAGTCCCAACGAGAAGATCGGGTTCGCGATCATCGGCGTCGGAGGCCGGGGCGGCGAACATATCAAGGAGTTCGCCGGTCGCACCGATGTGGAAGTCCGGTATCTATGCGATGCCGATGAGCAGCAGGGCGAACGACGCTGCGGCGAAGTCGAGAAGTCGACCGGTCGCCGCCCGAAGTTCGTCAAGGACTTCCGCGAGGTGCTGAACGATCCCAACATCCACGCCGTCTCGACTGCCACGCCGAACCACTGGCACTCACTGATTGCCATCCTGGCCATGCAGGCGGGCAAGGATGTCTACGTCGAGAAGCCAGTCAGCCACAACGTCTGGGAAGGTCGCCAAGCGGCGATGTGGTCCACCAAGCTGAGCCGCATCTGCCAATGCGGCACGCAGTCGCGTTCGAGCCCGAGCCTCAAGGAGGCGGTGGCGTTTGTCCGGGAAGGGAAGCTCGGCAAGATTCAGTACGCCATCGGCACCTGCTACAAGCCGCGTCCGTCGATCGGCAAGCTCGACAAGCCGCTGCAGATCCCGGCCTACATTGACTACGACCTGTGGTGCGGACCGGCGGAGAAGCGCGAGCTGTTCCGGCCCAAGCTCTCCTATGACTGGCACTGGGACTACAACACCGGCAACGGCGACATGGGGAATCAGGGGATTCACCAGATGGACATCGCCCGCTGGTTCCTCGGTGAGCAACAACTCTCCCCCAAGGTGATGAGCATCGGCGGACGACTGGGCTACGAAGACGCGGGCGACACCGCCAATACCCAGGTCGTGTACCACGACTTCGCAGCCGCCCCGCTGATCTTCGAAACGCGGGGGCTGCCGCAGAAGGATGTGGACTACAAGACGGGCATGGACACCTATCGCGGGTCACAAGTCGGTGTCATCGTGCAGTGCGAACAGGGGTACATGGTCATCCCCAGTTACTCCGGGGCGGTCGCCTTTGACCACGACGGCCAGGAAGTCAAGAAGTGGTCGGGAGGTGGCAACCACTTCGTCAACTTCCTCGATTGCGTGCGGTCGCGGAAGCGGGAAGACCTCAACGCCGACATCCTGGAAGGTCATCTGTCCAGTGCCCTGTGCCACACCGGCGGCATCTCGCACCGGCTGGGTGCCAAGATGACCGGCGAGCAGGCTGCCGCAGCCGTGAAGGGGAACGAGCGGTTCAGCGACTCGGTGGCCCGCATGGCGGAGCACCTGCAGGCGAACGGCGTGAAGCTCGACTCGCCCTCGATCAGCGTCGGCCCCTGGCTGGAAATGGACCCGGCCACCGAACGGTTCCAGGACAACGACGCCGCCAACGCCCTGCTGACTCGTCCGTACCGTGCCGGATACGTCGTGCCCGAATGCCCCGCTTAGGATCGTTCAAGGAATAACTGTCTGATTGTCGCCTTTCGCTCCGCGAAAGGCCGGTCTTTCGCGGAGCGAAAGACGACTCTTGTTTCTCGAACGATGCTTAGTACCGTGTCAGGACCGAGGAGCGGGGTTGGAATTCAGGCTTTAGCCTGCTCCGGAGCAGCCTAAAAGGCTGGACTCCAACCCCCACTCAAGCGTTGACAAGGTACTAGCGGCGAGACGCGGACGGCTCGCGTTCCCGCAAGGCCACAAACGCGAACAGACACAACCCGGCGGAGACCCACAGGACGCGGCGTCTCCAGTCGGACGGGACGGACAGCGTCTTCAGAATCGGGATGTACCACGGCACCACGAGTGGGACATTCGGGCTCTCGACCGTCGGCAGGGTCACATCGACCGTCAACGATTTCTCGATCGGGATCACCTCCCCTTCCGCTGGGCCGCCGATCTCACGGCGGGTCACTTCCGATCGGAAATGCGGATCGGACTCCAGGGCCTGCACGACCTTTTCCAGGTGCTGAATGTGCTGCTCCAGCTCGACCAGTTGCTGCTGGCGCTCCAATGTGGCCAGGTGCAGTGCGTGCCACTCGACCAATCGTGGAGCGAGCGCGACCGAGGCGAACAGCGCCGCACTGCTGAGCAGACACATCCAAAACGCCAGCGGGACGAGGATGCTCCGCTCCGACCGGGGAACCGGCTGCGGCGCGGCGGAAGATGGGGCAGGGAGGGGCATTAACGCAGTGAAATCCGCTAGAACTCAGAGGCCGGTTCTTAGTAATCCAGACGACAAGGCGATGTCTGGATGCTCCGGTGTCTGGTCATCCGAGTGTTGTCGATGGCGCAATGCTTCACGGACCTGGAGTGCGGGGCTCTCCACGGTGATGACCCCTGCGGGCAGAACTTCGCCAAAGGGCAATTCACTCCCGCGGTGGGTCACTACCAGAATCATCAACTTGGCTTGCTTGGTCCGTCCGGCACGGGCGAGAATACTTGCGGCTTCGGAGACCGACTCATGTCTCCGCTGAACCCGGATGGGGACTGGGCTTCCCTGACGGTTCTCAGCCAGGATGGCATCGATTCCGCTGTTGCGTTGCACCGGGATGAAATCCAGACCCTCCAGCAGTGCGAGTGCCCTCTCGTCCACTTGACGGTAGGACTCGCGGCCCGCTTCCAGGAGCGGCGACTCCGTCTTCTCGGGGAGTGCGATTCGCTCACGGGTCAGTTCGACAGCTTCGGGCGAGATGTCCACACCCAGGGCGCTGCGGCCCGTCAGCAGAGCTGCGACTAACGTCGTGCCACTTCCACAGCAGGGATCAATCACCAGATCCCCGGGATTCGTCACGAGCTTGATGATGCGTTCCAGGAGGAGCACCGGCTTCTGAGTGGGATAGCCGGTTCTTTCTTTGGCCTTGGGATTGAGATAGGGGATATCCCACACATCCGAGAGCGGAACGCCTCTTTTGGAATCCCCGGTGATCGTTTTTCCAGACTCGTCGCGGTCATAAGTCGACTTGCCATGTGCGTTACGTTTACGTCGTTGCAGGATCTGGTCGACGTTCGTGGATGGCGAATACTCGACATACTCCGGGTTGAAGACATACTCTGCGGACTTGGAATACAAGTAGAGTGTCTGATGAGCGGGAAGCAACGATCGTTGAGAATTGGACCACCGTCGGTAGTGCCAAATCACCTCGGAACGGAAGTTGTCTTGGCCAAACATTCTGTCCAACAACATCCTTGCGATGTGAGACGCCCGACGATCACAGTGGAAGACGATCGAGCCATTCTCTGCCAGAATCCGATGAAACTCCTGGAGGCGGAGCCACAGAAACTGAGTGTAATCGTCTTGCGTGAGCCAGGAATCGTCAAAGGAATATTCCCGCGAACCGTCCCGTGTGCGGAGCGAATGGGTCTTCTGAGTGAAAAACGGTGGGTCCAGGTAGATCAATCGCGCCGTCCCCGAAGGCAACTCGCGAACAATTTCCAAGCAGTCTCCGAGACGAACTTCAGCGTCCATGTGTGATCCTTCGTTCAGATGCGAGTTCCTCAAGGATCTCTTTTAAATCGATCCTGGTACGATCACGAACGTAATTCCAGGCCGAGTCTCCCGAGTAGTAATGGCCCCCCACCCCCAAATACAGCGTCTCCAGCGTCTGTTGAATTCTCACGGCTTGATCGCGATTGGGATAGTAGAACATCACACGAATCGGCGTGTAGCCAGCTGCGGAAATCACCTGGATCCGGGTATGTTCCTTCGTGATGTGATCGCCATTGGTCGTGGCCTCTCGCCACTTGATCTCCAAGGCGTCCATCCCCACCAAGCAGTCAATCTCAAACGTCTTGGGGCGTTTGCCCTGGGTGTTTTCAATGCGGAGTGAACCCGACTCTGGAAAGGCAGACTTGAAACAGAACTTCGCAGCGTTCTCCAAAAACGATCCCGCATACCGATAGAGAAATCGCCCCTTGTTTTGGTAGACATCGATCAGATGTCCTTCTTGGTCGGAAACGCCCAGAACTTGATAAATCAGAAAATGTGTCTGGTCGTCCTCTTTCATGTCCTCCACTCTCGTATCGATCTTTTGCTTGAGTAGCAGGGCATATTCATCGGCTAAAGCACGAATCTGGTCTCTCACCGTCATCTGGTTGAATCTCCTCGCCGCGAATTCAGTCACCACACGGGAAATCGTTCCCGTCAAATACGGACAATGTTTCCCGTCACACACCATGATCCAGATCTCAAGATCACCGAGACTTGCGGGATTCTCAGGCGGGGTGGTCTGGCTGTCAACACGGAGGGTGGAGGTTCTGATCGGTGCCCCCTTCAATGAGTACACCCAACGGGTGACGACCTGCCTCACTCCGCCGGAACCACCTTCGGCTCAAACGGAGCCACCAGCACAAAACCTTTGCCGGCTTCGTCCTGGCGATAGCTGTTGTAGAGGCCCGCTTGCCGCACGCACTGGCTGACGACCAGGGCCCAGGCGGTCCGCTTGGTGGGGGAGCTGACCAGGACCTTCTGGACATCGATCTTCTTGGCCAGGCAGCGCCGCGTGTCGATCACAATCGGGGTCTTCGATTCCGTCTGGATCGCCGCCAGCACATCACTCAGCGGAGACTGGTCGAACCCCACGACGCCCATCTGGAACAGTTCGGGCGTGATCAAGTTGCGGGGCGTCTCGGCCTGCGGTTCCCAGCCGAGGGGCCAGGGGTCTTTCAATTGGTCCAGCGGGAGGATCTCGTACTCGATCTTTCCATCCGGAGTACGGATGGGGCGCAGGCCGGTGCCGATCTCATTCAGCGCGATCGCCAGTCCCGTGCCGGTGCTGAAGCCAGTCATGTCCACGGTAATCGGGCGGTCGTGGGCGGCATCCTTCAGCCAGCCCGCTGTCGCCGTGTGCAGGCGGACGGGGAGCATGGCATCCGCTTGCAGAGCCTTGACCAGTGTCGTGAGCGACTGGCCCTGGGTCTGGATCGCCAGAGGTTTGGTCATCTGTGCGTTGACGACCTCGAACTGCAATCGATTCAAACCCCACAGCGGCTTCCCATCGGGTGTCCCCTGGGCTCCATAGGTCTTGAGTTCTTCGAGCCACTCCTGGACCTTCTCGCCTTCGCTGAGTCGAAACTTGACCTTGCCGAACGACAACTCTCCATCCCGGTTCAACACCCCGGAGGCGTTCACGTACCGCAGCGAGCCGCGCACTTTCTCGGTCACACCGGCTTTGCCTTCGCGTCCGTTGCGGATGCGGACCGAGAGTCCCATGTCCTCGAAGACCTTGCCCCACTTCTGGGAACTCGGATCCCCCTGGAGTTCGAGGGACAGGATGTCGACCTCCACGACCGTTTTGAGAGCAGCCCCCTCGGGTTTCTCAGGCGGGGCGTTCGGCAGGCGGGGAGCGGGCCGGGTCAGCGGAGCGGGCGGGGCTTCGTTCGCGGGCTTCTTCGGGCGGATCTCGATGAGTTGAGCCGACACCGGGGAGGTGCTGACGAGCCACACCAGACACCCGGCGAGAATCGTTCGAGTTCGCATCGCCACTACCCCTTCTCGCCGTTGTGGCGAAACGCGTTGAACGTCACGTACTCCCAGTGTCGGTAGAGTTCGCAGCTCTTGACCAGTTCCGCCTGCGGTCCCACGGCCTCGACCTTGCCCCCATCGATCACGACGACGCGATCGCAACGACGCACTGTCGACAATCGCGTCGGCACAAACAAGACCGTTCGATTGGCAATGATCCGCTGGTAGGTGTCGTCGAGGTAGTCCTTGGTCGACTGGTCCAGCGCTTCGGTCGGCTCGTCGATGATCAGAACCGCCGGTTTGCGAATGATCGCCCGCGCCAGTCCCAGCAGGAACATCTGCCCGGCGGTCAGCATCTCGCCGTGCTCGCCGAGTTGCGTTTCATATCCCGAGGGGAGCCGCTGAATGAACTGGTGCGCGTGGACGAGCTTCGCCGCCTCCATCACCGCCGTGGAATCGTAGCGGGAATCGCCACAGCGGATGTTCTCGATCACCGTGCCGGTGAAGCAGGGATCATCGCCGCCAACGTAGATCGCCTCGGCCCGAATCGATTCGAGGGTGCCCCAGGCGATGTCCTCTCCATCGAACAGCACCCGCCCCGCTTGAGGTTCCAAAAACCGGGGCAGCATGGCCGCAACTGCACGGGCTTCCAGGGGGTCGAGCGAGACCAGGGCGGTGACCGAACCGGCTGGTATGCGGAGTTCGAAGTCCTTGAGCAGAATCTGCTCGCCCCGGCCGTAGCAGACCCCCTCGAACAGGATCGACTTCGAGACCGGATCGATGAACTTGGCCCCGACTGCCTGCCCCACCTCGGGCAGTATCGACAGAAAGCGATGGACGTTCGCCCCTTCGATCTCGATGGTCTGGCGGAGCAGTCCCCAGCCCAAGAGGCCGTTCAACAGCGGGGTGATCACCGCAAATCCGGTCAGAACCGTCAACGCGGCGGGGAGGTCGAGCGTCTGGCCGGTTCCCAGGACTCGCGAGCCGATCAGGAATACCACGACCGCCAACAGCAAGGCCCCGATCACCCGCGCCACCCACAGACTCCCGCCCCGAGCGAGGGCTCCGTCGCGGGCCGTGCCGGAGTACCGATCGAGGTATTTGCGGAAACGCTCCTGCTCGAACGCCTCCATCCCGAAGCCCCGCACGATCCGGCTCTTCCGCAGCCCCTCGGACAGGATGCGCAAGTCGGATGCGGCGCGGGCCTCGGCCAGCTGCTGCAACTCGGCTCCCTGGGTCCACTCCCAGCGGATGAAATAGAAACCGGCGACCAGTGGCAGGAGGGCTTGCAGCGTGATCGACCAGTCGATCACCAGCATCAGTATCAGAACGAAGGCAATGCCAGCGATCTGATACATCCCATAAGAGAGGATAGTCGTGATGGCCGAAGCGATCGCCTCGACGGACTGCATGAACAGCTTCTGAGCTGCGGCGTAGTCTCGCTGGTCGAGGTCTCCCGGCCCTAGACGCAGGATCTGCCGGTGAATCTGGGAGCGCAGCGAGGTGGTGGTCTCCTGCGCCAGACCGGCGGCCCGATACCGCATGCGGTGGAGGCTCCAGGCCCGCAGAACAATGACCAGAATCAGCACCACGACCAGAGTCGCCAGTGTCCCCCGATTGGTTCGCAGGGGGATGAACCGGCACAGGGGCGACCGCACCCACGTGACGACCGAACATTCCCGATGCCGCCACAGAGTCGAGCGAATCCCGGTGTCTTCGGCGATCCCCTTCCGGTTGACATTGGCCAGAAAGGGAGCCAACTGGTCCGAGTCGGCGGGGGCGACCTCCATGCGGCCCTGAGATGTCAACAAATCCAGGATTAAAAACAGGACACCCAGACTGGCGGTCAGTGCCAGGGCGGCCAGCACCGACCAAGCGGTGAGCAACCATCCGCTCCCCTGAAACCACATGCGTCGCGTGGGGAGCCGGTGAAAAAAGGAGTGTTCCGTGGTCATTGCTCGACCTCACCAGCCACCGTGTCTCAAAGTCCATCGGTCCGCTGCGGGAGAGTGAGTCCGGACCCGACCTCGCGGCGCAATTCAATCGTTGGCGAGGCGAACCACCCCTCTCGCTTTCTGTCGACCGTCAGACCCATCCTACGCGAGGTCGCGATCCTCGAACAGAATGAATGACAGCAGGATAATCGCCGACACATAGCACAGACTGTACAGGGCGTTGTATCCGATGTAGTCGGCAGGGATTTTCGCGTCCATCGCGATGGCGGCCGACATGTTGAAGTTGTCGAGCGTCGGCAATATCGTCGCCAGCAGTTGGGCCACGAACTTCACGAAGGGGACATTCCCCAAGGACGTTAGCACCAGCACCGGGGTCAGGTGGCCGATCACGAAAACCGCCAGGCAGGTCGTCACGTTCACCAGCATCGGCAACCGCGTCGAGATCGCCACGCTGATCGAGGTCATGATCGCCACCTCCATGAACACCAGGGCCAGTCCCGGCAGAATCCGCAGAGCCGTCGACAGACATTCCACGGAAGTCATCGTCAGAGAGGATTCCTTGGCGTCGAGCTTCGCCTTCAGGAGGAAAATCAGGCAGATCAACAGCACCCCGAAGAACAGGATCATCCACAGCGTCGTCTGGGCAATCCCCACATATTTGCCCATGATGAATTCGCGGCGGGTGATCGGCTTGGACAGCAGGGTCATGGCGGTCTTGCCTTCGATTTCTTCGGCCACGCTCAAGCTGGCCGTCCAGATCGCCACCAGCAGAGAAGAAATCAAAATGGTCGCCAAACCGCAGTCGATGTACATTTTGGTGTCGTCCCCCAACGAGAAAAAGGGGATGTAGCAATTCACGATCAACATCACGCTGCCCATCGCCAACAGCAGCAGGAAGATCGGCTGCCGGACCGCTTCCTTGGTGGTGGCTCGGGCGATCGATCCTGTACGCGTGAAATAGTTGACGAAAAACAGGGCCGCCAGCAGCCCGAACAGGCCCACGACAAACCACAGGTAGTCATCGCGGACATAGGACCACAGCAACTCCCACGTCAACTCATCGATGGCCTGAAGGGGATCGACTCCTCCCAGCTTGGGCATGTCATTCATGACGGTCAACTCTCTCGAACACAGTGGGGCAATCGATGTCGCCCGAGAATCCGGGCCGAAGAATGTCAATGAATGTACCCATTTCCCGACGAAAGAAAAGCTCTCGCATGAGATCGCAGCCCAAACACACCACGATTTCGTCCCCACCTCTCTTGCATTCTACCGATTAGGAGAACCTTACCGCCCCCCGGTGCTGTGATTTTGGCATGGCGCGCAAACAAAAACCCCCGGCGGGAACCGGGGGTGGAGAGAGACGAGAGACGAGAGACGAGAGACGAGAGAGGAGAGACGAGAGAGGAGAGAGGAGAGAGGAGAGAGGAGAGAGGAGAGAGGAGAGAGGAGAGAGGAGAGCCAGCAAGTGAGAGTTGCTGGTGTCGAGAGAGGAGAGAGAGGAGAGAGAGGAGA
>JAYWFM010000236.1:0-10556 GCA_043778825.1 Planctomycetota bacterium | reverse complement strand
CTCACCCAGATTCGGCAACTTGAATTCGATTCCCATGCACGCTTCCGTCGCAAATCCAGGTCCCACACGGTCCGCCCAGTCAACAGCCTCGGATGATAGTGGACTCCCCATGACGCGGACAGTGTGTAAAGTCGGGAGTCGGGAGTCGGGAGTCGGGAGTCAGTCCTCCGTTGAGGTGCGACGCGAAGTCTTCGAAGCGGAGCATTCCCGCGTTGCCGGTCCGCGTTGTCTGGCACGCGGCGAAGCGGAGCTTCGGGGAGATGCGGTCCCCAGCAGAGCTTGTGACCGAGGGGACGCTCCTCGTTGTGACTCACCCAGCGGAGCGTCGTACGACATTGACATTCATCTCCAACTACCGAGTACACTGCACGCGATCGATGTGTCGGCTCATTGAACCGGGCTGGCACTCATGGAAGAACTCCCCCGTCCTGGAAGGCCCGTCATGCCACCTCGCCGTTATGTTGTTCGCTATGGCACGCTGCGCAATGTGGCGGAGTTCGGCACGCGCGGGAGCGATGAGGAGTACCAGCGCGGCGACCAGGTCGTCATCCGCAGCCCGCGCGGCATCGAGTGGGGCGAAGTCCTGTGCGAGGCCACCGACCGCACGAAGGAGTACCTCGGCGGGAAGGACATGGCGGGCAAGATTCAGAACCTCGTCACGCCGCAAGACGAACTCAAAAAAGAATCGCACTGGAAGCAGGAGCAGGACGCCTTCCTGCAAGCCCGTCGATTGATCTCGGAAGCCAACCTCGCGATGCAGTTGATCGATTCCGAGATGCTGCTGGGCGGGGAACGGATCACGTTCTACTACACGTCGGAGGCCCGCATCGACTTTCGCGAGCTGGTCAAATCGATGGCCCAGTTCTTCAACATGCGGATCGAGATGAAGCAGATCGGGATTCGCGACGAGGCGAAAGTCCTGGCCGACTACGGCGACTGCGGCAAGCCGGTCTGCTGCAATACGCATCTGACCGAGATGCCGCCGGTGTCGATGAAGATGGCCAAGATTCAGAAGGCGAGCCTCGACCCGAACAAGCTCTCCGGGCGTTGCGGTCGGTTGAAGTGCTGCCTGCGGTACGAGTACGACACGTACGAGGAGTACAAGCGCGAACTGCCGGGGGTGGGGAAGTTCGTGGTGACCAAGGACGGCAAGGGGAAGGTGCTGGCGCAGGAGATCCTGGCCAAGAAGGTGCTCGTCGGGTATGAAGACAACCGCCGGGTGCTGGTCGATGCGATGGACATCCTGACCGTAGTCAGTGCCCCCGGGTCTCCGCCGAGACAACGTGATCCCGATGACGAGCGCCCGGAGTAGAACGGAATTTATTCCGTTCCGGGGGACGATCCGGCGGGAGAGCGCTCCGCTTCGAAGACTTCGCGTCGCGGCTAAACGGTTCACATTCAGAAGGAATTTCCCATGCGTTTCCCGATTGCTCTCGCGTGTCTCATCGCCGGATTGATTCTCACCGTCTTCAGTCTGGCCGAAGACAAGCCCGCCCCGGCACCGGCCAAGCCCGCAGGCAAGGTCATTGAACTCTTCGACGGCAAGACCCTCAAGAACTGGAAGGTTCCCGAGTTCGGCGGCGAGGGGAAGGTCACCGTCAAAGACGGACAGATCGTCATCGGCACGGGTGATCCCATGAGCGGCATCACCTGGGACGGTGAAGCACTCCCGAAGGTCGACTACGAACTCACCTTCGAAGCCCAGCGTATCGAAGGGACCGACTTCTTCGGCACGATCACGTTCCCGGTGCAGAAGGACAGCTGCTCGTTCGTCCTCGGCGGCTGGGGCGGGGGCGTGACCGGGCTGTCGACGCTGGACGGGTCTTCCGCCATTGAGAACCAGACGACGGGTTTTCAGGAATTCGAGAAGGGGAAGTGGTACAAGGTCCGCGTGCGGGTGACGAAGACGAAGATCGAGACCTGGATCGATGACAAGCCGGTGGTCGATGTCGACTATACCGACAAACGGGTCAGCATCCGCATCGAGGTCGAACTCTCGAAGCCACTGGGGTTCTCGACCTACCGCACCACCGGGGCGATCCGGGCGGTGAAGCTGACGGAGATGGTCGCGGCACCGGCGGTGAAGGGTGAAGAATTGAAATAGATGCAGTCGGTCGAGTTCATATTATCATTCCGGTTTATCTCTCCAGCCAGTGAGTGATCCGTTCAGACGCGAGGAGCCAATTCATGGGACGCAGTTTCTCGCTGGGGTTAGTTTTTTTCGCTTGCGCTCAGGCCTCACTCATGGCGGGGGAGATCCTTCGCGGCAGCTTGGCGGTCGTGATCCAAGACAATGTGAAGATCCGGAACGGCGATGGAGTCGATGTTCCGGTGTCGGTCGGTGACATCGTCCGAGTTGTCGAGATCCAGGACGATCGATTGCAGGTCGAGCCGTTCGAATGCATCCCCGGCGACGATCTTCCACTCACCTTGCGGGCGTTTCGAATGCGGCGGGTCTTGCCGTATTACGGCAAGCACTCCGGCTCCATGCCCCGAGGCCACCTGAGCCTGGCGGAAGATACGCTGCGACCGTGGAACGAAGCCATTCGCAATCATCCGACAGCGGATGCATATCATCGGCGAGCGAAACTCCATCTGGCCTTGGGCGAGTTCGGGAATGCACGGGGGGACATTGACGAGACGCTGCTTCTGGAACCGGAGAACCCCCAGTGCCATTGGACCAGTTGCCAGATTTATCTCCGCGTCAAGACTTACGATCAGGCCATGGAGGAATACTATGCGATCCTCAAATTGCAGCCTAAGAACGAAGAGGCCATGGTCTCCCGCGCATCGCTATTCCACCTGATGGGAAATGCGACGCGAGCCGAAGAAGCGTTTGATGAGGCCATCCGCCAGCATCCCGAGAGTGTTCTGGTGAGGTTGGAGAAAGCACGCTTTCACGAGCTTCAGGAGGACTGGGATGAGGCATCCCAGCTGTACCAGGAGGTCTCTCAACTCCTGCCCAAGGACTCGACGGCACCTCTGTTAGATGCGGTCCCGACACTCAATTCCAAGGGGTCGGTGGCAGCCATCGAGCGGTGTACGGAGGCCTTGCGCCGCGAGCCGGGACTCGTGGCGGCATATGCCATGCGGGGATCCATTCGGCAAACGACAGCTGACTGGGAAGGAATGGCGGCCGAATACGGAGAAGTGATTCAACGAAAACCGTTCGAGGGAGCCGCGTATGCGCAGCGGGCCTTGGCCTACTCGAATCTCCGGCGACACCCCGCAGCGATCGCGGACTATGATCAAGCCCTGAAGCTCGCACCGGAAACGTTTCGGGGTCACTACCATCGTGGTCGATGCCATTCCGAGTTGAAGCAATATGCAGAGGCGATCGCGGACTTTTCCAGGCAGATTGAACTGACTCCGCAAGATTCAGAGGGATGGCACGAACGGGCCCGTGTGTGGATTGCCTCGAGGCAATACGAGAAGGGAATGGATGATCTGGATCGGACAATTGCGTTAAATCCGAAACATGGACCGGCGTATGGCAATCGTGCCATGATTTGGTTGGAACGGAACGAGACGGGAAAAGCGATGGTGCAAATCAATATCGCCCTGAAACTCAACTCGAACGACGCCTACGCCTACAACAAACGGGGGGAGATTTATACGCATCTGGGAGATCACGTCCGGGCGCTCGCCGATTTTACGAGAGCCTTGAAGATTGATTCGAAGCATCACGATGCCATTGGGAATCGCGGGCAAACCAATATGCTTCTCGGGAAGATCCCCGAGGCCCTGGCCGATTTCGAGCAGTTGGAAAAACTGGATCCGAAATCTTACCTGCCGCCATTGAACCGGGCCAGAGTTCACTTCTTGCGGAAGGAAAAAGACCAAGCCCTGGCCGAACTCGACGAAGCTCTGCGACGAGCCCCCGCTGGACCGGCTATTTATGCCCTTCGAGCCGACCTTTGGAAAGAGTACTCGGAACCGGACAAGCAACTCTCCGATCTGAATCGTTGTATTGAGCTGGGGATGGTGGGGGCGAATATCTATGTCGAACGAGGCCAGGTTTTTAGAATCCGGAAGGAATATGACAAGGCGACGGCGGACCTGCAACACGCGATCTCCCGCGATTCTCAGAATCTCTACGCCTACGCCAATCTCGCTTTTGTGTATGAGGATTTGAAACAATACGACAAGGCGATCGCCGAAATGGACACGTGCCTCCGTCTGCATCCCCAGTCTGCGTGGGGATGGAACATTCGGGGGTGGAACAAATATTGCAAGACGGATTACGACGGAGCCATTCTGGACTTCAACGAAGCACATCGGCTGGATCCCAGATTCCCCAACCCGATAACGAATCGTGGACTCTGTTGGCAGCAAAAGCATGAGTATGAACGAGCGATCACCGATTTCGATACCGTGCTCCTCTTGGGAGTGCCAGCATCCGATGCTCAAAACAATCGCGGCATGCTGCGCAATCGAATGGGACATTATGACTGGGCGAGGGACGACTTCAACATCATGGTGGAGCGATATCCGTTCTCTCCCGACGGGTGGAATAGTCGAGCGTGGCTGTTCGCCACTTGTCCCGAAGCCTCCGTGCGAAATGGCCAGCAAGCCATCGCGGATGCTCAACGGGCCTGCGAATTGACCAAGTGGTCGTCTCCGAACCTGCTCGACACACTGGCCGCTGCGTACGCAGAAACAGGACAGTTTGACAAAGCAATCGAGTGGCAGCAGAAGGCCAGCCATCTCGCCCAGGAGGCCGATAAAGCCCTCTATCTGGAGCGGCTGGAACTGTTTCGCAAGGGAATTCCCTACCGGGAACCCAAACCAACCCGCCCCGCTCCTAAGTAGCCAGCGTCATCCAAAGGTCTGACAGCGAGCGGTCAGGCGGAGGCCGGGGCGGACCTCCCCGACTCATGTCAGACTTCCCACCCTGCTGTTGCAGTTAGAATCCCGTGCATCGAGAAATCCGCTACAGGTGCATGATTCGTTCAACGTCCGTCACGAGTTGCCACTGACAGAACCGCGAAAGTCGTTACCAAGTATCCGGTCGCATGTGCCCCTGACCCAAAGATTGTGTTTGCCGAGATGGCACCCAATCGCGCAGCACTCGGGGGAGGTCGGGAACCGAAGGAGGGTGCAGGAGTGTGGTCCCTCCACACAGTGCCGCGACTGCCAGCCAGTACCGCGACCCTTCCCCCGTTGAATTCATGGAATTCGGCAGACTGGGCAGGATCATCGGATTCGGAACGATTCCACTCTCCGGTACGGGAGAGTCAGCCGGGTCTCGCTGAGGCCGGGGTGGAGGGCACCAGACTTCCGTCGACGCCGTTCGAGGTGCAAGGCCGCACGAGGCGTCGAGAGATTGTTCCCGTACCCGCGAATCTCAGGATGCCAGTTCGCGTGCCTCAGCCACCGGCCTTGGATCATCATGCCCACTCCCACTCTGACTCCGGGATCGATCGACCGCCAGACCCCGCGCGCCTCGACCGCTCCCAAGCTGGTGCTGGAACCGGTTCGCGCGAGTTCCCAGCTGGAGTCCTACCCGCTGGCGATCGGGCGATACCTGCTGGGCTCGTCTCCGGACTGCGACATTGTGATCGCGGTGGGTGGCGTCGCGGCGCAGCATTGCCTGATGATCGTCGGGGCCAATAAGACAATCGTCAAAGCGATCTCGCCGCTGACGTGGATCAACGATGGTCCGTTGACCGAAGCTGTCCTCAAGCTGGGTGAGCGGCTGATCCTCGGCCCGGTCGAACTCCGCACGCGGCGTCCCGAGGTCTCCGAGTGGGTCGAACTCCGCGAGGAAATTCCCACCCCACCTGCGGCTCCGGTGGCCTACCAGCCGCCTCAAATTGAAGAGTTGCTCGACCGGGCACTGCAACAGTTGCATACGGCGATCGATGATTCGCCCCGCCCGACGCCCTCCTGGTCCGAGGATCTCCCGCTGACCGAGGCGGTGCAGATTCACGCCTCGGTGGTGGAACACGCGGCATCGGTCCCGGCGGTGCCTGTTGTTCAACCGCCAGCGCTGGCGTGGATGGCCGCGGAGCGGAGAGAACTCGAGCAGCGCGCATTGGAGATCGGGGAACGCTTCCGCGCGCTCGACTATCTCGGGTCCGAACTCTCCACTCGGGAAGAGCAACTTCGGTCGCGCGAGCTCTCTCTCCACTCGCTGGAGGCTCAAGTCGAACAGGTGCTGACCGAAGTCGGGCAGCGCGAGCAGGCCCTGACCGCGCAGGAGCATGCTCTCCACGTGCGGAATGAGGCCGAGGCCGCCGCCTCGCGCATGATTGCGGAGATGACCCGCGCGCTGGAGGCCGAACAGGCTCGGCTGCGGCAGCTCGAAGCCGCAGTTCAAGGGCAGGTGTCCGAACTGGAGCGGCAGGCCCAGTCCCTGGCTGAGCGAACCCGGACTCTGGAGTGGCAAGAATCCGAACTCGCCCTGCAGGCCGAGTCTCTGCAAGAGCAGGCTCATGCGGTCCAGACACTCGCGCCCGTCAGCCCGGTCACTGCCGTCGATACGGACGAAGTCGAACTCCGAGAAGCCGCAGTGGCCAAGCGGGAAGCGGTCCTCGCTTCGTCCGGTGCGGCCTTGCAGGCCACGCGCGAGCAGATCAGTCGCGAGGCTGCCGAACTGGAGCAGCGATTTCAGGAACTCCTCCAGCGCGAGCAGACCGTCCTGCAACAGCAGACTGTCCTGACCGAGCAGACCGGCCAGACCGAAGCCCGCACCCGCGAGGCGGCCACGCAACTTGAGTCGCTCGCCGAGCACGAGCAGTCGGTCGCGACATCGATCGCCAATCTGACTGAACGCGAAGCGTCTCTCCAGAAGCTCAAGGCCGAGCTGGACGGACGCAACCGGGAGCTGCGCGGTCTGCGGTCCGAACTCGATATCCGCGAGGAGGCCCTCAACCAGCAGTTCAGTCAGTTTCAACAGGATCGCTCAGCGCTGCGGGCGAGTCAGTCGAAGCTGCAACTGGCGGAGCAGGCGGCGAATCAGCGGCTGGTGAGTCTCGAGAGTTCGAGTGTGCAGCGGTCGAAGGGACAGACGGCGGAACTGGCCGAGCTGCGCACCCGCCTCGATCAGGACCGGGCGGAGTCCTTGCAGGAACGGCAGGCGTTGGAGCAATTGCGCCTTCAAATCGAAGAGCAGCGGATGCTGCTGGAACAGGAGCACAGCGACCGTGCCCTGCTCACCGCCGCCGAGGTCGATCAAATCGAGAGTGA
Source organism: Planctomycetota bacterium (assembly GCA_043778825.1). Lineage (GTDB taxonomy): Bacteria > Planctomycetota > Planctomycetia > Planctomycetales > Planctomycetaceae > TH-plancto1. The sequence continues at coordinate 3,365 of JAYWFM010000236.1, read as the reverse complement.
CAACGAATGGCAGAAGCTGGCAGCGGAGCGAGCCCGATTGGCGGCGGAGCGTCGGGAACTGGAAGTGTCCCGCCTGACGTTCCAGACGGAGCGGTCAGGCGTTCGCGTCGCGGAGGACGATTCGAGCGAGGTCAGTGAGCAACTGCTGGCTCTCGTTTCGGAACGTCAGTTACTGGCAGAACTTCGCGAGGAACTGTTGCGTGAACAGCAGTCGCTACGAGTGGAACGGGACGAGATCCGTCGGACCCGAACCCAGTTCGACCAGGACTATGGGCAGTTGCTCGCGATCAAGGCCGAGTCAGTCACCGAACGAGACACCTACATCCAGGAGCGCCAGTCCGTCATCTCGGAGCGGCAGTCGCTGCAGGACCGGGAACGCCAGGTCAAGCAGGCCGAGGCCGAGATCTCGCTACGGCGTCAGGCAGCGGAACAGCTTCGGACCGAGGCCGAGTCGGGTCGGCAGCAGATGACCACCCAGCGTGTCCATCTGGAGGAAGAGTGGGCCTCCCTGCGGCAGGAGCGGGCGGAACTCCAGAGGGTCGAGTCCGATCTCGACTCGCAGCGAGAGGAACTGACGAACTTGGCCCAGCAGTTGACCGACCTCCAGGCGGGAGTCGAGGCCGCGACTCCGATGCCAGTCGTGTCCCTCGTCCCGCCGCCCTCGCCCGTGTCCTCGGTGCGGTCGATGGAGCAGTGGCCAGTGCCAGCTGCGGTGCCTTCTGCGACTCCCCCGGTGGCCGCCGAGTTGGGCTCTGTCGAGGAAGCCATCGACCCCTTGGCCGGGTTTGCCAGCTTTTCATCGATCGGTTCTGCGATCGAAGACGACCTGCCTCCCGAGATCGCGGAGATCATGCGGAAGGCGGCCGAGGGATCGCCGACCTCGTCCACAGCGAACAAGCCGCACGGCTCCACCCTGGCAATGGCGGTCGATGCCCCTCCTTCCCGGCCTGCATCCGTCCCTCAACATGCGACGATCGATGACCGGGAAGAACAGCGGCTGCGCGATCTGCTGGGACGCACTTCGGAATCGTATGTGGAGGCCGCCACGGCCCGGCTCAGTGATGAGCCGGAGACCTACGAAGTGGTGGAGGACAAACCGCACTCCGTATCGCCCATGGCGTGGGGGGGCGGACCGACTGACGAGGTGACGTATACGGATTCTGAGGACGTGGGTGAATCGGAGGAGGCACCGCAGTGGCGCAACACCGCCTCGGACGGAATCCCAGAAACCGCTGTCCAATCGACGACCCCGCAGTCTGGAGCCGATGCGAGCGAGTTGCGGTCTAGGCTCTCCGCGATGTTTGGCATCGATCTGGGTCGGTTGCGTCCACCGACAGCCCAGACCAGTCATCCCGTCGAGCCGCCTGTCGCCGAGTCCGATGAGGACCAGTCCCAGTCAGAATACTCCTCGCCAGCGGAGGATGTGGAACCGGACAACGTCGACGAGACCGCGCGGGCCGACAACTCCGGCCCCGGTGAGATCGTCGAGGAACCCACCCCCGAGCCACCCTGTTCGATCGATGAATCTCTCGATCCCGTCGCGGCCTATATGGAGCAACTGCTGGCCCGGACCCGCAAGTCCAAGGATGGACACGGCGCAAAGACGGAATCGTCCGCCCCGAAGCCCACTCCCCCGCCTGTGGTGCCGGTCGTTCCCAAAGAGGAACCCAAAGTGCAACAGGCCGAAAAGCCCGCACCGATCCCCGCCCGGCAATCCCGCAAGCTCGAAGCGTCGGACAAGAAGGCCATCCGGGCCAACTTGGACTCGTTCCGTGAGATCGCCAATACGCAGGCCCGCTCCGATGTCGCGCGGTCGGAACTGCGGCGTCTCATGATCACCGAGAAGGTCAAGCAGATTTTCCTCGCCATCAGCGGCGGCATCGCTCTGATTCTGCTCAGCACTGAACTGTGGACCACCCGCCATTACCGGTTGGAGATGACCGCAGCCATGATCGCGACGGCGATCCTGGGGTATGACTACTACCGCACCAAGAAACGGCTGCACGAGTTGGAGTTGATCGCTCCCCTGGAAGTGGATTCGAATGACGAGGCAGAGAGCGACGAGGCGTAGGCGATCTCGCTCCGCGACTCGCATTCCGCCAACCCGATGCCTATCAAAGCCCACCGGTTGCAACCGGTGGGCTTTCTCAATGATCGAGATGCCCCTGACGCCGTTCCTCCAACGTCGTCGGAGCCCCCAGCAACCCCAGAATCCCTAGCCCGTAGAACGTGTACTCCACATCGGCCAGCGTATCCCACTCGGCAGCCCGGAACCCGCCCGTGGGAAGTTCCAGATTCTTCTCGACGTAGAGTCGCAGGATCGGCGGGTCAACGAGTGCCGCGACCTCAATGTCTTGGGCCGTTAAGACAGCGGTGAAGGTCGACAACCCGTCCGGGATCGGGATGCGGCTATTGGCCAGGAACGCCGCATCATCCGTGCGGACATCGACCAGAAACGCCGCGATGTCCTCCCGCAATTCCGCATCCACCCGCCCCTGCATGTGCAGCAGCGCACACGCCGCAGCTGTCGGGTTGGTCCCGCTGCGTTTCATCGGGGCGATCTCGACGAACCCGCCATCGTCGCGCTGTCGGTCGTAGATGAACTGGGTGAGGGCGTTCGGCCTCGGCACCGACTTGCCCAGCAACTGATACGTGAGTACGACCAAGAACGTGTGGTAGGTGCTGCTGGTCGCTCCCTCGGTCCCCTTGGCGTACCCGCCGTCCTTCATGCGCAGCGATTCAAGCTGGGCAGCGATCTGTTCCGCCCAGTCGGGTGGCTCCGAGGCCAGCGGGTCGTCTCCCCCAGCCCACTGAATCATGGCCGACATCGACAACCAGTTGATGAGGTCAATCACGCCGAGTGTTCGCCAATCGAACGTCCGCAGAAAGCCAGATACCGTTGCGGCAATCTCCGGCGTCAACTCTCCCAGTATCTGCAAGCCCCTCACGGCAAACGCACTGTAATACAGGTCCGAACCTCCCTCGCGCCCCGTAAACCCGCCATCCGGCAACTGCTTCGACAATAGGAAATCGCGATGCCGCTGCCGCCTCTCCTGCGGCAAATACTTCAACCCGGCGGAGAGCCGTTCCGCGAGACGCACTAAATACGGGAGCTGAGACATGCAGGTCGGTCAATCGGGGACGGTGAGTGTGATGAGTCCGCGCAGGATCACGTACTGTATCAGTTCGCCAATCAAAGCCCACGGGTTGCAACCCGTGGGCATTTTCGCGTGGATTGAACACTGTCCGCGCCACGGGGAGTCCAGTATCATCCGAGGCTGTTGACTGGGCGGACCGTGTGGGACCTGGATTTGCGACGGAAGCGTGCATGGGAATCGAATTCAAGTTGCCGAATCTGGGTGAGG
>JAYWFM010000235.1:0-4480 GCA_043778825.1 Planctomycetota bacterium | reverse complement strand
CTTCGACTTGGCGGTTACCCGACAACCCGCATCACTCGAGGCCGAGGTGACTGGCTAGGTCTTCTCTCGTGCGACTCTCTCATTCGCGACTCTCCCCCAGCTTACGCCGGCGCACCCAGACCCCTTTTCTGGCTCACTCACGGAGTGTGTGCAGAGTTTTCACACCTCGCGCATATCGATTGAGAATGGGATCAGCCGTGTCCGGGTCGGGGATTTGAGGCTGCGCTGTGGAGTTCGGGGGAGCGGCTCCCGGACTGGAACCGCCCGGCTGGGCCACCCCGCCAGTGTACAACCAGTCAGGCACTTGCCTCGCGGATCGTGTGCAGAGTTTTCGCACCTCGCGCACTCCGCCGCGCGCTACTCCGACACAAATGCAACTCCAGGATTACGGCGTCTGAACTCTTCAATGGCTGGCGGAGACACTCTAGTTCCGATAATGTGCAACTCCTTCAGTTTCATTTGAGACAATGTTTCCATACTCTTGTCGGAAATCGATGTGCCATCGAGCAAAAGCCACTTCAGATTTTCAAATCGACGAGCCGCCAGAATGCCCTCGTCGGTAATAGATGGACATCCGTCAAGCCACAAAGATCGGAGATCGCTTGTTGAGACTATTTCGGAGAGCGCACTCACATCCTCGTCTTTGACGTTTGAGAATTCAAGAGATAACATCTCGATGCGACATCCCGTCGGCAGGGACTGCAATATCGCAAGCATTTCCTCCCTGCTTCGAGAGCGGATATATGCCTCGCGAATCACATGATTGTTTGGTACCCAAGACTTCGGAAGTACCATGGTTATCCAACGAGGAGTGCCTTTGTGTGTGTCCCCCATCTGGTCATAGGAAATATTGAAGCATTTGTACTGGTCAAGCACACGCTGCGCCTGCCTCTGGCGAGTTAAAGGAATTACAACTCCGTAACTACAGACCAAAAGAGAAATTGCAAAGAGAACGAAGGAAACCCAAAGGATTCTTCGCATCTTGCTTTGGACTGCGAATTTTGAGAAAACACGCTTCACGGCGATTGTCCAATCGTGAAAACGACTTGCATTGCATCTTTGTTGTGCCGTCGGACTTCCTTCTTGTACGGAATATTACGCGACTTCAACGAATTCTCCATCCAAATTACATTCGTGTCCATGTATTGTCTTCTTGAAGACAGAGATATCATTCCCCCTTCAGCGATCGCTCTAGCAATCTCGTCCGTCATCTCCGAAGACATTGGAGTGTTTTCCACCGTGATAATGTCAACCGAACGAGGCGCAATTCCATTTTCGCTCATTTCCTCGCCACGGTAGAGACGTAGATTCGGGATGCTTCCATCGTCAACGATGACTGGATTGACATTGATTGCGTTGTTGTAATACCCGAGGCCGCCAATGTCAATGTGGGTGAGGCTAGGTTCTGTGTGTTTGTTGAGCCTGAGGTAGTTAGGAGATTCTACAGGAAACCTCGGGGTGTCGTTAGATGAGGCTATCGCTTCTGCCCGTTTAGCCGCCTCCACAGTATCAGCAGCATCCTTTTCTGCTTTCTGCTGCGCTGCATGCCGTGCTTCCTCACGTGCCTTTGCTCCTGTGTTGGCGTTAAGGATCCATTGCATCAACTCCTCCTGTGAAATATTTGGGCGAGCAGGCGGCGTTACGGGTGCGGGAATGGGCGCTCCAGGCGTTGGAATGCCTCCACTTGAACCCGGAAACAAGGTCTTGCGGCCCGTTCGACAATCGATCCCCCAGTTTAGACTACCCATTCCTCCTTCTGTTTCGTTACCGTCTGCATCGATCATTTGCTCCTTCGACATTGCATCCTTGAGCATTTGTTCAGCAGTCGGAAACACGGAAGTGCCATTCCCAGCAGGCGGTGTCCCCTGAGCTTGAGGCGGGGTGGCCCAGACATCGCTTTGGATGTCTGGGTGACGAAGAAACAAGAGGGATTGAATGGTGAGCGTCTCCCCCGTAACCTCTTGTTGTTCCACAACCCAGACACTCAAAGCAGTGTCTGGGCCACCCCGCCGTACAACGGCTCCGGGCTGGGCTGGGCGGGCTCCGGCCACGCGGGTGGCACCGGTTGGCTCGCTTGGGAGCCTACCGGTGTGCCTTGGCACAAGAGGTGTGATCGCGAGCCACCTCTGTCGTAACCTCCAACTCCTTCGTCACCCAGGTCGCCCAAAGCGGCAACCTGAGCCACCCCGCGAGAGCGGCCCGGCGTCAGCCTGCCGAAACGTTGAGCAATCGCACGCGCCGGTTCGCGGGCGGGGGCCTCGACAGGCTGACGCCTGCCGCTCTCAGCGGCGCTGTCCAATTAGGGCTTCGCCTGCTGGTCATCCACCTGCTTCTGCACGTCGATCGCCGGGTGCCACTGGCGGTCGCTTTGGGCCGCCAGTGTCTGCCGGGGAGGCATGCGAGACTGCTCGTGGCCCCCTCGCACTGGCGAGTCAAAGCCCTCGCCAGTGGCACACTGCGCCGAACGCGATTCCCAGCACAGAGGCACCGCCTTACGGCTTCGCCTTCTCGTCATCGACCTGCTTCTGCACGTCGATCGCGGTCGTGTTGACGACCTTGGCAACCTTCTCGGAGAGCTTTTTGGCGAGCAGGCCGCTCGGATCGCAACCGGAGGCGACGGAGATGATCTTGCCTCCCTTGTCGATCAGGAAGTTGGTCGGCATCGTCTTCGTCTCAAAAGTGGTCCACGCGTCGCCCTTCGTGTCGACTGTGTACAGCATGTTGAGCTTCTTCTCTTTGACGTAGGCGGCGACCTTGGTGTCGGGTTCGCGGAAGACGGCGATCGAGGTCAGGCCGAGATCCTTGTACCTTCGTGCAGCGCCTGGAAGTAGGCCAGTTCCTTGTCGCAGCCCGAGCAGCCGCAGGTCAGCCGCACGAGCACCGGCCCCTTCGCGGTCAATTCCGACAGGCTGATCTCCTTGCCCGTCGCATCCTTGAACTTGAAGTCGGGAGCCTGAGTCCCCACATCGACCTTCTTCGGAGTCGCCACAGCTGGTGCGGCCGGCTTGGTCACCGGCTTGGCATCCTCCGCCCACGCGAGACTGGAGACGAGGAACAACGCCGACGCCATCATCACGAGACTCTTCATGAACGACTCCAGGCAGGAAATAGGGTGGGAGGGACTCCAGGCCCCAAGCGAGCGGTCAGTAGAAACCGACCGTGGGATCGGCTTCCAGCCTGTCTGTTGGCTGAAGATGACAGGCTGGAAGCCTATCCCACGGGGCAGCAAGTCCCAGCTTACCCGAGGCTCACACATAAGCCAAACTCGAAATGACCGTGGGGGAAACTTTTGGTATAAAGGCGATGGCGATGCCTCGTACGACAGGGCGAATGAAACAGGTGGGGATTTATCGCAATGCCTTCCTTGTCCAGCAGGCTGAGATGGAGGGGTGAAGAAATGGACGAAGGCAAGAAAACACCAGGAATATCCGGCATTCTCAAGAGCCCACGACTCTGGCATGCCATTCGAGTGATCGCGATCACTGCGGTTCTCGCTTACGCTGCTCTATTCTTCATCGACCGTGCGGTCAACCCGACGTGGATCAATCACTTGGTCATCATTCGGGAAGATCAAGTCGAGTACCGGGCACCATTTCGAGCGTCGTTGCGGCGTGACGGGACGAGGGATGAAGTGGTGTGGGTGCAGGATGTTTTTGTGGGTAGAGGTTCCCCAGATGGTCATCGAAGCCTTGTCGTTTCTAATGTTGCTGGAGCATGGACTGGCGGGCTGTTGACGATCACTGATGACGATGGGCAGCAGTTGGCGAATGTCGAGGTTCAACAGCCCGGACGGTACTGCGGAACACTCGTGATTCTGATCGACCCCAAGGGAGAATCACACACGGCATGGAACAGTATGCCGCTTGAGTAGCTCTGGCGGGGTCGCCCAGACACTGCGTTGAGTGTCTGGGTTGCGGAGCAACAAGAGGATCTCAGCACAGGCCAGTTGGCAAGTCCTCGTGTTCCTTTGCCACGCCGTCAATCGTAGACTTCTCGGCGGTGTGCAATCGAAAGGACCAAGACACGATTCGAGGGATCATCAATCCGGTACACGACTCGCCAATCGCCCACCCTGTATCGCAACAAGCCTGCAAACGTAACCATTCACACCCCAGCAGCGTGGCCTGTCACGGGGCCGGGAGTAGCGATGGGCCTGTTGTATGGTGGTTTTGGGCTTCGAAGGTCGTGAGGACATCGAGGACATCGCGTTTCTGTTGGCGGCAGGTTTCGATGACGGTCAGAAGGGTCTCGACGAAGCGGCTGCCAGCGGCGCTCTGAGTGCCGAAGGAGAGTTTGCGCCAGATCACGGCGTGGCGCAGCACTTGTTCGGCGCGGTTGTTCGTGGGCTGAACACCGGCGTGGGTGAGGAACATCCAGAGTTGGTCCCAGCGGTTGAAGAGGTTCTTGCAGAGTGCGGAGCTGCGCGCGTGCGGGGACCGTATCCCGTCTTCGAGAGTCTCCCACAGGTCGTTCTGAACTC
>JAYWFM010000234.1:0-10576 GCA_043778825.1 Planctomycetota bacterium | reverse complement strand
CCCCAGAAGCAACCCCCCCATTTCAAAATATTCGCCCCCAAAACACCGGCCCGGGCGCGATCCCCCGAAAAATTCACAACCTCTCCGCGACTCGCATTCCGCCCCAGGGACAATTCATTCACCAGATCCCGGTCAGCCACACCGTTCTGGAACTCCTGGACAATCTTCAATCAAATTGGATTGATATGTCTCCCCGGTCCGATGTAGTATGCCGGAGTCGGGGGTCGGGCGGTCGGGACGGACTCAACGCGAGTCGCCCCTTTTCAATGGACCGGTTTTCCTCCTGCAGCGGAGTGCTCCAATGTTTGGTTTCACAGGTGCAGCACGGCGGTTTTGCGATGGGGTCTCTCGTCGCGATTTTCTGAAAGTGGGAGCCACCGGCATCGCCGGGTTGTCGTTGCCCGGACTCTTGCGGGCCGAAGCCGCAGCCGGAGCCAAGGCCACGGGTCGCTCGATCATCAATATCTATCTGCCCGGTGGGCCGACCCACATGGACACCTTCGACTTGAAGCCGCTGGCTCCGAAGGAATTCCGGGGCGAGTTCATGCCCATCGCCACCAAGGTCGCTGGCATGGAGATTTGCGAACTGATGCCCATGCTGGCCTCGGTCGCCGACAAGACCGTGATCGTGCGATCGACCACGGGCGTGAACAACGAACACAACCCGGCGCAGTCCGACTCCGGCTGGTCGGAACGCGATCTGAAGAGCCTCGGCGGTCGCCCCGGTGTGGGGGCAGTGCTGTCGAAGGTGTGCGGTCCCGCAGTGACCACGGAACGCGGCACGGCCCCGACATCGGTCGACCTGAACAACTGGGGCAAGTCGGGATACCTCGGGCCGATGCACATGCCCTTCCGTCCCGATGGTGCTGCCAGGCAGAACCTGACCCTCAATAAGATGGTGGCCGAGTCGCGGTTCACCGAGCGGAATGAACTGCTGGCCGGGTTCGACCGCTTTCGCGCCGAGACCGATGCCAAGGGGATGATGGAGGCCCTCGACAGCTTCGAGCAGCGGGCCGTGTCACTCATCACCTCGGGCCATGTGTCGGCGGCACTGGAGACCTCGAAGGAATCGCCCGAGTTGCTCGAACGCTACGGGATCAAGAAGAACCGCGACAACGAGCGGTTCCTGCTCGCCCGCAAGCTGGTCCAGGCCGGTTGCCGCAGCGTCGCTCTGTCATGGGGCGGCTGGGACACCCACAGCAACAACTTCGAGTCGATGCGGAAGCAACTGCCCGCACTCGACCGGGCGCTGAGTGCGTTGATCGAGGATCTGGAGCATCACGGCATGCTCGATCGTACGATCATCCTCATGTCCGGCGAGTTCGGCCGGACCCCGCGCATCAACGGAGGTGCGGGCCGCGACCACTGGCCGCAGGCATCGTTCTTCTTCATGGCGGGGGGTGGTCTGAAGACCGGTCAGGTGATCGGCTCGACGAATCGCAACGGCGAACGCCCCGATGATCGCCCGGTCCACATCCAGGAAGTCTTCGCCACCGTCTACCACCAACTCGGCATCGATCTGGATACGACCCAACTGTTCGACACAGCGGGCCGTCCGCAGTACATCCTCGACTACCGCCGACCGATTGCGGAACTGGTGTAACGACACTCGCTGGTGAATCATGTGCCAAAGCCCAGGGGTTGCAACCCCTGGGCTTTTTCGTGTTGTCCTTCCCCATGAGACTGCGGGCCATGCCAGCGAAGAAGAGTTCTCCCCACCGCAGCCTCGCTCTGTCCAAAGTGCCAAAGGCTCCGCCGCCGCCCGACTTCAACACGGTGCTGGGGCTGATCCACGCCGCGCGGACCCGCGCCGTGGCAGCGGTGAACACGACTCTGATCGAGCTCTATTGGAGCATTGGCGAACACCTCACACAGAAGATTGCCCACGACGGCTGGGGCCAGGGAACGGTCGAAGACTTGGCAGCGACCATCCAGCGCCGGTATCCCGGAGTGATGGGTTACTCCGCCAGAAATCTGTGGAGAATGAGCCAGTTTTACGAGTCATATCGTGGCCAGCCAAAACTGTCACCACTGGTGACAGAATTGTCCTGGACCCACAACCTGCTCATCATGAGCCGCTGCAAACGCGATGAGGAACGGGAGTTCTACCTCCGCCTCTGCCACCGGGAACGATGGGGAAAGCGGGAACTCCAACGCCAACTCTCCGGGGCGTTGTTCGAGCGATCCGTCCTCTCTCCTCCAAAACTGTCACCACTGGTGACAGAATTGCATCCCGATGCCGCGGGCATCTTCAAAGACAGCTATCTCGTCGAGTTTCTCGACTTGGCGGATGGCCATTCCGAGGCCGATTTGCAGCGCGGTCTGATCGACAAGCTGAAGCGGTTTCTCATCGAACTGGGCCGCGACTTTTGTTATGTGGGAAGTGAGTATCCGCTGCAAGTCGGCAAGAAAGACTATGCCCTCGACCTGCTGTTCTTCAATCGGTCCCTCAACTGTCTGGTGGCCATCGAACTCAAGATCGACGAATTCCAACCCGAGTATCTCGGCAAGCTGGAGTTCTACCTCGAAGCACTCGACCGGAAGATCAAGAAGCCGCACGAGCAGCCATCCATCGGTGTGTTGCTCTGTGCCACGCAAGACCACGAGGTGGTGGAGTACGCCCTCAACCGGTCGATGTCCCCCGCCCTTGTCGCCGAGTACCAGACTCGAATGCCGGACAAGCTGCTGCTGCAAGCCAAGCTGCATGAGTTCTATCAATTGGCGGAGTCGCAGATGGAATCGCAGGAGTCGAGTGAACGAGCGGCATTGCCTCCCGCGCGGAAGAAAGTGGCCACGAAGAAACGTCTCGTGCCGGTGAAACGCCTCGTCAAGAAGAAGCTGCCTGCCCAGAAGAGACCACACCAGAAAGGCCGATCGCGATGAAGACCACGCCGTTCGATTGTCTCCCGAAGTGGCCCAGAGTGGCAGGCTGGCTGTTGCTGGGAATCGCGGCCAGCACGGTACTCGCCGATGAGCCCGTGCGACCGCGCTCCGACCCGCCGGAGATCGTCTCGTCGTGGGATGACCTCACAGTCGGGATCAAGACCCCCGAGGACTGGGTCAAGCACCGCGAGGTCTTGCACCAGCGGTTCCTCGATCTGATTCGCGACCAGCACAAGCCCGCGAAGCCGCCGCTCGACGTGCAGGTCCATGAGACCATCGAAGTCCCGGAAGGCTACACGCGGAAACTCATCAGCTATGCCGTGGAAGAGGGCGAGCGAGCCCATGCCTACCTCGCGATCCCGAAACGTCCGCTCGGCGAGACCGCCAAGCTCCCGGCCATCGTGGCCCTGCACGGAACCTTCCCGAAAGGCATCGAGCAAGCGGCCGGCCTCGTCGACGACGCCACGAAGGCCCACCTGCATCATCTCGTTCAGCGCGGGTACGTCGTGATCGCTCCCGAGCATTTCGTCTCGGGCCGACGCATCCCACCCGAGGGAGCCTACGACACCACGCGGTTCCACCAGAAGCACCCGGAGTGGACAGCTGTCGGCAAGTTCACCTATGAACACTCGATCGCGATCGATGTCCTGGAGACGCTCGATGTCGTCGACAAGGACCGCATCGGAGCGATGGGCCACTCCCTCGGCGGCCAGGGGACGATCTTCCTCTCCGCCTACGACACGCGAGTCAAAGCCGCCGTCGACAACTGCAGCGCCGCCTTCTTCCGCCACAACAGCGCCGTCGAGCATTGGTCCCGCGACCACTGGTACGTCTACTTCAAACACCTCCGCCCGAAGCTCTTGGAGGGCCAACTGCCGCCCATCGACTTCCACGAAGTCATGGCCCTCTCCGCCCCACGCGCCTTCCTGGATGTCTCAGCCCTCAACGATGGTCCCCGACTGACGCAGAAGCAGCGGGTACTGATGCTGCTGAAGGTGGCCGATGTGTACGAGATGCTCGGCGTCCCGCAGAACTTCGAGTTCTTCGTCCACCAGCGCGGGCACTCGATGCCGTTCGAGACCCGCGAGCTGATGGGGGCGTTCTTCGATGCCCATCTGAAGCCGAAAGAGGCGACCGAGGCCAAGCCTGCGGGAAAGTAACTCGGTGTTCCAGACATGTTTCCAGAATGATCCCGAATCACCAAATGGCAACATTCGAGCGGCGTCAATGCCTCAGCCCGCGGATGAATCACTTCAGGCAGAACCGCACCTTGAAATTCACTTCAACTTCGGAACCTTCGCGTAAAACTGCACGCCGTCCTGGGTGGCAGAGGTGATGACAGCGGTGATCTGCTGAGCGGCCTCGGCGGCGGAGTTGTTTTGAACTGGGGCGAGTGCGGGGCTGGATGATGCAAGGGTGGGCGAAGCTGCAGATTTGGCGACCAGAGCCGTTGCGGCCTCTCGCAGCTGTTCGGCCTGGCGAGCGTACTGGGCTTCGAGGTCGTCCAGTTCCGCCTCCGCCTGGGCAAATGCCGAGGCGACCACGGGGTCGGTGATCCGTTTCGGGTCCATCGTTTTGGCCCCCTTGGGTGGTTTGCGCTGGGGCATCGCGCCGTTGATCTTCCCCATCAAATCCTCAGCCGCGCCTGGCGGCATCGGCCCGCCCGCCCCGAGCCGGAACTCTGCTCCCTCACGCGGCATGTCACACATGAACGCCGGTCCCCTGAAAGACCAGCCGCTTGAACCCCTCGCGGGTCAGGTGCGTGCCGTATTGAGCGAGAGAGTATTCGTTGAGGGCCTTGTAGAGTTCGACGAGGTGGTGACGGACAGTATCGGAGGAGACGCCTTCTTCGGCGATTGCGTTAACAAGAATGTCACATTATTGCTGCTCCGGTGCTGTCTCCGATTGCTCAATCTCGTCTAACACGATTATGTGTTCCGCACACGGGCCCATTGCACCTTGACCTTCGGCGTAGCTGACCCTTTGGCCTACATACAATTCTTCAAACCGCACACCCTGCAAGCTCTTGGATTGAAAGAAGAGGTCTTTCGAACCCTTTGTGTTGATGAATCCGAATCCTTTGTCGGTAAGCTTCTTGATCGTGCCTTCGGCCATTTGTTCGTTTCATTTCTCTGAGAACTGAGACCATCAAGTCACACTCACAGAATGCTTACGCTGCTGCGATATGGGCAGTGCCCACGCATTTTCCACCGGGACTGATCCGACTGATCCGTGGGCTGGAGTTGATCCACTCCACCATTTCCTTCAGCCGCCGGTCATCCGCCAGAAAAACCTGCGGAGTCAAGACAATCGTCACGGTTCCGTCCGCTTGCCGCGTCCGTTCCGGGTCGTAGAGCAGCTTCAGGTCGGGTGCCGCTTGCGTCACGGCCAGGATCAACTCCATCGCCAACTGAAACGCCGCCGCCTTCGAGGCACACTCCTCCAGGTCCATCACAATCTCGATCGACTTCGGTTCGATGAACTCGACATCGAACCCGCCGACATTGACAGCTGCAGAACGTGCGGGCTGAGACTGGCGCGGGGCGGAACCCGGCTCAGCGTCCCACGATGAGCAGTCGACATCGATAGGCCCGTAATTGGTTCGGGACGCGGGGACGATTTTCACCGGGGATGGTTTGCGGTTGTCAGAGGGCGTGTGAGACATGGTCGCCTCTTCACAGGGTTTTAGACAGGACGCGGATTTCCGCCCGCTCACCGGGCAGTTCCAGAGTCTTGTCGGAGTTTTCCGGATCGATGGCCAACATGCGGAATTCGTACAATCCCTTGTTGATCATCGGCAGATTCCAGAAGTTGAAGTGCAGTTCAGGGTCGAAACTCCACGATTCTCGGTGGTGAAGTTGACCGCCACCGGTTTTGTTCCCCCGATCCGACGGTAGATTCGATCATCCAGGCTGTGCCGGACCTCCGCCAGCACACGCGTCGAATCCAGCCCGCCCGTCAACGACACGAACAGCGCCATGTCGACACCGATCGTTTCTCCGGTGATCTGGTAGTCAGGCGGCTGAACCGGTTGATCGATCACGCTGAGTGGTTCGGTCAACTGGTATTGCTCATCCGGTGCCTTGCCGGTCAGTTCGACCTTGAGACACGGGATCAGCTTCCGCACGAACGGGACAACGGGTGCCGACACGAGTTGGCCCTCTTGGGAAATTCTACCACGGGATGGGGACGGGATTGTAGGGAATCTGTGGCAGAGGCTTTATGTGTGTGTGCATCAGAAAAATCGGCAGGTCTTCATGCACGACGGCTTTCGCGAGAAGGGCATTCTCCGTGGGCGGTCGCGGACTCGCGGGTGGCGGATGATCTCTTCATGATTTTGTGGTCCATGATTTTGTGATTCACGGCTCATTCGAATCGCTAGAAGGACCGGAAGAGCATCACAAAATCATGAACCACAAAATCATGGGGAGGCGGGCTGGCGGCGACGGAGCCTTGACTGGTCGAGATGTCCCGCAGCTGGATCACACGAGGCTGTGATCTTTTACGCGTGCCGACTTTTCTGAAGCACACACGCTCTGTGTCGCGTCGTAGTTGTCGGTCGCTTGGACGTTTTCTCGGAGTTCGCCCACGTTCTGGCGAACGTGGCTACAAGCTGCGAATCACGGCCAGGATTTTCTCTAAGTCGTTCTCCACCGGGATCGGAGCATTCTGGAACACGCAGTGGTCGACGCCCGACTGGGCGAGTTTTTTCGCCTCGTCAGTCTCGCGGGCGTGGTAGCCCACGGTGGCTGTCGGGTCTTTGAGTTGATGGCCGGTCAGGATGCACACGACGCGGTCGCTGGGGGCGATGATCCCCTGCTGGCGGAGGAGTCTGGCCCCGGCGACGCTCGCGGCACTGGCCGGTTCGCAGCCGAAGCCACCGGCTCCGACCTTGGCCTTGGCATCCATGATCTCGGCGTCGCTGACCTCGCGGACGACGCCGTTACACGCGTCGAGCGCTCGCAGGCACTTCTTGAGGTTCACTGGGCGGTTGATCTCGATCGCGCTGGCCAGCGTATTCGCCCGGCGGTTTTGCTGGTCCATGTCGGCGTAGAACTTATCGATCAGGACTTGGTCCGGTCGACCGTTGTTCCAGCGCAGGTTGTGGTTCTGATACAGGTCATGCAGCGTATTGGCTCCGGCGGCGTTGATGACGGCCAGACGCGGGATGCGGTCGATCAGGCCGAGCTGTTTGAGTTCGGTGAACGCCTTGCCGAAGGCACTCGAGTTCCCGAGGTTCCCGCCGGGCACGACGATCCAGTCGGGCACCTCCCAACCGAGCCCTTCGAGGACGCGATACATGATCGTCTTCTGCCCTTCGAGGCGGAACGGGTTCACGCTGTTACAGAGGTAGATCCCGGCCTGTTGCGAGACGAGCCGCACCTTCTCCAGAGCGTCGTCAAAGTCCCCCTGAATCTGGAGCGTGACCGCTCCGTAGTCGAGGGCCTGCGACAACTTGCCGTACGCGATCTTGCCGCTGCCGACGAACACGATCACCTTGAACAGCCCGGTCACGCCGCCGTAAATCGCCAGCGAGGCACTCGTGTTCCCCGTCGAGGCACACGCCGCGACCTTGGCCCCGACCATGCGGGCATGGGTACTCGCAGCCGTCATGCCGTTGTCTTTGAAGCTGCCGCTGGGGTTCAAGCCCTCGTACTGGAGGTGGCAGCGTCCGGGGTTCAGGCCGACATACTTGGCAATGAAGTCGGTCTTCTGCAGATAGGTCTGCCCCTCGCCGATCGTCACGATCTGCGAGTCCGGAGCGAACGGCAACAGCTTGCGAAACCGCCAGACCCCGCTGTAGTCGAGCGGGTTCATCCGGTTCGACCACGCCGCCTCGAACTCGCGCAGGCTCGACGGCACCGGCAGCTTGTCCCACTCGTACTCGATGTCGAGCAGCTCGTGGCTGACCGGGCAAGTGGTCAGCGTCTCATTGACGCCGTAGGTGCTGTCGCAGTCGGGCGCGATGCTGGTCTGAAAGGCGAAATCGGCTGTGGCAGAAATGGGAGTCTCCTGGCTGGTCTGCGTACGACACGATGGAGTCCATCGACGCGAACGGGGCAACCATTGTCGGGACTCCGTCGATACGGAGCAATCAAGAAATCGAGAAATGGTGATGTTGTCCCGTTCCAATGGGATCACAATGGTGTCTCTCTGTCAGGCTGACAAGTACAATCGACAGCCACAGTCATCAGGAGGCACGACCATGAACCGCATCGTGACGACATCGAAAATCAGCCGTGACGGCATCTTGCATCTGTCGCTGCCGGTGGGATTGGCCGAGGCGGATCGGGAAGTCCAGGTGACCATTGAGTCGTGTCCGCCCAAACAGCCGAAGACTCCGGAGGAATGGTCGGCCTGGGTGGATTCCATTGCCGGATCGTGGAAAGGTGACTTCGAGCGTCCGCCTCAAGGCGACTACGAGGAGCGGGAGCCACTCTCTTGAAGTACCTTCTGGATTCGAACGCTTGTATTGGCTGGCTGCGACTCACTCTGCCGAACTTGGTGGCGAGAATCAAACAGGAGTCTCCATCAAACTTGGTGATCTGTTCCGTGGTTGTCGGGGAATTGGTGTACGGGGCCGAGCGGGCTGGGCTCGCTCACCGGGCGAACAACCGCATGCGTGTTGAGCAACTCCGCCAACAGTTCGTGTCTGTGCCGTTCGACGATACTGCCGCAGAAGAGTATGGCAGACTACGGGCACATTTGGCAGACCTGGGGACTCCGATCGGACCGAACGACCTGCTGATCGCTGCCATTGCCTTGGCCAATGACCTGATTCTGGTGACACACAACACATCTGAATTTTGCCGAGTGCCTGGATTGTTCATCGAAGATTGGCAATCGGGTGGCACGACCTGACGCTTTGGGAATGGCGTGGTCTGGTTGACACTCGCCACTTCCTCCCGTTTCCGCTCCCCCAGATTCTCTGGATACGACGCTGGCTCCAGGCTGCTGGCCGTCGCTGGCGGCGGAACTCCTCTTGACCATTTCCCCTGAATCGGTGGAAACTGCCGGTTCGGAAGGATCCGAGCGTGGGGGCAGTTCGCCCTTGCGGGATGGAGGAAGGAGCCAGGCGGCGTATGTACAAGCTCTTGTTGGCCACGAAGTACCTCAAAACTCGCATGATTGCCTTCGTCAGCATCATCAGCGTCACGCTGGGGGTGGCGACGATGATCGTCGTCAACAGCGTCATGGCGGGGTTCAGCGGCGAGATGCAGGACCGCCTGCGCGGACTGTTGTCGGATGTCGCGATCATCACGCACAACTCGGACGGGTTCCAAGTGAGCCCCGAAGTGATTATGAAAATCATTGAAGAGTCGGTCGGCTCCGAAGTGATTGCCATGACCCCCACCGTCGAGATGTGGGGCATGATGAGCTTTCACATCATGGGGCAGGAAGAACAGCGCCCGGTCCGCATCGTCGGCATTCTCCCCGAGGGGAAGAACCAGGTCAGCCCGCTCTCGCACTACTTGTTGAGTCGCCAGACAAAGGATCTCTCCAATAAGGACCAACAGCCCGAGGTCGATGTTCGCGATCCGGTCAGCTGGGATCTCACCGCCAGTGCGATCTTCAACCGCAATGAAATGGTCCTGTTCAATCAGCTGCGCCGTCCGGAGACACTCCCCGATGGTGTGGAGCCTGGTGACCTGACGGAGAAGCCACTCCAGACCGCCGTTAGCGACGAAGGTTCGATGTATGAGAGCCCCTTTCGACCTGAAGAGTCAGCTGCAACCCCCATCGATCCGAATGCCCCCCAGCCCGCGCGGGTGTTCGTCGGGGCAGGTCTGGTCAGCTACCCGGAGAAGAACCGTTTGACCGGTGAAACCGATGTGCGGCTCCTCGTGCATCCGGGCGAGGACATCACCCTCTCCACGCTCAAGGCCGGCACCCCCCAACCGGTCAGTTTCAAGGCCACCGTCGTCGACCTCTTCAAGTGCGGGATGAGTGAGTACGACTCGAACATCGTGTTCATGAATCTGGAGCAGATGCAGAAGGCCCGCGGCATGCTGAGCCCGCCCGACCCCACGCACCCCAACGACAATCTCGATTGGAAGCAGGGGAGCGTGACCGCCATTCAGATCAAGCTCAAGGACTACTCGAAGGCTCCGTTGGTCGTGCAGCGGCTGCGAGAGGAACTGGCCGGGATGGGTGTTTCGGTCGAGACGTGGGAGCAACAGCAAGGCCCGCTGCTGCAAGCGGTGGCGGTCGAGGCGGCGATTCTGAACGTGTTGCTGTTCCTGATTATCGCGGTGGCCGGGTTCGGCATTCTGGCGATCTTCTACATGATCGTGGTTGAGAAGACCCGCGACATCGGCATTCTGAAGGCCCTCGGGGCCAGCTCGCGCGGGATCATGTCGATCTTCTTGCTCTACGGGCTGACGCTGGGGCTGGTGGGGAGTGGGGCCGGTGTGGTGCTGGGGCTGACGGTGGTGCATTTCATCGACAAGATCGAGGCGGGGATCTCCTGGATGCTGGGGCACAAGGTGTTCGACGAGACGATCTACTACTTCCACGAGGTGCCGACCCAGGTGAACCCCGGCACGGTCGTGTGGGTCGCCTTCGGGGCCGTGCTGATTGCCGTCCTGGCCAGCATTCTCCCGGCCCGAAGGGCTGCGGCGCTGCACCCGGTGCAGGCGTTACGGTACGAGTAGAGTCCGTTGGAGTCCAGCCTTTAGGCTGTCTTCAGGCA
>JAYWFM010000233.1:0-4489 GCA_043778825.1 Planctomycetota bacterium | reverse complement strand
AGCTGGCCGCCGGGTTCTCGAAGACGCTGCCGTTGGCGGTCAGCAGTTCGCGGGCGAACTCATTCATCGGCTGGTCGTGCAGGATGCCGTCGTAGATCCAGCGGTCGAACTTGGCGACCCCCGGAGCGGTCAGCTTGCCGGTGTTGGCCCGCAGCACATCCGCCCACTTGAGAGTCCAGAACGCGGCGTGGTCGGGAGTCTCGATGAGGGCATCGACGAGCTTGGCCCGCTTGTCGGCAGCGGAGTCATTCAGGAACGCCTGGGCCTCCTCAATCGTCGGCAATCGCCCACACGTATCGAGCGTGGCCCGGCGGATGAACTCCTCATCCGTGCAGAGGTCGGACGGGAGAATCAGCAGTTGCTTGAGCTTCTCGTTGACCTTCCCATCGATGAAGTTCAGCTCGGGGGAGTTGTTCCAGGCGAAGCCCGGCACGTTGTCGAGGAACGTCAGGAACGAGGTCGACATCTTGTCGAGGTAGCGGGCCAGGATGGCGGTCTCGCCGCGACCCTGCTTCTCGACGATCCCCTTGTCGCTGACCTTGGCCACGCTCTCCGACGAGGAGCTGAACACCGTCAAGGCGGTGACATCGCGAACGGTTCCATCGCTGAACGTGCCCAGCACGACGATCTGCTGGCGGAGGCCCGCGGGCTGGAACACCCGCTTGTTCGGGAAGACTTCGATCGATTGCAAGTCCGGCTCTTCCGCCGGGTCCAGGCGCAGCCCCTCGGCGATCCAGGTCCGGAGCGTCGCATGCACGGGGTCGCCCTTGTGGACCCGCTGGCCGCCGCCGTGGGCCACCTGCATGAGAGGCTTCTTGAGTAGCAGCGATTCATCGGGCTGCATGGGGTTGGTGCGTCGGCCATAGGCTTCGTTCTTGAGGGTCAGGATATCGAGCGGCGGGTCGTAGCCGCGCAGCGACAGCCGGAAGCCGCCCTTGCCGGAGGGCGACCCGTGACAGGCACCCATGTTGCAACCGGCCTTGGTTAGAGCGGCGAGCGTTTCGGACTTGAAGCTGATCGGGTCTGGAGTGCCGAAGAGTTTGACGGTGACGTGTGCGCTGATCGCCTTGTCAGCCAGCTTCGCGGTGACATCGGCCTCGCCATCGGCGACCGGGTAGGCGATGCCGTTCTCGATCCGCACGATGGCGGGGTTCGAGGACTCGACCGTGACGGTGGTGGTCACGTCGCGCGGATCATTGGCCCCGAACAGGCCGGTGACGGCGAGTTGTTGCCTGGCTCGCGGACCGGTCAGCGTGAAGGCAGGCGGGGTGAGTTCGAGCCGCTCGGGGACGGCGGTGTCCTGGGCCGAAGCGAAGCTCGCGAGGCAGAGTACCAAGGCGAGTGTAACGTGGGCTTTAGCCCACGTGTGCGGAGAGGCACATTCGCGTGGGCTAAAGCCCACGCTACAGATGGTGTGCGTTGGTCGCATGGGTTCGCTCCGTTGGTGCTTCGAGGTTGGAGTTCAGGCTTTAGCCTGCTCCGAGCAGCCTAAAGGCTGGACTCCAACACGCTGTCACTCCACGATCACGCCGGCAATCGGAGCTGACACCGTCAGCTTCGCGTTCGCCGGAGAGACCGCTTTCACTTGCAGTTCGACTGCGGGGCCGACGGCGGCGTCGGCTGCGGCACTGAGGATCAGCTCCGCCTCCGACTTGTCCGCCGGGATCACGACCTCGGCAGCTGTCAGTCCGGCTGTGGCCTTGTCGAGGGTGAGTTTGATTTCGCCCGCATAGGCTGGGTTGCGGGTCACGGTCACCTTGACCGGGAGTTGGGCTCCCTTGGCGAGCTTGGCTCCGCCGGCCACGGCCATCGTGAATGGCGGTTCGGTGCGGTAGAGGATGCCGGGGGCCACCGCGACCGAGGTGTCGTTCCCCTTCTTGTGGGTGCCGACGATCACCACCGTGAACGGGCCGAGGGGAGCCTGATCGTTGGCGGTGAACTCGAGCACGACCTCAGTCTGGCCCTTCTCGATTGGCTTCATGGCCAGTGTGATGCCGCCGGGGAGAGCATTCTGATTGGGATCCGTGGCGAGTGTGACGGCCTCGTCGATGCCCTCGCCGCGCTGGGCGATCACCTTGACGGTGGCTTTGAGTTCCTTGCCGAAGACGATCTCCGCCGGTTCGGTGCGCAGAGTCAGCTTGCCTGCCGGGGCCACGCCCAGAGCCATTGCCCGCGACACGGTCGGCGGGATCAGGCGGGTGCCGCTCCATTGCCCGCGCAGAGCTTCTTCGACATCGCCGACCGCTTCGAAGTCGCGGTCGCCGATCTTCGCCTTGCCGATCACTCGCACTTGCGTCAAGGCTCCCGCCGGTGCGTCCTTGGCCGCTGTCACCGTGATCACAGCTGCGTTCAGACCCGTCCCGATGCGAGTCGGGTTCGAGGTCAATCCCGCGGGCAGATCGGTCAGTTGCAGGTCAATCGCTCCGGCGTAATCGAGCCGAGCGACAGTGACCGCCAAGGCCGCCGTTCCTCCAGCGGGCACGTTGAGCGTGTCGGCACTGGCCGAGAGCATGAAACCCGGCTGGTACTCCTGAACTGCGATGCGGTAGCCGTACTGGTTGCCGCCGCGCTTGTTGAGTTCGCCGACCTCCAAGATGTAGACGCCATCGGCAGGGAACGAGAAGTTCAACCGCCCTTCGGCTTTGCCTTCGTCATCCGCCGTGGCGAGTTGACCTCCCTTGGCGTCGAGAATGCGCAGGACCAAATCGGTCGGCGCGGCCAGCGAACGGGTCAGACCGGTGAACAAGAACCGCTGCCCGGCCTTGGCCTCGATGCGGTACTTGTCGGTGTCCTTGGGCTTGTCCAGGCGACCGCTGATCTGCTGGCCCAGGGCCAGGGCTTGGGCCTGTTCCATCGCATCGTTCGGTTCGATGTCGACCACTTCCCCAGTGGTGGTGAGTTCGGCATAAGCGAACGCCGACGACTTGCCACCGGGGCGTTTCGAGTTGACCAGCGTCCAACCCAGAGCCGCATCCGCAGCTGATTCGAGCTGGGCCGGAGCGGCGTCTTCGATCCCGATCCCGGCAAATTGCACGCTGGTCTTCTGCCCGCGTGCGATCCCAACCGGCACGGCCATCTGCACTGCCGGGAAGTCGCCGATCCGCAGGCGGTAGCGGTGGTTGCCGCTTCCGGCGTAGCGGATGTCGCGGACCTCGACGAGGTAATTCCCAGCCTCGGGGGCCTGGAACGCGATCTGCGGGTCGGAGCTGAGCCCCTCGGCATCGTCGCTGTAGACGATCTCGCGGCCATTCTCCGTATAGATATAGAGGCTGGCATCGAGCGGCGACCCCAGCCGCCGGGCCAGCACTTCGAGCGTGATCCGCTGGTCCTTCTCGGCCTTGAACTGGAAGAAGTCGCGGGTCAGGTTCTCGACCACACCATCAATTGCGCACGGGATCGTGACCGCTTGCGGGGTCTTGAGAGTCCCATTCCCCGCCGCCTCGGCCACGGTCGGCAAGTCATCCACACAGAACAGCTTCAGATTGCTCACCCCGCGCGGCGAGAAAACGCGGACCGCGTGAATCCCGACCGGGGCATTCGGCTGGACGGTCAGATCGAACGCGACCTGGCCCGCCTCTTTGCCGTTCTTCTCACCGGGGGTGAGCGCGGAACTGCCGGGGATGGTGGTCCAAAGTCCCGTCACGCCGTCGAGTGCACCGCCCTGAACGGTGATCGTCGAGACCTGGCCCGGCGGGACCGCTCCCGGCGAGATGCTATTGATCTGCGGGGCCTGGGCCTGGGCGTTGACCGCGAACACCCCCACGGCCGCCCACGCCAGAAGCAGCTTCTCGACCAATCGGCGAAGAGACCAGACGAGCGGTACACGCATGCGGGCGGGCCCATGGGGAGGGGAGACTGGCCGGGGAATCAAGGCGGGACGCATCAACTCATTCAAATACCTTAGTCGGTTGCCGGACCGTGGGGAAGCCATCCTGAGAAAATGGAGCGATCAGAAAACCTGTTCTTATACGGCAAGGATTGGCGGCAGACCGGGTTGGTCTCAATCCTCCGATGACAGCGGTTGTGCCAACTCTCCCCGGTCGGCCGGAGGTGAGAGCCGCAGACCAAGACACGCCAGCTTCCAGATCGACAGCGAGCGGACGGACGTAAGTCCGCCGTGCCAGTTCGACGTTCTCTCGCCAATCCGGGGTCGGTGAGCGGAACCGCGTCGAGCAACACGTTGGACTCACGTCCAGCGCTCGCTGTCCCCCGTTTAGCTGCAACGCGAAGTCTTCGAAGCGGAGCATTCCCAGTCCCCCGTAGGATGGGCAATCTTGCCCGTCCCCGCGACGTGTGACCTGCCAAAGCGAGCCCATATGGGCAGCGGACCACTCCCGCCCCACGCCACCCGCTCTCGACGCTCGTTCGTCGCTCGGGGACGGGCCAAATGTGCCTCAGTCTTACCCACATTTTTACAAATGTTCCTCCCCGTTTCACACACAGCGGGGCCGGATAATCAGGGATTCTGGGGTGATATTGGTTTGGCACG
>JAYWFM010000232.1:0-1780 GCA_043778825.1 Planctomycetota bacterium | reverse complement strand
ACGTGGCGACGAAAAGGTCGAACGCGAGTAGCGAAGCTCTTCGCCATGCAGTGTAGCGAAGAGCTTCGCTAGTGCAAGAGGAATAGCGAAAGACTTCGCTACGAGAGGCGCGCCGAAGTCCCAGGCGAGCCGACGCTCGCCGTTTAGCCGTTTAGCCGCGACGCGAAGTCCTCGAAGCGGAGCGCGGAGCCCCCATCACTTCGCCGCGTACTTCTTCGCGAACTCGGCAACATCCTTGGCCGCCTTGGTCTCCATCCCGGGAGCATTGAGGAACCCCAGATCGCGGAACCAGTCGATGTAGCGATCCTGCCAAGTGCCCAACGGGATGCCATCGCGGGGGCTGATCGAGCCGCCGTGGGTGCCTCGGCCGTAGATGTGCATCTCCAGGTTGGGCACCCGGTGCTTCAGCATCGGGGTAAAGTATTCAGTGGCCCAGATCGCGTGGACTTGGTCACCGGAACCGGGGCATACCAAAAAGCTCGGCGGGACGGTGGCCGGGATCGCGGTCTCGGGAGCCTTGGTGAACGGCGTCGGGCCGGGGTAGACGATGCCGACGAAATCGGGGCGGGCTGAAATCTTGGCCAACGGGTCGGTCGGGTCGCTGTGGTTCTTAGAGAACTCGTCGAAGAACAGAGCTGTCGGGGCCGAGAGTTCCGCCCCCGCCGAGAACCCCATGATGCCGATCTTGGCCGGGTCGAGCTTCCACTCGGTCGCGTGGGCTCGCACGATGCGAATCGCCTGGAAGGCATCACTGACCGCATCCACAGTCGGCTCATACCCATCCACCCGCAGCCGGTTCCGCAGCACGATCGTCGAGACATGGTGCTTCGCAAAGAACGGCACCAGATCGTACCCCTCCGGCCCGACCCACAGAATCTTATGCCCGCCGCCCGGAGCGATGATGATCGCCGCACCATTGGCTGCGCGGTCCTCGGCGAGATGCACCTCGATCGACGGGTTGTGGATGTTCAGCGTGTTGAGCAGCTTGGTCGTCTGTTGCCCGGTGGTGTTGTACTTTTCAGCCTCATGAATGCGGTCGTGCTTGAGCAACTTTGAGTCCGCCGGATACAGCGGCAACACGATCCCGCCGGGCAGGGCGGCCTCCGGAAGGAACGGGCCATCGGCAGGTTTGCGCTCGGGAGCCGAGGGCTTGTCCTGGGCAAGGCCCACCGAAACAGTGCAGAGCCAGAGAGCGATGAGAAGCGTCTTCATGGGGGAGTCCGAACAGTGATTGAGTAGGCCGGATGCAATCTGGGATGTGGCACGACGCTCCGCGTCGTCATCCACGACGCGGAGCGTCGTGCTACATTACCGCAGCTGTCACGACCATTTCCACCAGATACCCCTTGGCCAGTCCGGCTTGGACGCAGGCTCGCGAGGGGGCGTGGCCCTCGGGAACCCAGGCGTCCCAGAGTTCGTTGAGAGCTGGGGTGTTCTGAAGGTCGGTGACGTAGATCAGCACCTGCAACAGACGGGTGCGGTCGCTGCCGACGAGGGCCAGGCGGGTGTCAATCTGAGCCAGGATCTGAGCGACTTGGCTGCGTATGTCCTGGGACGGGTCATCGGCCACTTCGACGAAGTGGGCCACACCGTTGTGGACGACTGCATCGGACCAGCGGCGGGTGACGCCTTGTCGTTGGATGTTGGACATGACCAGGGTTCCTTTGTACTCGCACACTACTCGGGTGCCACTCAACGCCGTTAACCCTTTTGAGGTTGGAAAAGAAGTCTTGATGCGACAGAGGTTTGTGGCGACGCTTCGGTTCTCACACTGAGGTGT
>JAYWFM010000231.1:0-10628 GCA_043778825.1 Planctomycetota bacterium | reverse complement strand
ACCATCCGGGGCCACCACGATTTCAATCGTCTTGCTCAATGCACACCTCCGATCTGAATCGTGAGCTTGATCGACCCATCCGCCAAAGACTGCTCTGTGACGGTGTGCCCCTTCAGCCGCGCCTCAATCCGAGCCTTCTCCACCGCATATCCTTGCAGGAACCGGTCGAGATGCCGCTGCTCGCCCCAACGACCGTTGAAGTTGTCGAACGCAATCTTCGCGGTCGCGACATCACAGACCACCGGATACCGCCACCCCGGCAACTCCACCGCCCACCCCACCACCGACCGACTGAACAACCTCGCCTCCCCAAACACCGGCTCCGCCAACGACAACCGACCACACGCCGCCCGAATCGCCACCGGATCGCCACCGGATCCCGCACCTCCGTCTGAATCTGCACCACATGCGACACAATGCTGCTCCTCCACGTCACAGGGAACACACTCTTGAGACCGACCACCGGCCCCAACTTCGAAACGATAAATAGAAACCAGCCCGGCCAGAACCCGCCAATACCAGTCCTCACCAAGCTGAACGCCCTCCAGAAACCCACTTTCCTGAGCTACATTATTCTCATCACCTTATATGCCCCGTTTCTGGCCTGGATTTAGCTCCTGGTAGAGTCCGCTGACCCGAGGCGTCATTCGCGTTCGGCTCGACAAACCAGGACTCCCAGACATGACAGTTCTCCCAGAGTTCCATCAAAACACGGTTCACGCCCTTGTCCCCCGGGCTGCACTTCTCCAACACCTCCGCCAGATTCACCGCCAAGAGGCACGACCGACGCAGCGATTTCACCGCCACAGCAGTTCCCTCGCCCGGACAGGCGGGTCTCGTCTGGTCCCTTCCGGGGCCATTCAACAGCGGGCAGACTCGATCACACATGGATCTCGCAGGCCAAGCCGATCCCCCAGATTTACACGGTTTCCATCACCTTATATGCCACCTTTTCAGCCCGGATTTAGCTCAAAACGGAGTCTGCTGGCCGACTCTGAGTGAAACGGGACGGTTTCCAATTGTGAAAGAGGCGATGGATATGTCGTAGTGGGTAACGGGATTCCGAGAGAACCGACCCGTTTTCAAATGCCGAACGTTCGCCACCGTGGGGCCACCGGGCCTGCGTGGCGGGCACCCAGCCTTGGTTCTTGGGAGTTTCTTCAGCACCCCGGCCAGGACGGCCCATCGGAGGTGGTAGCTCGCGTGGGACGCTTTCGTGGAGCTGACCAGATCGCAGAGGTCGGCCAGCGATCCATATCGAGCTTGTCTCATCCGACCCCCATGCCCTCCATATCTGGATCGCAAGCTGGATCAAATGAGGTTTCACGGCAGAAGGTCACTCGCCAGTCGGCGGATGCGTTCTCTCGCCATGGAATTCTTGGCGATTTCCCGGAGGCGTGGCACACAGAAGCTGCGTTGAGCGGGATCGGGCAGGCGTCCCAATTGTTCCAGCGTTTGTCCCAGTTCCCAGTCGTTTGTCGTCTTCAAGGCGTCCTGAATCACGTCTTGCCCGGTGCGGTCTTCGAGCAGAATCAGTCCCACCGCAGCCCGGACTCGGATGGCTGACACGCTGTCCGTGAGCAGGCTCTTCATGACCACGAGATTCTTCTCGCGATCTGCGGGGGATCCGGCCGCGAGCTGTTCAGCGGCCTCCTGACGGGCGTCGATGTCCTTCGAGGAAGCCAGCGCGCGATAGAACTCTTGAGAGAGCTCCGGCCCGATCTTCGCCACGGCATCCAGGATGTCCTGCGGTTGCAACAACTCTTCCTGACGCCCCGGGTCGATCAGCGGTGTGAGTGTGGCGGCCTGGAGGTCGTTCCATTCCGAGGCCAGCGACTCCAGGTTGCTGATGCGGTCATACTGTGCGGTCATGGCCGCGTCTTGTTGCCCGTAACGGGAGCCGTTCGATCGCTTTTCATTGGCCTTGGCCTCCGCATAGAGGCCCGCCAGAACCGGCAAAGCGGCTTCGGCTTTGAGTTCGCCGAGCGACCAGACAATGGACGCTCGCGAAAGTCCGCTTTCCAAATCGACGGCCTGGATAAGCGGTACTATCGACGACGCATCATGGATCGCTCCGCAAGCGCGCGCGGCATTGGAACGCACGACACGATCCTCACTCTTCAAGGCCGCATGCAAACGTGGCAGCATGGCGGCACCCGCAAAGCGAAACACATCGCGGGCGAAGTCGCGTTGTCGCTGGTCGTGACGCTCCGCATCTCGGACTTTCAGCAGGATGTCCACGGACTGTGGGTTCCGTTGCAGGGCGACCGCCAACTGGGGATAGACATGCTTGTCATTGTCATAGTCATCGAGTCGAGGTGGCTGCTTGAGCAGCCACTCGAAGACCGCCGGCGTGGCATGCGGCGCGATGGCCTGATGCAGAGCGTTGGCTCCGGACTGAACGCCGATTGACGATGTGGCCCCGAAGGGATAGTTCCCATGATCGGCATCGACTAGTTCTTGAAGTCGCTGGGTGTCGGGGACGTGTCCGCGTCGCACGAGATTCAGGATCGCCAGAGCTCGAATCTGTGGGTGAGCGTCGGCCAGGCGAGCACGCAGCAGGGGCACGACTTGTTCGTCGTCAGAAAACTCACCGACGAAGTAGAAGGCGGTCGCTCGCAATCGCGTGTTCTTCTCTTCCAACTGAGTGGCCAGCAGCGGCAGGAACTCGGGGGAGTACGGTCGGTTGGTACGGAGTATCGAGGCGATGGCGTTGGCTCGATAAAACGGATTCTCATCACGCAGTGCAAATGCCAGGTCGCTTGACTCAACACTGAACGTTCGCTTCTGGGCATCGGCCAACTGACGGGCGGTGAGAGACACCACCTGCTGGGCACCGAGTGGTGCAAAAGTCGGGGCGACCACGTCCTTGTCCGAGATCACCAGCCCGCGCGTGCCACACCAATAGATCTTGCCATCGTGTTTCAGACGCCGAGCCAGCGTACCGCCGAGAAACGGGACTGGGGTCAAAGCGGATTCCCGGTTCAGTTGTTCCGCTTCGTTTTGCCTCATCAGTCGCGGCTCAACGATCGGCCCCGGTCGATTCGTCTTCGGATCGAACGCGATGGGCGGGAACAGCTGATATTGCAATTCTCCCGATGACGAGGAATGGTGCCGACGATACTGCATGCCAAATGTCAGGCGGAGTTGCTCCCCATCGACCTGCACGTTGTCCAGCTTGTCCGTCGGAAGTCCGTCTTCTTGAGTGATCGAGGTGAAGACCGCTGTGGTCGGATCGAAAACGGCCAGACCGCCGCCAGAGTCCCCCCAGGCCGTCGAGAAATAGACCTTGCCCAGCCACTCGGCCCCCCCGGTCACACGGTTCGCGCACAGACCATCCTGGCGGGTGAAGAGGCGTTCCACGTGACCCGCTCGATCCAGTCTGGCGACACCCAGCGTGGTACAGAGCCACGAGTGCTCGCTGCCGAAGACGATCGTGCGCACCAAGTCTCCGCGAATGGAATTGGCTCGCGGCTCCGCAGAGACGCGCCGGATCTCGGGTGCGGCACCGTGGACTCGGGGCTTGACGAAGAACAAGCCCCCCTCGTGTTCTTTGATCTCAAATTGAGCCGAAGCCACCGTACCGGGGCCATCTTCGTGAGGATACTCATAGCGAAGGCGTCCTTGTCGCGATCCCAAGACTTCTGTGCCGTTGGGCAGAGTGAGGCTCTGCCAGTCACCCGCATGGGGGCGACCGAATGTCGCTTGGAATTCAGCCTGGACATTCAGGCTATTGAGTGCTCCGGCAATGGACTTGTCCGTCTTGTGGGCCTCTTGTTTCACTCGCAGTCGCTCGGAGATCTTCTCCAAAGCAGCCTGGGTGATCGGTCGCAACGTGAGGGTCGCTTCATCCAACACAAAGGCGGGCCAACCCGTACCGAAGACGAGTTGGTCGCCATGCTTTCCAAAGAATTCAAATCGACTATTGATGAGATCCTGGCCTTTCTTGGTCACCAGCGGAATCGTCTGCAGGGCCAGCGTTTCGCGATTGATGAGACAGAGCCGATTCCGCAGATGATCGTCGACATAGACGTTGCCAAAGACTCGATCACCGATGATCCCGACGAACCGAACCGGCTCGCGGGGGCCGACCCGTGGAGGGGCCGACCATTCGTCCGTGACTCGGTCGTAGCGGCGGAGGCCCTCATTATCACAATCGGCCCAGACGTAGCGATCATCCACCACAATGTGGTCGAACTCAGCCCGTGAATCGATCTGGAGTTCGTCGTACGAAAACGCCTGCAACTCGAGCGTCCGTGTATTCAGTCGCTGGACGTTGCGTCGCACACCGATCCACAGGTCATCACCATCAGGGGTCAGCGTGTAGACGCTGTTGTCGTAGCAATAATCGAGTGGCTCCGGAGGTCTGTTGGCATGGCGGTCCTTCACGTCCAGATCGTCGTGCAGCCATTGATGAGCCAAGGACCAATCGGTGGGCGAAATGCGGAACAGGCCCTTGGGAGATCCGACCCACACGTGCTGATTCAGCACCACCAGTGACCGCGCGGCTTCACCCAGCGCGATCCGCGTGACCGGATGGCCCGTATGGTCATGCACGGCCACTCCCCAAGGATGTCCCGAGTAGACATAGCGATCGTCCTGGGCCAGCGCGAGGACATTCTCAGTCGACGCCATGAGCTGCATTCCGGCGGGCAAGTTCGCCCACCCGAACTCGGCCAATGGTATCGACGGGCGTGGATCGATGCGTCGCAGCAACTGAGCCCGAGCCCCCTCCCACACCGAGGTCTCGAGCGCCGCTTTCAATGCCGCGATCTGGTCCTCGGTGTCGGCATGCTGGATGGCAATCGCCAGCGCCGCGTTAGCTCGCTCGGGCAAGCCATTGGCATCCCGGTATTCATACTGGGCGGAATTGATCGCTCCAAAGGGCTTTTCACCCTTCGCAATTCGCAAACCGAGCGCATGCACCTTGTCGAACTGGCCCGCTCGTTCGTAGATCCGCAGGAGTCGATACGCCAACTCAAAATAGTCTTTGAACTGCGTCGTATTTCTCGCTCCCTTGCCTCGTGCAAACGCCCATTTCGCGTCGGTCTCCAGGAGTAACTCCAGGCGTTCCACCAGCTGCGGCCCGTCGGTCACTCCGTCCAGATCGAGCAGCTCCAACTGAGACTGCGAATCCAGTGGATGGGCAGCGATCAGAGCCTGGAGCAGCTCGCGATAGTGCTCCGGTCCCGCCGCTCTAAAGCGGTCTTTCCAGGCAGCCGTCTCGTAAGTCAACTCGGCCTTCGCCAGCGACGCAGCCGACGATTTGAAATCACCCAGGAGCCAATACAAGTTCGCCCGCATCTGGTGATCCGGATTGTCATTCAGCTGCAGCTTGGCCCAGTCGAGCAACTTCTCCAACTGCTTCGCCGCTCGATGTTTGCGGAGGAGGTCTTCGAAGGACTGAATAGAACCGGACTGCGATCGCAACAAGACGAGCTGACGTGCCATCCCGAGTGATTGATCGGTCTGCCCCAACCCAACATATAGCCGCTCCAGATGAGTCAGCACGGTGGTTCGCAAGACGCTGTTTGGGTGGGTGGGGTTGTGCCCAGCGAAGAAATGGACCGCGACGCTCTGGCCGTATCCGGCAGGCTCTGGCTCGATAGCGTCCGGCAGATTCACGCGGGTGAGTTTCGACTCATCGGCGGGAAGCAGTGCGAGCACCGCTTCGAACTCTCGGACGGCATCCTGCGGTTTCATGCTTGCATCAAACACGGTCGCACGGCGAAAGGCTGTACTGACCGCATCGAATTCGCCTGCCGTGATGTAGTCCAACTCCAACTGCCGAGCGGCATCCGCCTGACCTTGTTGCAAGCGAACCTGGGCCAGAACGCGACGCAGCCGGTTCTCTCCGGCATTCACGCGGTCGGTCAATTGCTGGACAAGTTCGGCCTCATGGCCGCTCGTCTTGATCGCACCATAGCTCAATCGGATAAACTCGCTGCGCGAGAGGCCGCCAGAAGCGAGGCCGAATCCCCCCCCTTGAGCCGTGCGATCGGGCAAGCCGTGCCCCTCGGACTCGGGCACCGGAGTGCCATAATTCACCTGATTCGGATTCCGGTCCATGTCGATCCGCTGCAACGCTTCCCACAACACGCTGCGTGCGGTGTCGGGATCATTCCGCCGTTGCAGGAAGAACGCAAAGTCCAAAGCGAACCGCAGACCTTGGCCAGGGAAGCCCATCGGCTTGACAATGTATTTGTGGATATCCTTCGGCTGACCTCGATTGTCATAGGTCGGCAGGCGGACGACATGGGGTTGAGCCGCTTCACGATGCAGTTGCCACACCCGATCGAACTCGCGTCGCGCATCGTCCCAGGCTTCGAGTGCGATGAAGCGTCGGATCAACCAGTTGTCGCGATGACTTCCCGGCCCCCCCGCTAAATGCCGAGCGGGGAAGTATCCGCTCTCAAAATCTCCAGACACGAGAGGCTCAACATAGTACTCGCTTGGCCGCAGTTCACCGGGCTTCCCGCCGGGCAGGGGAGTCTGGGCGATCATCGCGGCGACGCCCTGATAGGCCGCCAAGGCACCCGCCTTGTCCTGCAATGCCAGCCGCATATCGGCCTCGACCAGGAGTCGTCGCTGGGCCGGAATCGCTTCGCCCTGTTCCCGCAAGAGAGCCAGAAACTCCTTCGCCTGCGGACGAGCAATCCGGACTGCCGGCCCCTCGCCGCCCGGGAGGGTGAGGTACTTCAGAAATGCGGCCCGCGACTGGTCCTGTTCCTCCAACTGCCGTGCTTCTTCCCAAGCGGCTGTGACCGGATTCGGCTGATTGAGGAGAACAAGACTCTGAGCCTCGACGCACGACATGGTGATGAGGCATACGACCCAGCCCAACAAGAGTGCGGTGATGTTCACCCTGGGAATCGATCGGCCAGTCCCCGGCTGTACCATTTGCCATCTCATGCCCATGATTCCGACTCCTGTGTTCGAACCACTCAGTCAGGGCTTCTAGGGAGGCCCCAGTCTTGGCTGTTTCTCGAAGGAGAGACACCGATCTGATCGGGGATACCTCTGACGATCGCTCAGAGTCGCCATTGTTATTGCTAAGGACAGTTTTACCATGATCGAAACATCAAATACAACGAATACAACTCGACGGGATGGTGTCGTTACGAAGGTTCGTGAGACTCACGTGTTGCTCCATACAGAGAGGGAAGGGGCGTGGGCGGCGACATCGTTCGCCTACAGGGTGGTGAATGGTTCGGGTGGTTCGATGGCCTTGATCTCGCGGAAGGTGAGATGGGCCATTCGGGTGGGTTCGTTGTCGAGGGCGGCTCGGTAGCAGGTGCCGGGCGACAGCCCGTACCGGGGGCCTCCGCAGAGGTCGTTCGCCAGCAGCAGGACGCGGTACTCCCGGCCCCGGTGGCGCAGGTGCAGGGCCATGCGAATGAACGAGGCTCCGTGGCCCGCATAGATCGGAGCGGCGACCGTGGGCCGGGGTTGTACACCGGTGAAGTCTACGGGATCTTCCAGACCTTACCGTAGTGCCATGTGAAGCTGATTTTCTCCATACGGGTGAAGCGCCTTTCCAGAATGATGGCGGTGGCAAGACTCAGCACGGCATTCAAGTGGCCGGTGGCTCAGCACGCTCAATATGTTCCGCTGAACATCCCCGTTCCCATTTGTATCACCGAAGATATCGCGGATCGTATCTCGGAAAACAGTGGCTACATTTGTATCACGCACAGGCGTTGTAACCCACTCGCATCAAGGCGGTTATTGTGGACGGATTGCACGGAAGTGAGTTTGGTGTGTGCATCAGAAAAGTAGGCCATGATCGGAACGCCCTTCCAGGTTCCGACAGCGACACCGCTCCACAGGACTTTGAAGAAGGCTCACGCAGAGGCGCAGAGGCCGCAGAGAGATTCCTGGCCTGACTCTGCGATCTCAGCGCCTCTGCGTGACACATTTCCGGGCTCGCGAGTCAACCCCGGTGCCTCTCGAAAGAGGAATCTCTGCCGCTGCCAACTTTTCTGATGCACACACCTGACACCTGACAACGGCAGGGGATACCATCCGGACTGTTGACAGAGGGGCGACCGTCTCGCACGATGGGCTGCACGTCCCTCATCCGTCTCCCGAATTCGGAGCCGCTCACCATGTCCCTCTCATTGCGTGGCCTGCTCTACGGTATCGGCATATTGGTTGGCCTGTGGCCCCTGATACCCAGTGACGCTGCCGAACCGAAACGCCCGAACATCGTGTTTCTGTTCTCCGACGACCACGCCTACCAGGCGATCTCGGCCTACGGCGATGAGCGGAAGCTGCTCGACACGCCGAACATCGACCGCATCGCCCAGCAGGGGATGCGGTTCGATCGCTGTCTGGTCACCAACTCCATCTGCGGGCCGAGCCGGGCCTGCATCCTCACCGGGAAATACAGCCACCGCAACGGGTTCTACAACAACAGCAACAGCGTGTTCGACGGGAGCCAGGTGACGTTTCCGAAGCTGTTGCAGGGGGCGGGGTATCAGACGGCGATGATCGGCAAGTGGCACTTGCACACCGACCCGACCGGGTTTGATGAGTGGCACATCCTGCCCGGCCAGGGGATCTACTACAACCCGCCGATGATCCATAATGGGAAGAAGGTCAAGCACGAAGGGTACACCACCGACCTCATTACCGACTTCTCGCTGGAGTGGCTCAAGCAGCGCGACCCGAGCAAACCCTTCCTGCTGATGTGCCAGCACAAGGCTCCGCACCGCGAGTGGGATCCCCCGCTGCGGCACCTGGGGCACAACGGCGACAAGCTGTTTGCCGAGCCGAAGAACCTGTTCGATGACTACTCGAATCGCGGGCTGGCGGTGCGGGATCAGGACATGACCCTCGAAAAAACCTTCACTCCCTCGGACGCCAAGTTGAAGTCCCCGGCCTCGCTGACCCCGGAGCAGAAGGCGGTCTGGGACGCCTACTACGAGCCGCGAAACAAGGAGTTCCGCGAGAGCAAGCTCACCGGCAGCGATCTCGTGCGCTGGCGGTATCAGCGGTACATGCACGACTACCTCGGCTGCATTAAGGCGGTCGATGAGGGGGTCGGGCGGGTACTCGATTATCTGAAAGAGGCGGGGCTGGAAGAGAACACCATCGTCGTCTACGCCTCCGACCAGGGGTTCTTCCTGGGCGAGCACGGCTGGTTCGACAAGCGCTGGATTTTCGAGGAGTCGCTCCGCACCCCGCTGGTCATCAAGTGGCCCGGCGTCACCCAGCCGGGACAGGTCAGCACTGAGATCGTCTCCAACGTCGACTTCGCCGAGACGTTCCTCGAAGCGGCGGGCCTCCCCGTTCCCACCGACATGCAAGGCCACAGCTTCGTGCCGATCCTGAAGGGCCAGACGCCAGCGGATTGGCGGAAGAGTTTTTATTATCACTACTACGAATACCCGGTCCCGCACCGCGTCCGACCTCATGAAGGGGTCGTGACCGACCAGTTCAAACTCGTCCGCATCTACAAACCCGAGGCCGAGTATTTCGAACTCTACGACCGCAAAGCCGACCCGGCGGAGATGAAGAGCTTCGCCCACGACCCGGCCTATGCCAAGACGGTCGAGACGCTCAAGGTGGAACTCGCGCGGCTCAAGACCGAACTGGGAGTCCCCGCCGAAACCCCGCGCGAGGCATTCGGGAATCAGCCACTGGAGTGAGGGGGATCGTTGAGGGTTGAGGGGCCAGAGTTGAGAGGTAGCTGCGTTCGCCAGAACGCGGGAACACGCACTCTGGCGAGTGCAACTACGTGACGTGCGTTCACTGCCT
Organism: Planctomycetota bacterium; assembly: GCA_043778825.1. Taxonomy (GTDB): domain Bacteria; phylum Planctomycetota; class Planctomycetia; order Planctomycetales; family Planctomycetaceae; genus TH-plancto1. Next base: position 866 of record JAYWFM010000231.1, on the reverse strand, counting down.
GGGCTGGTTGTCATCTCCAATCTTGATGCGGGAGTGTCTACGTGGTGAATTCCCTTGGGCCGTTGTGACGCATTCCGGTCCATCGCCTGTTTGAATATGGGATGAGTCGCGTGGGCTTTACCCCACGCGATCGACGGATTTCCTTCAGTTCGCGTGGGCTAAAGCCCACGCGACATTGAAAAAGGCGATCGCCTTGGTGACGCATTCCGGATCACTTGCCGCTGTCTCCGGGATGCGATATCCTACCCAGTTCCCACCGCTGGAGGTCATTTCGGGGATTCCCCGGGCGGCGGTCGGAGTCAGGATTTCCAACGCCATGCACAAGCTCATTCACGTCGCCGAAAAGCCGAATCTTCGGGCTGTCCCTCTGAAATTTGAGGTCGGTGACAACGTCGATGTCCACACCCGCATCCTGGACGGGGACAAGGACAAGGAACGCATCCAGATTTTCTCCGGGATCGTGATTGGCACGCGGGGACGCGGGGTCGGCGAGATGTTCACCGTCCGCCGCATCGTCAACGGCGAAGGAGTCGAGCGAACCTTCCCCACCAACAGCCCCAAGATCGCCGATGTCGTCGTCAAGCGGCACGGCATCGTCCGCCGGGCCAAGCTGTACTTCCTGCGAGATCGTATCGGCAAGGCGACCCGCCTGACCGAACGTCGGGCCAAGGCCGCTCCGGCCTCCTGAAGCCTCTGGGCCTGTCACAGGGCGACTCGCATGCTTGAATTCCAACCTTCGTCGCACGTGATGCGACGAAGGTTTTTTTGTTGAGGCCTGGTGTGAATTGTCGTGAATGGTTGAGCCCTCACACGGACTCAAAACCAGCGAGCCGGGCGGCGTCAGCCCCCGGACTCTGGCGGCCCTC
>JAYWFM010000230.1:0-55626 GCA_043778825.1 Planctomycetota bacterium | reverse complement strand
TCTTTCGCTCCGCGAAAGACCGGCCTTTCGCGGAGCGAAAGGCGACTCTCCCGTTGAGCTGCGACGCGGAGTCTTCGAAGCGGAGCATTTTCAGCCACCGGATGATCTTGCCATTCCCCCGTGGTAGAATGCAGGGCAACTCAGGAGCCCCCGCATGAACATCCAGCTCAATTTACCCGCAGACTACGAGCAGGCCCTGCAGCAACAGGCCGCAGCTCAGGGTCGCGATGTCGACACGTATATCAGCGAACTCGTCACCGAGAGCCTGGCCGACGAGGTCGAATCTCGACGGAAGAAGACCAAAAAGCGAGGGGATTTTGTGGAATGGCTCGATGCCTGGATTGCTCGTCATCCGAAATTGGATCACGCGGTCGATGACAGCCGGGAATCGATCTATGAGGGGCGTGGTGAATGAGGGCACTTGTCGACGCGAATATCCTGTTGCGTCTCGTCCAACCGGCCAGCCCGACTCACATCGGAAAGTGCGATCGCTGCACACATCTACGATGGACTGGAGATCTCTGAACCCCGACAGGGCACGGCTTCCAAGGTGGTCGATACCGAAGGGAAATTCAGGCTTTTGTCCCGCCAGGGACACCCGATAATAGCCCACCGTTTCAACGGTGGGACGCAACTCAGAAGCGGGGTTGGAGTTCAGGCTTTAGCCTGCTCCGGAGCAGCCTAAAGGCTGGACTCCAACACCCAAAACCGAGCGTTGACAAGGCAGTGGCTTGGGGCGTGTGCGGCGTTTTCTGTCGCCCCTGCCGGGGCTGGGGCCGTGAGGAGTTCCGTGGACCCACCGATGAATCGGTGGGCTATTATCGGGTGTCCCTGACGGGACAAAGAGGAACTGGCAACTGAGGGGAATGCCGTTTGCGAGTGGATATTCACTGAGTATCGCACCTTGGAGGCCCTGGCCCTTCGGGGTGCCAGAGACGGCACGCTCTGGCGGTTCCTCGTTCTCAGATGAGATGAATCCCGCACCACCAGTCCTGCGGGTCGACATGGCAGCGGTTAGAACGACGCATCCTCCCCCCAGACGTACCCCGCTGGAGTCGCCAGATCGACGAGCTTCTGACGGTCGATGTTCTCGGAGATGAACTTGACCGATCCATCTAGCAACAGGAAGTGGCATCCGCCAGGGAATGGGCTGCCGAACTGCTGGGGGGTGTGGCCGATTCCCAAGCCGGGGTCACGCACATTGGTCGGAGATCCCCAGGGTTTGAAACCTGTCGAGACATCACCGACCGCGATCGTGTTGGTTGTTCCATCCGATATGTGCCTGAAGTCCGTGGACTTGTTGATCTCAAACAGGTGCGAGTTCCCGGCGTAGTGCGAGACAGCGAGACCCGGCTGAACCGGAATCGCGGGATTCATCAGCGTGGCGACCGGCTGCGAAAAGACCCCTCGGTTTTCGGGGCTGTGCCAGGCGAAGTCGGGCTTGATCTGGCTGGCGAGCGGGGCCTGATCCAGGAACGGGAGCAGGCACGCCTGCCAGCTCAGCATCTCGGTGCCGTCCTCCCGGACAATCCCACCGGGTGGAAAACTGTTGTACATTTCATGGTAGTTGTGGAGGGCCAGCCCAATCTGCTTCAGATGGTTCTTGTCCTGTTCCCGAAGGGCGGCTGTGCCAGACCGTTGACCGGCTTGATAGAGCAGGACCGTTCCCATTCCAGCCAAGACGCACAGCACGCCGCCCACGAATAGCAGGATCCCTTTCCGCGACATCCCGCTGTCACTCTGCTTGCGGAGCTTCTTGCGCGGGCGTTCCTCGAAATCGTCATCCTCTTCCTCGCGGCGGGCCATCGCGAGTCCTTCGAGTATTTCACAAGAGGTTGGATCGTGTTCCGGCGACCAGATGTCGCACGCCTGTCCGAGTCGCCAGTATGAGGATGTCTCGCACGAGAGTAAAACGCGTGTGCCGATGAGACCGAAATCAAATCCGGTCCAGCGCATCAATCCACAGCACCAGTTGCTTCACCGTTGCCTCATCCAGTCCATCCCCCTCGGGAGCGGACAGTTCCAGCGTCGGGATCTTTTTCGCGGCGAAGTTTTTGAGTGTGTTCTTGGTCGCCCGCAGCCGCGACGAACCGGCGCGGGGCAGGATCACGAACTGTTGCCGTTTCCCGACATCGTTCTCCGGCGGAGCCAAGCCCAGACCGGAATCAATCGCGATCCCGGCCCGGATGATGTCCTTCAGCTTGAGCGCCGCCAGCAAACCGAACTCGCCGCCCTCCTGCTCCCCCAGGATGACGACCCGCTGGGGATCGATCGGATACTTGGCCATCAACTGTTCGATCAGCCCCTTCACCAGCGGGCCATCCGCGCCGGACCAGCTGCCATCGGCGAGCAGGCCCGCCAAGATCAACCCTCGCTCCTCGCAGGCACTCCGCCACAGCTTCAATTGCTCCGCCTCGCCGGTGCGGCCTTCGGGGTGCAGCCAGAAGACCAGTCCGTACTGTTTCGGCTGGGAGGTCTCGGGGACGTAGAGCCAGTATTTGCGGCCCTCGGTGCCGGGGATCTGTTCGTCGAGGCGGCCGGTCCGCGCGGGCACCTTGCCGGGTTCGGCCCTCGGTCCGAGGTCGGGGGTGAGGTCGAGCGGAACTGCGGAAGACAGAGCGGTCAGTTCGAGCGAGAGTTCTTCGGTGGCTCCACCGGCGCGGCGGACCGTCGCCTTCGTCTGAGTCCCCACCCGCAGCTTCTCCACGAGTGACGTGAGCTGGGTCGGCGAGGTCACGTCCTGCCCATTGAGCTTCTCAATCGCATCACCGACGGTGAGCTTGGCCTTGGCTGCGGGTGAGTCCGGAAAGACATGTCGTAGCGTCACCCCCTTCGCGTCTTTCACGACCGTGCGTGATGGCAACACCCCCAGCATCGGGTACTCCAGCGGAGCGAGTTCCGCGACCAGAGTCAGCGAGAACGGAAGCTCCTTGTCGTCCCGCTTGACGATCAGTTTCAGTTCGCTCCCGGCAGCCAGCGGACCGAGGATCGTCTTGAGTTGCGGGATGCTGGCGATTGGTTTCCCGTTGGCCTGGGTGATGAGGTCGCCGGGCTTGAGGCCGGCCTTTTCGGCGGGGGAGTTGGGTCGCACCTCGCCGGCCAGAGCGGGTCCCGAGACCGGCCCCTTGTCGGCGAACATGACCCCCATGCGACCGGGGCGGATGGTCTCGCCCTTGCGCAGCGTGTCGAGTTGCAGCAGGATCTCTTCGAGCGGCACCGCGAACCCAATCCCGGCGTCGTACCATTCGACCCCGGCTGCTTCGTCGTCCCCTTGTGGGGACATCGGCACGAGGATGCCGATGCACCGCCCCTGCAAATCGATCAGCGGGCCGCCGTAGTTGGCGGGCGAAATCTTGGCGTCGGTCTGGACCGCCTTGCCCCAGATGCGGTTGAGGGCACTGAGGATTCCGACCGACAAATTCGGGAACGACACGTCATACGTTCGCCCCAGCGCGATCGTCCATTGCCCGACCTGCAGCTCCTTGCGAGGAGCGGGGACCAGCGGGGTCAGGCCGGTCTGCTTGATCTTGATGAGCGTCACCTGTCGCACCAGATCGGAGGCGACGACATCCGCCGGGAACTTTCGCCCGTCCGAGAGGGTGACGATGATCGAACTCGGCTTCGACGCGAAGTTGAACGAACTGGTGATGATCTCCCCGTCCGCCGAGACGACCACCCCCGTCGTCGGCCCGGTCCCCGCGATGAGTTCGCCGACGACATCCAGCCCGCCGATCGTCTGGATCTGCACGATCGAGGGGTCGGCGATCGCGGTCGCCGCCTTGAAGGCTTCCTCTTCCAGAGCCTCGACATCGGGGGCCTGGGCGAGGAGAGGCGTGACCAGTCCTCCGAGTAAGGTGACGCACAGCAGCCACCGGGTCAGCAGCGACCGCCGGGAGAAGCCGTGCCGGTGGCACATGGAGATCAGGTCGTTCACGAGTGGTCCCTTCATCCTCGGACTCCCCGCGCGGGAGAGTTGTCTGTCGCCGGATTCTATCAGTTGTCACCACGTTTCGCCCGAATCCACGCTGTTGGCATGGGGGCGAATCCGTTTAAGACTGAGCATCGCGCCTCCCCAATCCGACGGTGGTTCTGGATGTGGACTCGACCGACCCCCGTAGGGGGCATAGAAATTAGCCGGTGGTTGAGCGCAGCGACACCACCGGAACACGGTCCCCGCCCGCTCCCGCATCCCGGAGGGATGCCAGAAGTGTGGGTTGCGGTCTGGTTTCTCGCGTCGGTATCGTCGAGAGATCTCTGCCATCCCTCCGGGATGGGATCATCTCGGAAACCTTCAACCGGTGGTGTCGCTGCGCTCAACCACCGGCTAATTTCTGTCATCCCTGCCGGGATGAGAGTCACGCGCCAAGATCATTCTGACGCTCTAACCTTCGATCCCGAGTTGTGACAGGATCCCTTTCAGGATCTCCCGGTCACTCTCCGGGCGGGTCGAACTCTGCGAGTGCGTCTGGTCGGTCTCGATCCAGCCCCTCAGCTTCAAGAACATCGCAGCTGAGTGCTTGTAGGCGGGGACCGGATCGCGAAACGCCAGGCACCCGAGGGACTGCAACTGGTCATTCAGTTCATAGAACCGCGAGTCGCCCTGTTCCCACCACGCATCCCGCTGAGCGAACAGGTCGGGGGCGAAGGCACTCAGCCCCAACAGATAGTCGCTGCCGTACATCACCATGTCGATGGCGAGGTCGTTGCCGGTGAAGACGCGGAAATTGGGTCGCACCTGATCGCGGAGTATGAGCCGCTCCCACTCTTGTGGGCGGCTCAGAGAGGAGTGCTTGGCCCCGCAGCACTGCGAGATGCCCATCAGTTCGCGATAGAGTTCGAGTGAGTAGATGCGCCCAAACGGGGCGAACATCGTCCCGAGTTCGAACCCGATGAACGAGTCGCAGCGTTCTCCGATGGAGCGGTAGGCGGCGAGGATCTCCTCGTCTCCCTGACCCGTCAGTCCGTAGGACTGGAAGATGACCGGCATGCCGCCGGCCTCGATGATCCAGGCCATCTGCCGCGAGTAGGCATCGAGCTGGAAGGTGCTGCCGGGCGAGTCGCCGACAAAGGCACCGGCGACAAACGGGCGGTTGCCGAGGGTTTCGCGCGTCACGGCCAGCACCTGCCGCCGCGTCGCGTCATCGATCAGGTTGGCATACCCGGTGTCCATGTTCACAGCGGGGACCAAACCGGCGGAGGAAGTGCGTGTCACGAGGTTTCGGAACGACACCCAGTCGACCTCTCCACTGGACGAGAGCGGCAACAGCACCGCCGACATCCCGAGAATCTTGCGACGGGGGCGGATCAGAGACACCGGATCGATCGGCATGGTCATCGGCTCATTCTCCCGGCGAGGAAGTGCCGCAACAGGTCGCTGGCGATCTTGGCGGTGCGGCTCTGGTGAATGGCGGGATTGCCGGAGAGGAAGACGGTTTCTTCGACCACTCCATCGCGTGAGGCCAGGGCCACGCATGCCTCCACCGGTGCGGCGTTGAGTGTTGTTGGTGGCAGCGGGAATGGTGAGACCGCCAATGCATAATCGGCACCGGCTCGCTCGCGGGTAGCGAGGGCCACGTCGCGTGTCTGCTCCCGCATTGACCGCGTGTGGTCCCACCGAGACGCGGGCCACACTTCGCCGCCGAGGTAACAGGCCGACCCCGTTTCAATCCAGCGCTGCGTCAACTGTCCCGCTGTCCCGGTCTCAATCGTTGTGAGCGTCTGCCCGCTGACTGCAAGTGTGCGGGCCACCACATCCTCCAGCACTTCGTCCTCGACCCCGTACACGAGGTCGCCCAATCGCTCGCGGATCAGCAGGGCTGTGGCTGCGATCTTGGCCTGGCACACCTCGGCCGTCGCTCCGTGGGCGATGATTCGCAGCGTGATCGTCGCGTCGTGGGCGGTGATGCCGACCTCGGGGTCGCGGTCCCGCGCGGTCAGGTCGCCGAGCATCTCCTCGACCTGCGACTCGCCGCAGCCGAAAGTATTGATCCGGGCTTTGAGGATCACGCGGTCCTGGCCTGGCAGTCTCGGGACGACCTGCTCAACGAACATCTTGTACATCTCGCTCGGCACGCCGGGCATCGCGGCGATGAGGCAAGCCCCTCGGCCCGCGCGAGGCACCTCCATCCAAACTCCGGGAGCTGTGCCGATGGGGTTGATGAGGGCCACCGAGCTGCGAGGAAAGTACGCCTGAATCCGATTCCGTTCCGGCATCGGGCGCTGTCGTTTGCGGAAGTAGGTCTCGATCAAGTCGAGCGACACCGGGTCGAGGATCAGCTCCTCCCCGACCAGTTGGGCCAGTGCCTCCCGCGTCAGGTCATCCAGCGTCGGCCCCAGCCCGCCGGTAATCACCACCAGATCGGCCCGCTCGACGGCCAACCTCAGAGCCGACACATTGATCGCCAGATCATCCGTAATCGTCGTATGCCAGCCCGTCACGATCCCCAGATCGGAGAGCTGGGCGCTGAGCCACTGCGAGTTGGTATTGAGCTTGGCCCCCGAGGTCAACTCCGCCCCCACGGCAATGATTTCCGCCAGATGGATGGGCGAAACGGACATGAGCGGGGAGTCTTTCGGAGGGGTGTAGTGCAGTCGGCGATTGTCGCCTTTTTCTCCGAAAAAGGACGCTCTTTTGCGGAGCAAAAGGCGACAATGTGAGTGCCATGAGACGAGCGATCCCGCGACCAGTAGAGGGCATCATAGGTACCGTGGTCGACAGCAACCACGTAGGCGATGTCGCTCCGCGACTCGCATTCCGCCAGTCTCCCCCGACGCCACTCCTGGAATCTCAGTCGCGGAGCGACGTGAGCTACAGGCGAATTGCCCACGCATACCCGTTCTGGAATAATCCCCGCAGACATTCCACCAGCCAGGAGACGTGTGTGTATCGATCCGAACTGCTCCCGAACCAAGTTCGGCGTCTCCACGAGATGCTCGAAGAATTGCGGGGCCGGAACCCGTTCTGGACGACCCGTCTCACCGCAGCGGGGCTGGGGAAAGGGGCGGTCGAATCGCTGGCTCAGTGGCAGACGCTGCCGCTGCTCACGAAGGCCGATCTCGTGGCGGACCAGACCGCTCATCCTCGCTATGGCTCGAACCTCACCTACCCGGTGACGCGGTATACGCGGCTGCATCAGACCTCCGGCACGACGGGTCGACCGATGTACTGGCTCGACACCCAGGAGAGTTGGAACTGGTTCATGGAGTGCTGGGGGCAGATCTACCAGCACATCGGGTTGCGACCGGAGGACATCGTCGCGTTTCCGTTTTCGTTCGGGCCGTTCATCGGGTTTTGGGCGGCGTTCGAAGGGGCGGTGCGGCAGGGGAACCTCTGTCTGGCAATGGGCGGGCTGAGCAGCGAGACTCGCTTGCGGCAGATCGTCGAGCATGCGTGTACGGTCGTGTGTTGCACTCCGACATACGCCTTGCGACTGGCGGAGGTGGCCAAGACCGAGGGGATTGATCTGGCGAGTTCAGCGGTGCGGGCGCTGATTGTCGCGGGAGAGCCGGGGGGAGCTGTGCCGGGGACGCGGTTGCGGATCGAGGCCGAGTGGGGGGCGCGGGTGTTTGACCACTGGGGGATGACTGACCTCGGCTCACTCGGCATCGAGCCGGAGAACAACCCCGGCAGCTTGCTGGTCCTGGAGACCGAGTCGATCGCCGAGATCATCGACCCCGCCACTGGTGCGCCCGCCGCACCCGGCGAGATCGGCGAACTGGTGATGACGAACCTCGGTCGCTGGGGGCAACCGGTGCTGCGCTACCGCACGGGAGACCTCGTGAAGGCCACGCTCTCTCTTGAATCGGGCTTGCTTCAATTAGAGGGTGGCGTCCTGGGGCGCTCCGACGACATGCTCGTCATTCGCGGCAACAACGTCTTCCCCAGCAGCGTCGAAGCGGTCCTCCGTGAGTTCCCCGAAGTCGCCGAGTTCCGCCTGGCCGTGGTGACGCGGCAAGAGATGTTGCAACTGCAAATCGAGTTCGAGGCCACCCCCGCCATCTCCGAAAGCCGTGAGGCTCTCGATCAACTGATGGCCCGCCTGACCCGCAAGATCACCGACCGCCTGGCGTTCTCGCCAGAACTGATCCCCGTGCCGAGCGACAGCCTGCCGAGGTCGGAATTCAAGCGGCGGCGCGTGTTGCGGTAAGGGGGCTCCGAGTGTCGCCATTCGCTCCGCGAAAGGACGTTCTTTCGCGGAGCGAAAGACGCACTCAGCCCCGTTCCAGGCTGCGCTCGTAGCGCCCACGGGTGAACGTCAACTCAAATAAGGCTTGGTAGTCGAGGCTCACATCGGGATCGGGAGCCCGCAACGGGACCGGCCAGTGGGGGAATGCCTCGCCGTATCGCCCGGCATAGACCAAGCAGTCATACCGCAATTCCAACCGCGAGATCATGCAATAGAAGTCCCCCACGGGCAGTGGAGCCCCGAACGGCAGACGCCTGCCTCCTTGCAGCAGATCGAGTTCCACGAGATGCACCGGGGACTCCAGCAGCGACCGCCGCTTGGCCAGATACCGCGCCCGACCCGGCTCCGCTTTGTGGGACGGGGAGAGCAACTCGAGTACAGTCACCAACGACCGATCGGGCCGATGAATGATCTCCAGAAACGGTTGGCGGACCTCTTCGTGAATCTCCGCTAAAGGGACTGTGACTGGTTCGAGGAGGGCCACGCCGCCGGAGTCATGAGTTGTGGACGCAGCGCGTCGGAAAGGTGACTCCCCCGGTCTGACGAGTACGGCGACATCCGGTCCGAACCTTCGGATCGGCTCCTCGTACTCGTACAAGTTGACCTGCTCTCCCACCCGAGCCTCGTACTCACGAGGGAGCGATTCAGCGAGGGATTCTTGCCAATAGTTGATAAACTTCGAATGAAAGTCGGGCCACAACCCGGCTTCTTCGAGATCCAGTAATCGTGCGGTGGTCAGGGGCATTGGAAGTCCTCCAACGGATTGTATCAACAATTGCCGGAGTGCAGGACGGATGCCTTGGAACCTATCCGAGAACGGGTGCATTCGCCATTTGGCGATATCACACGGAATGCGAGTCGCGGAGCGACATCGCCTACGTAGCTCAGTCGCTCCGCGACTGAGATTCCTCGGGGGTACCGCCAAGGAGCGAATGCACCCTCCGAGACCCGTTGCAAACTGCCGAAGTCTCCGAAGACTTCGGCAGTTTTGGGGAGCGGCCCCCTACTTCACCGAGTACAACAACCGGTCGCACGACGAGCAGAACGTCGGCGTGCCCGTGTCGATCTGCACCGCGATCTGCGGGGTCAGGCTCACGTAGCAATGGGTACACATCCCGTTGTCGATCGAGGCCATTCCGTCGGCTCCGTAGGCATCGACCAGTCGGCGGTAGTGGGCCTTGATCGACTCCGGGATCATGGACTCCGATGTCGTCACCTGGGCCTGGAGTTCAATCTCCCGCTTGCGGAGTACCACGGAACGCTGTTCGAACTGAGCGGCAAACTGGTGGCGTTCGGCTTCCAGCTTGGTGCGGCGTTCGCCAACCCCGGCGATCTCCGCTTGAATGCGATCGATCTTGTCCAGGAACTCCAGAATCTCGTCTTGCAGGACGGCGTTGGACGCATTGTCGGCGGCGATCTGTCCCTTGAGAATGTCAAACTCGCGGTTCGAGGCGGCCTCATTCTGCTTGCGGTCGAGATCCTTGAGCTTGGCCTCGCTCGACTTCAGATCGAGGTTCTTGCGGTCGGTGGCGGCACGCGTTTGCTTGAGTTCGTCCTCCTTGGCCTTGCGGTCCACATCGAGCTGGGCCAACTGATTGTCTCGGGCACGGACCTGCCGAGGTCCACGGGCCAACTCGTCCTGAACCTCCTTGAGGGCAAGATGGTGGCGGTGCAGAGCGGACAGATCGACGGGGGACGCCATGCAGCGGAACTCCTGAAAACACGTGCCGGAGATGAGTCCGGCGGGCTTGCAACATCAAGCCTGGAGGAGACATAATACGCTTTACGACTCGCGGGCGTAACTCAGTTGGTAGAGTGACAGCTTCCCAAGCTGTATGTCGAGGGTTCGAATCCCTTCGCCCGCTTTTTTGTTGGATCGGTAATGCGAGGTCGAGGTTTCACCTCGTGCCTCGCGCTCCGGCTGGGGAACGAGATCGATTGAATGCCAGATTGACTCGTCATAGAGGATCTCCAGTGCGGGAATGATGTCATTTTACCGAGGCACAACCTCCACCGTGCCAAACTGCCGAAAGTGATCGTCGAATGCAAACGCTGTGCGGACGGCGAGTCCATCGAGAATGATTTTGCTGGTGCAATCTGTGAACGACCAACCGGCGGCATGCATCCGCTGGAAGAGTATCCAAGCCCGGTGGAATTCGTCAGGGGCAATGTGATGCACCTGGATTAAGCCGCTTTCGAGGAGCAGCCGTCCGACCTCCATGGCACGCCGTGGTTCGCGTCGGACGCAGAGCAAGGTCAGCGTTTCATCGACGACGTAATCCGAGGTGACGAGCGGCTGATCGTTCTCCTGCATCCACTCCACGGCGCGGACGTGGTTCGGATCGGTGGGCACGTACAGCGAGAACCAGGCTCCGGTGTCGACAAAGACCATCACGGCGCTCCGTACAGAACCGCATCGTGATCGCATCCCGAAAACCCGTCCGGGTTGACTGCGAGCGGCAGCGCGGCGATGCGCCGCGTCTCGGCCAGAAGTTCTGCATGATGGGCGGAGGCCGGGTGGCTCTGCGGCTCGGGGCAAGGGATCAGCCACACGAGCGAATCCTCGGGCAACGAGAAATCGCCATCGGGCACCACCACGCCATTCTTGACATGACCTTGAAGCTGCATGGAATTGTCCCCTGACGAGCCACTGAAGTCCTGCCCACGGCGTCTCTCGACCTCAGCCGCGTTTGACATCGGCTTCGAACTCCGCAGTGGACATGAGACGGGTGCCGGAGTGAGTGGCCAGAACGCAAGACCTATTCTAAGCGACACGCCGTACGCCCGGCGAGTTCTCTCCCGTGGAAGCGTTGGAGTTCAGGCTTGAGCCTGCTCCCGCCCGCAGCAGCAGCCTCAAGGCTGGACTCCCACGGTTAGGTAGTGTTGGGCCCGCGAGGCGAAGCGGAGCTTCGGGGATAGGCGTTCCCAAGCGGAGCTTGGGACCGAGAGAAACGCGGTTGTGGGAAGGCTTACGGTACTGCGGGTTTGGGTTTGGGTTTGGGTTTCGCCTCTCCCTGTTTAGCGGGGGGGGCCGCCTGCTTGGGCTTCTCGGCCTTTCCCGGTTTGTCCACCAGGGCTCGGATGCGCAGGGATTTCACCTTCACCGGACGGGCACTCAGCCGCGTGTCGTACGTCCCCAGAAAAATCTGACCGGCAGTGTAGTTGTCCAGCGGGTACTCCTCGACGATCGCGGTCTGGCCGACTGTCACCGACAACAGCTTGTCTTTGACGATCATGCGAAACGGTTGATCGCCCTTCCAGTCAAACTGCTTGACCTCGTTATTGGTGAGGGCGATCGCCTCGGCGGCTCGGTACTCGCACACGAACCACGGAGACCCGCTTTTGATGAGAGAGACGTTCGACAACGAATAGCCGTGACCCTGGTTCCAACCCAGCAGCATCAGCCAGCCTCCCGAACCTTCCTGGTGGATGATCCCCTCCAGTTCGAACTGGTCGGCTGTGGCCAGGGAGAGGAGTGTGTTGGTGCCCTCGACGACCTGGACCACCCCTTGCGCGGTGGCCCAGCGGCCATTGACGATGAACTCCCCGAGGCAGAAGGGATGCCCCACGGACGGCCCAAGGAGTTTGAACTCGGTGACATTCTGGATGGGTGACTTGTCGGTGAACTCGACGATGCCGGGTCGGGGTCGGCCCGGATGGACGAGGATTGTCCACTTGTCGGTGATGTTGACCACGGGGTCGGCGGGGGCCTCCGTAGGAGCGGTGTCCTCGGCTGGCGGGTCTTGAGCGAACGCCGTGTGGGAAGCTGCGAACAGGAGCAGGAGCAACAGTGCCAGTCGGGACGAACGATTCCACGTGCGCGTAGCGTGGGCTTTAGCCCACGAGTTGTGGACGAGAACACTCTTGCGTGGGCTAAAGCCCACGCTACGGAGAGATTCGTCTGTCACGTCGATCATGTCTGACTTCCCGTAGAGGGTGTACTCGGTGAGGTCGCTGCGCCCGGAACGGGAACCCCCGGCCCCAGGATCGTGCCGTCTCCCACCCCCAACCGCTCCCGCGACAACGCGAACAGCTCGGTGTTGAAAATGCGGACCAGGGCATACAGACACGACGCCACGATCGGCCCGATGAACACGCCCCACAACCCCAGCGTCTGAATCCCGCCCAACACGCTCACCAGCGCCAGCAAGGGATGCAGCTTGGTATCCGTATTGAGGACATACGCCCGCACCACGTTGTCGAGCAAGCCGACCACCACGATGCCGTAGCTGGTCAGTACCAACCCTTGGATCCAGTGTCCATTGGCGAACAGACCGATTGCAAATGGAGCCCACACGAGCCACGCCCCCGCCAGTGGGATCAGCGAGAAGATCGTCGATAGGATGAGGATCGCGAACAGATGACCGAACCCGAACATCTCTAGGGCTACCGTCGTCGCGATCCCCTGTGCAATCGCCGCCATGAACGTGGCCAGGACCACGCTGCGGACCGCCTTGGCAAACTCGCTGAGCAGTTCCCGCTGGTAGTCGACATGCACCGGGATCAACTGCTCGGCGGCGGCCAGCAGCGCGGGGCCATCGGCCAAAAAGTAGTACAGCGCGATGAGGTAGATCGTCAGACCGATCAACAGCATGGCGGTGGTGGAGAGCAGTCGCCCCGCGATGCTGAACGAGGTGGAGACGGTCGGCCCGAGCGAGCGATCGCCGATTTCGGTGAGCGAGTCACGGAGTTTCTCGCGGATCTGCGTCCGGACGGCTTCCTTGCTGGCCTGTTGATCGGAGGGCAGGTATCCGTTGGCGAACTTCACCGATCGGTCGAGTAACTCTTCCGACTGGACGCTGACCGTCGTCCCCGCCTGCTTCAGGAACGCCTCATCCGTCACCGTGTGGGCGATCGTGTACAGTTCCAGCGAGGCGAGCAGAATCCCCACTGTCAGGGGGACCAGAATCGCCAGCAGGATGCCCACCGATAACAGTCCGGCGGCGAGATTCACCCGCCCCTTGAGCCGCACGATCAGCTTCTGAAACCACGGCTGGACCAGCAGCGTCGTCACCCCGGCCAGAAACAGCGGCATCACAAACGGGGCCAGGACGCGAAAGAACGTCAGCCCCAGAATGACGATCAGCGTCGACAGGATCGACAGGGAGACAATACGGGCCATCGGCGTCCTCTGCTCCCCATCCCAGCCGGGTTCCCGCGATCGACAGATCACGGGAGGTCACTGGGTCGAAACTGCATTCTGACAGCGAGACGCCCGAGTCTCAAATCCGACGATCAAGATTCCGTGCCCGAAGTGGCAACACTGGCGGGGATCGCATAATCTCATCACTTCGAAAAAGGCAGGCTGTTCCGCGAATCGAACAGTCTCGCATCGTGCAGACGCAGGAAAGGCAAGTGATGGCGGACACTCTGACAGTCACCGACAACCGAACCGGGAAAACCTACACCCTCCCGATTACGGACGGGACCATCCGCGCCGCGGATCTGCGGCAGATCAAAGTGACCGACGCCGAATTCGGGATGATGAGCTACGACCCGGGGTTCCTCAACACCGCCTCGACTCGCAGCAGTATCACCGAAATCGACGGCGATGTCGGCATCCTTCGCTACCGGGGCTACCCGATCGAGCAGCTCGCCGAGCACAGCACGTTTCTGGAGACGGCCTACCTGCTGCTGAACGGGGAGTTGCCGAATTGCGACCAGTTGCAGGACTGGGAGCAGTCGATCCAGCGACACACGGTCGTGCATGAGAACGTCAAGCATCTGATGGAGGGGTTTCGTTACGACGCCCATCCGATGGGGATGTTCATCAGCACGGTGGCGGGGTTGTCGACCTTCTACCCCGAGGCCAAGAACGTCCGCGACCCGGCCTCGCGGAACAAGCAGATTTGCCGCCTGATTGCCAAGGCTCCGACGATTGCGGCGTTCTCGTACCGGCATTGCCAGGGGTATCCCTACAACTACCCGAACAACAAGCTGAGCTACACCGGCAACTTTCTGTCGATGATGTTCAAGATGATGGACGCGACGCACGAGCCGCACCCGGTGCTGGCCAAGGCCCTCGACATTCTGTTCATCCTGCATGCCGACCACGAGCAGAACTGCTCGACCAATGCCATGCGGGCGATCGGGTCTTCCGAGGCCGATCCGTATAGTGCTCTGGCGGGAGCGGCGGCGGCACTGTATGGCCCGTTGCATGGCGGGGCGAACGAGGCGGTCCTCAAGATGCTGGCCGAGATTGGCCACGTGAAGAACGTGCCGGCCTTCATCGAGCAGGTCAAGACTGGCAAGTGCCGGCTGATGGGGTTCGGCCACCGGGTTTACAAGAATTACGACCCACGGGCCAAGATCATCAAGCGGACCGCCGATGAGGTGTTCGCTGTGACGGGCCGCAATCCGCTGCTCGAGATTGCCCTGGAGTTGGAGAAGATCGCCCTCAACGACGAGTACTTCATCAAGCGCAAGCTCTACCCGAACGTCGACTTCTACTCGGGCCTGATCTACCAGGCAATGGGCCTGCCGGAGACGATGTTCCCGGTTCTGTTCGCGATCCCCCGCACGGTCGGCTGGCTGGCCCAGTGGGCGGAGTTGCTGGAAGACAGCGAACAAAAGATCGCCCGTCCGCGCCAGATCTACACCGGCCACGGAGCCCGCGACTTCGTGCCGATCAGCAACCGTTCGTAGGCGATGTCGCTCCGCGACTCGCATTCCGTGCGTGGGAAGGCGGATTCACAGAGGCTTCCTTCTGGATTCGACAGATGACTTACGGAAGGAATCTCAGTCGCGGAGCGACTGAGCTACGTAGGCGATGTCGCTCCGCGACTCGCATTCCGCCCGTCCCAATACTCCCGACTCGGAGTGTCGGCATGTCTGGTCAAGACTCTTTCGATAGGATTCCGACCGGATTGCAGTTCTTCGATTCGAAGCAGGACTATACGATCGCGTGGAAGCGGTTGCCCCACTGGGCACAAGCGGGAACAGTCGCCTTCATTACTTGGCGGACAGCAGATTCGCTCCCCAGAGAGGCCCTTGTTCGGCTCAGTCGACAGCGGCATCAGATTCTCAAACAACATCAAATTGATCCCGAAGGCGACTGGAAACACTCACTCTCCCAGCTGCCGCCTGTGGAGCGTGGCAACCTCCAATGGTTGCTCTTCACGGCTTGGGATGAACAGTTGGACGCCGCCGCAGGGGCGTGTGTCCTTCGCGAGCCAGCGCTGTCGGAAATCGTCATGGACAGCTTGCTGCATTTTGATAGCGACCGGTATGTTCTGACCGATGCCGTGGTGATGCCGAATCACGTACATCTTCTCGTCGCGTTTCGAGAGGAAGACTCATTGATGACTCAATGCACTTCCTGGAAGCATTTCACCGCCACAAAGATCAACAAGTGGTTGCGAGAGAATCTCGCAGCAAATGAGGGAGAGGCTTCCGGTTCTTTCTGGCAAGTCGAACAGTTCGACCATCTCGTGCGAAGTATCGAAGAGTACGACAAGTACCGTCGATACATTGCAGAGAATCCGGAAAAGGCACACCTGAAATTGGGGAGTTTCCGGTACTACAGGAGGCCGACTGAGGAGATCGGCTCGAATGCCAATTAGAGAGTCGCTCGAATGCGAGTCGCGGAGCGACTCGCCTACGTAGCTCGGTCGCTCCGCGACCGAGATTCTTGCTGCCGAAAACTCACCGCCCCCAGTGGTGAACGACACTCGCGGAGTCTGTTGGCCCAACGAATGCGAGTCGCGGAGCGACATCGCCTACGTAGCTCATGTCGCTCCGCGACTGAGACTCCTTCCGTCGAACACCGCACGTATGACGAGGGGAGCCATGGGGAAAGGAGTCTTCCCGTGTGCGAAATGCGAGTCGCGGAGCGACATCGCCTACGGTATTATCGCCCCAGCACGTCATTCCAGAGGCCCCCCACTCATGCCCCGGCGATCCCGAACACGTGGCGGGCTGCCCGAGTGGCTGAGCCTGACGGAGCAGCCGGTCTTCGTGGTCGATTCGCGGCGGGTGGTGCTGTTCTTCAATCGCGGGTTTGAGCGGTTGACCGGATGGACTGCGGGCGACCTGATTGGGAAGGTGTGCGAGGTCCACTCGGATGGCGTGCCGGGGCAGGTCACGACGCTGCTCTCATCGCTCTGTCCGCCGTCGAGAGCCGAACCGACTTCGCAGCGGGTGCATCTGCTGACTCGCGAGGGGGTGAGCCTCGACCGCGTCGCCCATTTCTTGCCGCTTCCGCCGCTCGATGCGGACCCCGAGAAGCCGGAGCCGCTCCGCTGGCTGGGAGTCATCGGACTGCCGCAGTCGCCGCTCACCGTCTCGCCGATTTCCAAAGAGTCGGAGCTGCATGCGGAATTGTCGGCGCTGAAGTCCGACCTGCGCCAGCGGTATTCCCTGTCACAGGTCGTGGCCCGCAGTTCCGCGATGCGGCGAGTCCTGGCCCAACTGCAACTCGCGGTGGTGGGGCACACGACGCTGGCCTTCAGCGGGGCTGCGGGGACGGGCAAGGAGCATCTGGCCCGGGCCGTGCATTACGCGGGGGAGACTCGGATTCGGGCGTTCGTGCCGGTCGATTGTCGGCTCCCCACGAAGCAGCTCCACGAGACTCTCGGACGGTTGTTGCATCCCGATCACGAGGAGTTGCCGATCCCCGTGTTGCGGGTGGGAGCCGTGCTGTTGCAGCAGGTCGAGAGCCTGCCGCGCGAGTGGCAATTGAAGCTCACCGAGCAGGTCGATCTCGCGCCGGGTCCGCATGCGGTGCGGTGGATGCTGTCCTCGTCATGCGTGTTCGATGAGCTGGTGGAGGGGGAACAACTGCTTCCCGCTTTCCGAGATCGGTTCGGCGTGTTGGAAGTGACGCTCCCCGCATTGCGCGATCGCCCCGAGGACTTGCCGCTCCTGGCCCAGCACGCCCTGGAAGAGAGCAACGCGGGGAGCCCAAAGCAGATCAGCGGATTCAGCCCCGATGTGTGGGAGCAGTTTCGGGCCTACAACTGGCCAGGCCAACTCGATGAGCTGTTCGCCGTGGTCCACGAGGCCCATGCCGCCAGTGCCGGACCGCTGGTGAGCGTCCGCGACCTGCCGTTCCGCTTTCGCACGGGCCAGGACGCCCAGTCGATCAGCCCGCCGCCAGTGTCGCAGCAGCTGCCCCTGGAGGAGCTGTTGCTGCGTGTGGAGAGGGAGCAGATTGAAGCCGCTCTCGCTCGGGCGGGCGGCAGCAAACAACTGGCAGCAGACCTGCTGGGGATACCGAGGGCCAAGCTCTACCGGCGGCTGGAGGCTCACGGACTGTGGAAGCCCGGCGATTCGTAGAACGGAATTCATTCCGTTCCTGTGAGTGGGGAACGGAATACATTCCGTTCTACGAGTGGCAGCCGAATGGCAAACACCCCGCTGGAGTTTCAAGACTCCAACGGGGTGATGTTGTCCATCTCCGGCGATCGCGAGTCGTTCGTTAGAACTCGCCGACGATATCGCCACGGTTCCGGGTGCCGAGGGCCACCAGAGTCTGGCCGGAGATGTTCTCGCTGAGGAACCGGACCGCTCCGTCGCCCATCAGCGTATGCACACCGCCCGTGTGGAAGGAGTAGAACTCCGAGTCATTGGTGCAGTTGATGAAGCAGGTTCCGCCACCGGGGGCCAGCGTGACGGTTCCGCTCCCCGAGGTGTTGTTGGCGATGCCGTTCGTACCGACGCCATCTATGCTGAAGCCATTGTTGATGTCGGCCCAGCTCCAGCCGTCGCCGACCCATTCCGTGCCGGTGGCGGCGAGTCCCGTCTTGGGGTTCATGGCTGGTTTGTGAAAGTTGTAGAGCATCGGACGCCCGGCCACTTCGCCCACCAGCATGGTATTCGAGAGACCGTCCGGAATCTTGCCGAGTGCGACGCCGTTGGGACCGCGACCCAGTCCACCGTCAAACTCCTTGACTCCCCACGAAGTCCCACCGCTGGCCACATTCATTCCGTTGCGGACCGCGTTGATCGAGCCGTAATCGCTCAGCCCCCAAGCGGGGGTGTCAGTCCGGACAGTGCTGGTGAGTTGGCTGTAGAGGGCCGATGTCGGTGACGACACGCGACCGGGTGATGAGGGGCACGCCATGACACTGAGAGATGTTGTCGTGACCGGGTCATTCGCCACGTCGTACCAGTTCAGGCTGGAGTCATACAGATTGTACATCGGAGCCTGATCCAGGTACGGAAGGCAGGAAGTGATCCAGGTTCTCTGGAAATTCGGACCGGTGAGGTTGATCCGGCTAGCCGGGAACATCTTGAACGTCTCCTCGTAATTGTGGAGAGCCAGGCCCATCTGCTTGAGGTTGTTCTTGCAGGACGAGCGGCGGGCCGCCTCGCGAGCCTGCTGCACAGCGGGCAGGAGCAGGGCGATCAGGACCGCAATAATGGCGATCACGACCAACAATTCAATCAACGTAAATCCACGCGACTTGCGCACGATGGGCATCGGTCTTCCTCCGGTTTTCCTCACACGGTTCAGCCGCTGAACAACACAACGGCCCTCGAAGGACGTATGTTCGCGACCGATGTGAGGACACGGAGAAGCCTGCGTAGAAAATCGATGAATAACGTCGGAGATGTGTGTCTTCACGAAATCATCACACACGCCCCCGACCAATGATCGGGGGCGTGTAAAACGGAATAAGTTCCGTTCTACGTTCGTCGGGAACGGAATGAATTCCGTTTTACGTTACGGCGTAATCGTCACCGCTTCTTCCTGGTGGATCGACTTGGGCAGGTCGGTGCTGAGGAGTTCGACCCCCACCAGCGGAGTGCCTTCCTGGGCTGCGATCAGCACGATGTCGTACGTCTGGTTCGAGTTCGGAGCGAGTTCCTCCAACACGTCGAAGGTCACGAGGTTCCCTTCGCGGGTGGCTTTGACGTTGTCCGATCCCTTGGCGGCCACAAAGGTCATTTGGGGGGGGAGTTCGAACAGAGCCTGGACCTGCTTGGCGGGGGCGCTGCCGCGGTTGCCCACGGTGACGCGCATCGAGACCTGGTCCCCGACGGCCACCGCCTTGCCATCCCCCTGGAAATCGAGCGTCAGCGAGGAGAACCCCTGGACTTCGAGTTCCGTCGGCAACTCGGCCCGATGGCCCGAGGCAGTCACCGCTTGCACCTTGCCGGTCAGCGATCCCGCGCGGGCCGAGACGACCGAGAGCTTCAGATCGGAGTGCTGGCCGGGCCCGAGTTCCGACACCTTCCAGGTGACGGTGCGGTCCTTGGGAGTCCAGTGGAACTTCCCCATCTCGCCCACGGGGGTCACGCCTTCCGGGAGTTGCTCCGTGATGATGACATCCTTCATTGTCTCGACAGAGTGGTTGGTGACCCTGGTCACAAACTCGGCGGGTCGGTTGACGAACCGGCGGACATGGCCTTCCCGGCTGAGCGTCAGACGCGACTCGATCACGCTCAGATCGAGCGTGCGGTTTTCCTGCTCGATCCCGTTGGCGGTGATGATGACATGCGGCGTGTACCGCCCCTGCTCGGACGCGGTCACGGTCAGATCAATCTCCTTCGACTGGCCCGGTGCCAGCGTGCCCAGATCCTGGTCGAGATCGAGGCCCGCCGGATGGTGCAGACCCTCCTGCAACACGGCTCGCAGCGAGGCCTTGCGGGCCGTGCCTGTGCCGGAGTTCGTAATCACAAACTTGACGGGCACCAGCTCGCCGACTGCGACTTCGGGCGGATGCTTGATCGACAAGGACAACGTCGGGGCTGTCACCATGGTCTTGGTCGCGACCTGGGCGGCGAAGCGGACGGTCGCCACGCTGCCGATCGGACCGGCCTCCAGCGGGGTGACTTGGACCTTGATGATCTTCTGAGTGTTGGGCTGCATCGTCTGCAATTCCCAGCGGAGGATGCGGTCGCGACCGATGTGGGCCTGGGGCTGGGACATCTCCATGCGGGTGCCCTTGGGAATCCGCTCTTCGACCACAACGTACTGGGCGGGGACGGAACCGACGTTCTGCACGATGATCTCGTAGACGAACTTCTCACCGACCTCGGCTTCGGCCTGGGCTTTCTTCTCGATGCGCAGTTGAGGCTGTTGCGTGGGGGTCAGCAGCGGGTCTTCGACCGTGGCGTCGCCGATCAGCATCTCGGGCGTGATCGGTCGCGAGGGAGTCGCGGTGGACGGGATGGAAGACCGGACCGGGGGGGTGGTGTCGAGATCCTCCCCGATGGCGTGGGTATGCGTGGGAGTGCGCGCGGGCCGTCGGTTCGGTGCCAGATTCAGCGGAGCCGGTTCGGACTCGATCTCGACGGGAGTCACTTCTTCGACGGGGGGCACCTCCTTGACGGGAGTCGGGACTGAGGACCGATTGCGGGGAGCGAAGGGGCTGAGTTCCGGGGCAGTGTCCACGGGCTCTGGTTCTTCGACCGCAGCAGGCTCAGGGATCGGACTGGGGTTCGAGACATCGAAGGTCTCTGTGTCCGGGTCGGGAACAGCCACGGTCTCGGGTTGACGGACGACGGGGCCGCGAGATCGTCCACTCGACAGGGGGCTCGGAACCCCGGGCTGTGCGGCACCCAGCTCATCGGACGCTGGGATGATGTGGGAGTTCTCCGGCAACTCGGACAGCTCGCCGGGAGGCGCGGGCACTTCGCCCGCATCGGGGACCAGTTCCAGTTCGGACTCGACCAGTACTTCGTCATTCGCCGGGACGATGCGACTGGGAGTCCGGCTGCGAGGCAACGCCATGGAGGCGGCGCTCTGGGGCGGAACGGACTTGGGGATCGTCATCAGCACGGGCGGTCCGATGTCTTTAGGGAACTGACGCAGAGCGCCGGATTTTGGGAGGGGAAACTTCGCCGCGGCCCCTCCTGGCGTTCGTCCGCGAGGTTCGGGAGCGGAGACCTCGGAGGCTTCGAGAACCTCGAGCGAAGAGACGCCCGGTTCGGCTGCGGTCGGCTCGGGGGTCTCGGCGAGCGAGGGCTCGTCCTGCTCGGGTGGGAACGACGCGGGCATGCCGCGCGGAGTGGGTTCTTCGGCCTCGAATGCCCCTCCGGAAAAGGCGGGATCTGCCAGTGCCAGGAGATTGTCCGCCACCGGTTCCGGCTCTTCAGTCACCGGCAGTGACGAGGCCGATTTCGGGATCGGTTGCCCGCCCAGACCCACTCCCTCGGCGGGCTCGCCTTCGAGCGCCGTGAATTGCGAAGGAACCGCAGCCACGGTCGGCTGGAGTTCGGAGTTGGCCTTCCACACGGCAAAACAGCCTGCGGAGATGACGCCGGAGAGAGCCAGGAGTTTCAGGAGTAGAGTCGGCATGGGAGTCCTTTCCCTGGCAGCCTGGGCGGGAGTTCACCCGTCTGGCTGCCACAGTCCGCATCGCATTTGTCGTGACCAGCCCCCTCCATCCGGGAAGGGAATCGTCCTCATCGGCAAGAATTGCCGCACGACGGACGGGTTCTTAGCAGTTCTTGCAAAACGGGAAAAGAGGAGTTTGGCCGGTGAGACGATTTCGAGTGCGAGACGCACTTTGCTGACTTGGCGAATCGAGAGAATAACAATGCGTCCGACTCCGTGGGACAGCGGACGTGAGGAGCCTCTTCATGATTTTGTTCCTCATGATTTTGTTCCCCTCTGACTTTCCGGAGTCGACAGGAAGAGATTCACAAAATCATGAAGTACAAAATCATGGGGAGACTGTGAATGGGGGGGCCAGTGACAATCACAAAGTGCGTCGCACACTCGACGATTTCGAGTGCGAGACGCACGTTGCAGACCGGGGTCATGAACGGTCTCGGGTGTCCGAAGTGCGGCATGAGGCAGCGTCGGAACCTCAAGGCTGCCCATGATTTTGTGGTTCATGATTTTGTGATTCCTGATCCAAGGCACGTTTCCGCGACCGGGGGGAGGGATGAGGTTCACAAAATCATGGGAACAAAATCATGAAGAGGGGAGCGGGGGATGATCGGCATTTCGTGGGACGGATGTCCTCGTCCGTCCGTGCGAAACACCTCGGAGAGCGACGGACTCGGAAGTCCGTCGGACCTCTCAGGCTGGCCCGCGAAGGAGGATCATCTTGACGAACCTGGCGTGGGAGGCTGGCGACAATCACAAAGTGTGTCTCGCACTCGACGATTTCGGACTACAGCTTGCGGCCCGAGGTGCCGTATTGGGCACCCCAGTGTTGGGCCATCTTGCGACGCAGGAAGGCCACGCTCCCCTTGAGCTGGTCGAACCCGTCGACGCCGTCCTCGATGCTGATCCAGCTGTCGAAGCCCACGCTCTTGAGGGTCGAGAAGATGGCGTCGTAGTCGTTCATGCCCTGGCCGATTTCGCCGTGCTTGAGGCGTTTGGCGTAACCGATGCTGTCTTCTTCCTTCTGGAGATCTTCAATCGTGCCGGAGATCAGGGTGCGGTCGCTGGCGTGCATGGTGACGACGCGGTGCTTGACGCGCTGCAAGAGTTCGAGCGGGTCTTCACCGGCCAGGATGGTGTTACTCGGGTCGTAGTTGACGCCGAAGTTGGGCACCTTGATCCGCTCGACGAGATCACAAAACACGTCCATCTTCTGGGCGAACTCGGGATAGGTCCAGTAGTTGTCCTTGTAGTGGTTCTCGATGATGAGGGTCACGCCGTGCTGGGCGGCGAACGGGGCACAGGTCTCGATGCACTGCGCGGCGTACTCGATGCCGTCCGCGCGGCTGACCTCGGGACGCCGCTGGCCGGAGAGGACGCGGCAATAGGTGCCGCCGAGGGCAGCGGTCATCTCGATCCAGAACTTCTGCTTGTCGACCTGCTCCTGGCGGAACTTGGGATCGGGGTGGGTGAAGTCGGGCGAGGCACACATCATGGGGATCGTCATCCCGTGGTCTTCGGTGGCTTTCCGAGCTTCGGGCCAGCGGTTGCGGTCCTGCAAGTCGAGCAGCCCGGTGTAGAACTCCAGCCCATCGATATCGAGTGTGGCGGCGAGGTCGATCCACTGGCGGAGCTTCATCGTGCCGTGGACGACCAGATCGTCCATGTAGGCTTTTGGAAAGGCAGCAAGTTTCGGCATGGGCAGTCAGCGGGCGCGACGGAAAGACTTCCGAAGTCTTCGGAGACTTCGGAAGTCTGAGGGGCGGGTGACGAACAGGGTGCCCGAGTGTGTTCGATCTCCGCGGCCCTGTCGAGCGATCAATGGGAGCGGGGGCCAGCCAGGTACGCCTGCATCTGCTCCACGACTTGCGTGATGAGCGGGCGGACTTCGGGCCAGAGGGTTTTTACGGGGTCGAGGTGACCGGACTTGGCGGAGAGTTCGATGGTCTGCATGTCGTCAGCACAGGGCACGCCGAAGGTCCGCAGGTTGCTCTTGAGCGTGTGGGCCAAGCGGGCGACCTCGCGCGCATTCGCCGAGGTGAGAGCCTTGGATAATTCGACTGCGAGCGATTCGGCCTCCGATAAGAAAGCGTCGACAATCTCGCGCAGCAGATCCTCATCTTGCAGAACAATCACGCGGGCGGCGGCCCAGTCCACGCGGGCATCCGGGGGCACCTCGTGCGCGACAGACGGAGTGGAGACTGGCCGGGTGCGTTGAGACGGGGCCACGGGAAGGAGCCGGGCGGGGGCCTCTGCGCCCGGTGTAAAGAACGGCAGCATCGCCGCCAGCAGATCATTCGGTCGGACGGGTTTGGAGACATAGGCATCCATGCCCGCTTCCAGACAGCGTTCCTTGTCCCCCTTCATGGCATGGGCTGTCATGGCGATGATCGGGACGCGCTGGCCGGTCTGGGCCTGCCGTTGTTGAATCAGGGCGGTCGCCTCCATGCCGTCCATCTCCGGCATCTGCACATCCATCAGGATCAGATCGAACTTCCGCTGCGACGCGAGGGCGACTGCCTCGCGACCATTGTTGGCAACGGTGACGGTATGGCCCCAGCGCTTGAGGAGTCCGATGGCCAGCTTCTGGTTGGCGAGGCTGTCCTCGGCCAGCAGCACCTGGAGCGGAGGCAGTTGGGCGGCGGTCTGCTGGATCTCGACGGGGGCGGGGCTGTCGCTGCGCCGGCCATCCATGGCGAGCATGATGGCATCGAGCAGATCGGACTGCTTGACCGGCTTGACGAGGAACGATTTGATTCCGAGTCGTTCGAGGTCTTTGGCCCCGTGTGTTTGATCCAGCGAGGTGAGCATCATCACCACCACGCTGCCGATCTTGCGGTCCTGCTGGATGTGCGAGGCGAGCGTGAAGCCGTCGATGTCGGGCATGCTGGCATCGGTCAGGACCAAGTCGAACGGCGGACCGGTCTCGCTGGCCTTCCGCAGCTGGTCCAGGGCGGCAGTGGCGTCGGCGACGGCGATGGGGGTCATGCGCCAGTTCTGGCACATGCGCAACAAGATCCGGCGGTTGGTGTCGTTGTCGTCGACGATGAGGACGCGCAGGCCCGTGAGCAACTCCAGATCGAGAGACCGCGGCTTGTCCGGCGCGGACACGGCAGGTTTCGCGAAGTTGACCAGGAATTCAAAGGTGCTGCCCTGTCCCGGCTGACTGTGGACATTGAGGCGGCCCCCCATGAGTGAGACGAGTCGGGACGAGATGGAGAGTCCGAGGCCCGTGCCGCCGTAACGGCGGGTCATGGAGGTGTCGGCCTGCTCGAACGCCTGGAACACGCGGGACTGTTGTTCGGGGGTCATGCCGATCCCGGTGTCGGAGACCGAGAAGTGCAGTTGGACGTGGTCTTCGGTCAGCTGGGCCGCTTTCACGGAGACAAAGACCTCGCCCTGCTCGGTGAACTTGATCGCGTTACCGACCAGGTTGAGGATGATCTGCCGCAAGCGCAGACCATCGCCGAGGACGAATTGGGGCACCGCATCGTCGATGTCGAAGGCCAGTTCGATGTGTTTGGCGTGGGCGCGGACTCCCAACGTGCGGACGGTATCTCCGAGCCACTCGCGGACTTCGATCGGGTAGTTATCGAGTTCAAACTTGCCGGATTCGATCTTCGAGAAGTCGAGGATGTCGTTGATGACGCCCATCAGGGAGTCGGCGGCGTCTCGAATGGTTTCCAGGTAGTCGCGCTGCTCCGCTTGGATCTCGGAACCCAATAGCAATTCGGTCATGCCGATGACGGCGTTCATGGGGGTGCGGATTTCGTGGCTCATGTTGGCCAGGAAGTCGCTCTTGGCGCGATTGGCGACTTCGGCCGCCTCCTTGGCCCGTTGCAGCTCTTCTTCCGCCAGCTTGCGTTCGGTGATATCGCGGCAGATGCCGACGAGTCCGATGATGTCGCCTGTCTTGGAGCGGAGCGGCACCTTCGTCGTCAGGATCGTGCGGCGAAATCCATCGGTCGTGGCCAGTTCCTCTTCGCGATTGAAGAGCATCACCCCGGTCTTGATCACCCGCTGATCGTCGATCTCGAATCTCTTCGCCATCTCCAGTTCGAAGATATCGCGATCAGAGAGCCCCAAGAGTTCGGATTCCGACTGTTTCCCGAGCGAGAACACCAGCGTGGAATTGACGGTCATAAACCGACCGTCGCGGTCCTTGATAAAGATGTGATCGGGCAGGTTGTCGATCAGGGTTCGCAGGCGGTCGCGTTCGACATGCAGGGCCTCTTCGGTGTCGTGATGTTTCGTGATGTCCCGCGAGATGCCGACCGTGCCGATGATCTGCCCGGTATGGTCGCGGAGCGGAACCTTGGTGGCGGAGACCCACGAGATGTGACCATCCGGCCAGACCAGTCGCTCGACTTGATCGACCAGCGGAGTCTCGCTCTGCATGATCTCCTGCTCTTGAGCCAGAGACGCATCCGCGTGCTCGCTCTGAAAGAAACTCGCGTCGGACTTCCCGATCGCCTGACGGGGGTCGGTCAACCCCGAGCGGAGCGCCTTCGCGCGGTTGATCCGCAGAAACTGACCTGCGCGGTTCTTGAAATAAATATCGTCCGGTATCGTCTCCATCAGCGCTTCGAGCAGGGCCTGCTCGGCTTTCAACTCCTCCAACTGCTGCTCGGCGGCTTCGAAACGAGCCCGCAGCTGTCGATTCTCGTCGAGCAGTGAAGTCAGTTCTCGCGGCGTCCCAGATTCCAGCATGGAACATTCTCCTGTGTCAGTCCCGACAGGAGATTGTCTGTGGTATCCCGACACTTCGCAAGGGACTGACATCGGAGGGCACGGCAACGCACTGATTCCCAGTGCGTTGGTTTTCAGTCATCAGTCAGGGAAGAGTTGCCCCACTTGACACAGTGCGTTGCCGAGCACCGGAGCAGCCTAAAGGCTGGACTCCAACGGTGGGGAGCCGTCCGGAGATGTCGAGCGACTACTTCCCGAGGAAGCTGAACAGCCGTCGCTTGGGTTTCTCGGCAGTGGCACTGGCTGCCGCGGAAGCCAGGGCTTCTGCGGAACCGGGGGCGAACTGCTCCCCGGAATCGATCTGCTGAGCGAGGAGTTCGATGGCTTTGGTGGCCTTGGATTTCGGGGCCTGCTCGATGAGGGGCACGCCGTTGTTCCGCGACTCGATCATCGCGGCGTAGTCGTTGGGAATCTGCCAGTAGATCTCGCGCCCGATCGTGTCGAGGGCCTTGTTGAGGCTGATCTGGCTGTCTTCCAGTCCGATGCGGTTAACCAGCACCTTGACCTTGCCGGCCAGTTCGCGCTCCTCCAGGAACTGCATGATCCGCACGACGTTTCGCAGGCAGGGCAGGTCCAGCTGGGTCACCAACAGCACGATGTCGGAGACTTGCATGGCCGCGACATCGAGCGGGCAAAAGCTCTTGCTCACGTCGATAATCAGGTGCGTGAACGTCGCCTTCAGCAGGGCGACCACACGCTGCAACTGATCGGGTGAGATGGGCGGATGGTCATCCATCTGGATCGGACGCGGGAGCAGGAACGCTCCGCTGGAGTGCTGGGTCAACGACCGCTTGAGCAGCGAGTAGTCGAGCCGCGTAATGTTGTCGGCGACATCCTGGATGGTGTAGTCGGGGATGATGTCGAGCCACACATCCGCGTCGCCCAGACCCATGTCCAGGTCGATGATGCCGACGCTGTTGTCCTTGTTGCGGGCCTCGATACAGGCCAGGTTGATGGCCAGCGAGGTGCAGCCCACGCCGCCGCTCGCCCCGACGATCGTCACGACCTTGCTTCCGCCCGATTTTCCCCCCTTGCGACCTCCCCCCGTCAGTTGCAAGCGATCGAGCGCGGCCATGAAGTCGTCGAGGCGGAGCGGGGCATTGAGAAATTCACGCGCCCCATTGCGCATGGCCTGCAAGATCAGGCTGCCTTCCGTCGACTTGCTGAGAACCAGGACGTGACAACTCGGAATGAGCTGACTGACCTGGGCGATGAGAGCCAGAGCTTTGGACTGGTCGGCGTCGAGACTGACCAAAGCAATGTCGGGCTTGGTTTGCGAGACCAGGTCCGCAAAGAATTCGTAGCGAGAACATTCGGCTTCCAGCCACACGCTGTCGACGCCCAGCAGAAGGTTTTTCACCGATCCGCGCGAGCCGTCGTTGGGGTCGACAATCGCCAGTCGAACAACGCTGCTCATGAGGAAATCCTTGGAAAGACACGGTCCGCGACGCGGGGGGCACCCTCGATCAACGGTTGGAGAATCAGGAGGAGGTGAGACTTCTCCCAGTCGGTGCGAGCCGTCCGGGGACACTCACTCCGGGGGACAGTGGGACGGGAATCAGGGGGTCAAGCCGCGTACGCTTTTCGAAGCGGGAGCCTTGGTGGGTGATGAGCCTGTGGGGCGGGCGGAATTGGGACGCAGGGGGCCGATCAGGCCCGGCAGAGACCGACTCGGAGTGTGACTCGTGGCCGGTTTTGAATCTTCGGACATCTCGGCTCGACCGGACTGGGAGGGGGGAGAGTGGGATGCGGGGATCTCGCGGCGGGTGGGAACCCGGAAGGGGTCACCGCCCGCCTGAATCACTCGTCGATCTCCGGTCCGTCCGCTCATCGTCTGGATCTCTCCGGCGAGAGGATCGGTCGGAAGGAGCAGCGGATTCTGGTCCGGATCCAGAGGGGGCGAGTCGATCGGATCCCGATTTTCAAGTGGCGCACAATTGGTCGCTCCCTCGTGAATCATGCCGGGCATGCCGTTGCCATAGTTCATCCCACCGGGCTGGCAGTTCTGGCACCCTTCGCAGTCGGGTCCGTAGCTGGGGACTTCGAGCATGCCATCCAGGAAGAGTTCCTTGGAGGTCGGTTCATCCTGCAACCAGCCGGGAGCATTGTGCGGCACCTGGTCGGGTCGCATGGCCCCGGCCATCTCGGGGGTGACCATGATCAGGAGTTCCGTTTCTCCCATTTCGTGCGTCTTGCGGCTGAAGGCGGCTCCGATGATGGGGAGTTCCCCGAGGATCGGGATCTTGGTGGATGTCGTAATGCGTTTTTGGGAGATCAGCCCGCCGATCATGATCGTTTCCCCAAAGTTCATTTCCACCTGGGTATTCACCCGGCGGGTATTGATCCCCGGGACAACCAATCCCCCGACGGTGACCGAACTGCTGAAGTCGCGTTCGCTGAATTCGGGAGCCACATCGAGTCTCAATCGTCCATTTCCGAGAACCGTCGGAATGGCTTCCATCCGCACCCCGAACTCTCGGAACTGGATCGAAACGGTCCCGACCCCGCCCGGCACCAGAATCGGAAACTCACCCCCGGACAGCAACGACGCAGGACGACCACTGGTGGTGACGAGCGTCGGTTCGGCCAGCACCTTGGCCAGGGCTTCGTTGGTCAGGGCGTCGACGAAGCCTTGAAAGCGGTCCGAGTTCCCCGTGATCGCAAATTGCAATGGCGAATTGAGAGCCGCGCCGACAGACGGTACGGGCGGTCCCCCAAAGGGAGCCGTCATGCCTGACAGGGGGACCAATCCCCCGACGGTACTGGCCAGCGCGTATTTCTGGCCCGAAGCGACAAAGTTGAACCCCAACTGCTTGACCTTGGACCGCTGGACTTCCAGAATCTTGACGTGCAGTTGGACCACATTCACCCCGCCGACCTGCATCTGGTTATGCACCGTCGGGTACATTTGCCGGGCGATGGCCATGATCTGGGGGATCGATTGGGGATCCGTGACCCAGCCCCGCAGCACGACACTGTCCCGTAATGACACCACGTCGATGACGGAACTGGGGAACAGCCGCTGCAAGTACGCCTTGAGCTCGCGCACGTCCCCTTCGACCAAAACTTCCACGGTGTAGATTGCGCCCGTCTCATCCACGACGGTCATGGAGGTCACCCCCGTGGTCTCGGCCCGGAGCCGGATTTTGGTGGGCGAGACGGGAGTGACATTCAAAATCTCGGGATTAAAGCCGTCGACCTCTTTGATCCGCTTGGAGAACTCCAGGGTCCGCGACTGTAAATGAATGACGGAGATTTTGCTCTCCGGAGCCATGACGTGAAACACCGGTTCCGAATCGCGGACTTCCTCTGCGGGAGCCGGACTGGCGGGCGCGGATGTTTGTGCGGCCAGCGGCACCGCACCGGCGACCAGCAGGGTCGCCCAGCAGCCGATCGAGCGAATTCCGAAACTCCAGCCTCGTTGCTTGGAGGTTGACATCCTTGCACCTCGAAAAGAACCGCATGCGACGGACATCAGGCAGGGTTCCACGTCTCCGTGAAACCCTGCCTTCAGACACTGGCGTCATGCACATCTCTTGGAACTCGTGACGCAATCGATCCCCGATTGCGGGAAGTGGCCGCTGTCATTTCTGACCGGACGACCACAGGCTCTTCAACATTCCGGGAACGCCACCACTCGTGGGAGCGGCTGTCGTTTCCGGTGGGACATCTTCCACGTCGACACGCACGGCTTCATTGCCATTGTAGATCTTCATGGTCCAGCGATTGGTTTTCTGCGGATCGACGGAGGCCACCGCCCCCTGATTCAGGAAACCCTGCACATTGCCCGGGGCTGCGGGGGTGGAGTCTACTGGTGCCGGAACCGGTTCGACGGGAGTCGCAGCCTCTGCTTTCGCATCGGGAGCTTTCCCTTCGTCATCCAGATCCTGGTACCGACCCCGCGCGTATCCCGGCACATCGTCGTTGCCGATCGAATGCTGCAGGTCATCCAGTGCCTGGGAGTTGACTCCGTTGGCATTGACGACCTCGTCATCGTCCGGGTTCCGAAGCGACAAGGCCAGTTGACCCTTGGACTGCGCGATCTTGACGAATCCATCCTGTTCCGGGGTCACGAGCAGCGAGACATTGCGGGCCCGCTGTTCGTTCTTCCCATCTTCACTGTTGACCGTCTTGTTCTCGCAGGCAAAGACTTCGATGCACTCCAACAGCACCTTGTTGACCGTGCCGCCGTTCCGCGCGGTGAAGGTGACTGTGACATCGACCTTGTCGCTGGGACGCAGCATTCCGCTGTGTGTTTGTGTGTCGTTGGCCACCATGGTGAAGATCCGCATCCCTTTCGGAATCGCCTGCGAGGCCCCGTACATCCCCTTTTCGCTCATCTTGGACTTGCGAATCGGGTCACCGGCCAACACGGACATCGTCAGAGAACGCTCTTCGTAATCCTCCACCTTCAGAACCACGTCGCCTTTGAGACCCTCCAGGGTCGTCACGGGGACTTCCGTCAGGGCCACGTTCTCTTCTGAGAGACGTTCGCCCGTTTTGATGTCCTTGACGGCCAGCAAGACCTTGCGGGTCTCGATGACCACTTCCTTCTGGCTGCCCTGCATCGCCTGCTGGACTCCCAGCATCGCGACCAGACCACAGCCAATGGCGACGGCCAACAACATCAGTGCCTTGGGTTTCATGTGGCTTCACTCCGGGAGGGGGACCTGTGTCCAAGTCGTTCCCGGAGCCGAAAACATTTCGACCCGTGAACAACATCGGCTGCGACAGGACCAGCACTTCACATTATGCGGGTTGTGACGATTCGAATGGTCGGAACGACTTGTCCCGCTGGCTCGACTTTCCGGTCGTCAAGCCGTGACACCCCGCGTCATGTGTCCATCACACGGGGCATCGGCGGTTTCTGCCGGAGCAGTCGCTCCCGCGAGGTGGCGACTACATCATTCCGGCGTAGAAGAAGTAGGCGATGGACGCCACCGTCATCGGAATCCCGTACGGCAGCAGGTACATCCGGGGCTTCCGTTCGGCGGCGATCTCCGAGAGCTTCTTCGGATCACGAATCGTGGTCCACTCGTGCCAGATGATCAGGAACTGACCGTAGTGCTTCGTCCATTGGCCCGAGTAGGCCACCATCACCAGGGCCATCGCGGCTCCGGTAAACACCGTCCAGATGAAGGCGTTGAACGCGACGTTCCACCCCAGCCAGGCTCCCAGCCCCGCCATCAGCTTCACATCGCCCGCTCCCATGCCGCCCACCGCATAGATCGGCAGCATCGTAATCAGCCCGACCGTCATCCCGAGCAGAGCGGCTCCCAGACCTTCCCACCCCCCGACACACGTGCCGTAGATCAGGCCCGTCAGGACCATTGGAAAGGTCAGCCAGTTCGGCACACGCAGCTCTTTGCCATCGATCCAGGCCGCCCAGATCATGACCACCGCAACGAGTTTGACGTGCCAGTTGTCCACGAGAATGCTGTGCCAATCCATGTGTGTCGACCTTTCAGATGAGGGGGAATCTCTCCATCACGCTTGCGAAGCCTCCGGCCCGCGAATCGATCGTGATGGAGTCCGGATGCCGCTCGGGCATCTCCAGAGGGGATCAGGAACGAACACCACCCGCCAGGAACCACAGCAGGCTCCCAGCGGCCATGGAGGCCGCACCAAGAAGGGGAGTGAGTTCAAAAGGCAGCCAGAAGGGAATCATGAGTGCTCCAATTGAATCGGTGTTCCGGGAGCGGTCGGGACCGATGAGGTCCGACCCGCGCTCACGGAGTCATCAAGCCTAGGTCGCACGGGAGAGAGGTCAAAAAGAACTTTTTGAGATTCTGGAGAATCGGTTGAGGGGGGAGCGTTGAGCGACAGAGGGGAGAGCGAATCGAGTTTCTCATTCCCTCAACCCTCAACGTTCCCCCCCCCAATGCGAACAACCGTCCTGCCGGGCCGAAGCCCCGCAGAACGGTTGTCAGTGTGTCGGTCAGGCCGTTTCCGGCCAGTGATCACGTCAACTGATTCGAAACCTGGTTGAACCGGGCGTTCGCATTGGTGCCGACAGCCTTGATGGCGGTCAGGCAGACGATGACGATCAGAGCCAGCATGACCGCGTACTCAACAGCGGTCGGGCCATCTTCGCTCTTCAGGAACTTCACAACGGATGCCAACATGTCTCTATCCTCTCGAATGACGGCTGTGGTGTCTCTCACGCACCGCAACCCACTTGGACCGTGTTCTCGACGAGGTACATCCCCCGCCGACCCACAATCCGATTTCCCATGGAGTCGAGTTCACCCGTTGCCGAGTGAACAAGGTTCCGTTCGTGCTGGCCATCTGTTTCATCAGGCCGTCACTCTCGGAACACACAAACCTATGTCTTGTTTCCGAGCGTGCGGTAAATATTTCCCAGATTTCCAAGAAGTCACGATTGCTGCAATCGGTCAACAGCTGAGGTCGTTGAAAACACTGGGAATTCGCTACAGTGCATTCATCCACCGTCAGTTCGCCCGCCTCAAGGAGCCCCCGTGCCCTCTTCCCCTCTCGATGTCGCCAGTCGTTTGTTCAGCGAACTCCGCCAGGTCGCGCTGCTGAAATCCACACTGGGATTGCTCGGCTGGGACGAGCAGACGCTCATGCCCCCCGGGGGAGCGGAGCACCGCGCGAATCAGTCGGCCCAGATCGCCGGACTGGCCCATGAACGCGGCACCCGCCCCGAGATCGGTGACTACTTCGATCAACTGCAAGACGAGTCAGCTCTCGGCGGTCCCGATTCGATGGTGGCCGCCAACGTCCGCGAGGCCCGTCGCAAGTACGACCGCGCCCGCAAGCTCGATCAATCGCTGGTCGAAGAGTTGTCCCGCTGTGCCACGCTCGCTCAACAAGCCTGGGTCGCCTCGAAGAAGGCGAAGGATTTCAAACAGTTCCTCCCCTGGCTGGAGAAGACGATCGGCCTCAAGCGGCAGGAGGCACAAGCCGTCGGAGCGGAGTCGGGCGTGTTGTACGATGCGCTGCTCGACGACTACGAACCCGGTGCGCTGACCTCGGACATCCAGCGCGTCTTCACGTCTCTGCGTCGGGAGCTGGTCCCGCTGGTGGCCACCATTCGCGACTCCAGTCGACGCCCCGACACCTCGATCCTCACCCGCTCCTACCCCATCGCCACCCAGGCCAGCTTTGCCGCACGCGCCGCAGCCGCCATTGGCTTTGACTTCGAGCGAGGTCGTCTCGATACCTCGGCCCACCCATTCTGCAGCGGGATCGGCCCCGGCGATTGCCGTCTGACAACACGCTATAACGAGCATCACTTTCCGGGGGCGTTTTTCGGCGTTCTGCACGAAGCCGGGCACGGTATCTACGAGCAGGGTCTCGACCCCGCCCAGTTCGGCCTCGCCTGCGGAGACGCGGCCTCGCTCGGCATTCACGAATCCCAATCCCGCATGTGGGAGAACCTCGTCGGTCGCAGCCGCGCCTTCTGGGAATTCTTTTATCCTCACGCCCAAGCGTCGTTTCCCGAAGCCCTCGGCAGCACCTCGCTCGACGACTTTCACTTCGCCATCAACAATGTCCAGCCCTCCTGGATTCGCGTGGAGGCCGATGAGGTCACGTACAACCTGCACATCATGCTGCGGTTCGATCTGGAACAGGCCCTCATCAACGGCGACCTGCAACCCGCCGATGTGCCAACCGCCTGGAACGAACGGTTCCGCGAATACTTCGGCATGACTCCGCCAGACGATGCGCTGGGTTGCCTGCAAGATGTCCACTGGAGCGCCGGACTGCTGGGATACTTCCCGACGTATGCCCTCGGCAACATGTACGCCTCGCAGTTCTTCGAGCAGGCCAAGACCGAACTCGGCGACCTGTCGACGATGTTCGCGCGGGGCGAGTTCCAGCCGCTCAAGGAGTGGCTGAACCAGAAGATCCACCGCCACGGCATGCACCACCGCGCATCCGTCCTCGTGGAGCAAGTCACCGGCCGCCCCCTCTCCGCCGAGCCACTGTTGACGCACCTGCGGTCAAGGTTTGCTCCGTTGTTCGGCGTGTAATCTCCCCGTAGCCACGTTCGCCAGAACGTGGGCAACCGGAACCCGCGTCGGAACAGAAGGGAAGACTTCCGAAGTCTTCCGAGACCTCGGAAGTCTGTCGACCACCGATGACGCCAAGATCAGTCGCCCACGTTCTGGCGAAGGTCGCTACTGAGAATCGGAATTGATACGAAAGACGGCTTCAATCCCTTCGGGATAGGGACCGACTCACGTCCTTTCTCCGGTGGTGGCGCTGCGCTGACCACCGGCTATTCGCTGGAATCCCTTCGGGATAGGTGGAGTCGCGAACTGTCCTCCTACTGCCCCTCAACCCTCAACCCTCAACCCTCAACGATCCCCCCCCCCATGCCCTACCGCATCGCCATGCTCGGCACCGGCGAGTTCGCCCTGCCGAGCTTCCAAGCTCTGGCTGACTCTCACCACAGCGTCGTCGGACTGGTCACCCAGCCCGACCGGTTCGATGCCCGAGGTCGCGTCCACGCCAACGTCATGAAGGAGTTTGCGATCGCGCGCGGTATCCCGGTCCTGCAGCCCACGAACATCAACACCGAAGAGAGTCTGGCCCCACTGCGAGCGCTCCACGCCGACCTGTTCATGGTGGCTGCCTACGGGCAGATTCTCTCGGCGGAAGTGATCGGCGTTCCTCCGCAGGGGTGCTACAACCTGCATGCCTCACTGCTCCCCAAGTACCGTGGAGCGGCCCCGATTCAGTACGCCGTCTGGAAGGGAGAGACGGAAACCGGCGTCTCGATCTTCAAGATCGAACCCAGGCTCGATGCCGGGCCGATCCTGGCGACCGTCAAGACTCCCATTGGCCCGCGCGAGACCGCCGGGGAACTCGAAATTCGCATGGCCGATCTCGTCGCCCCGGTCACGCTCCAGTTCCTGGATGATCTCGAACGCGGCCCACTCACCGGCACGCTGCAGGACCAGTCTCTCGTCACCAAGGCCCCCAAGCTCAAGAAAGAATTCGGAGCCATCGACTGGTCCCAAACGGGCCAGCAGATCGACTGCCAAGTCCGCGCGATGCAGCCGTGGCCGATGCCGTACGCCTTCCTCAAAATCGAGGGCCGCCCTCCGCTGCGAGTCCTGATCCTCGAAGTCACGCCAGATCCATACCCGGACACCAGCGACCACGCCCCCGGCACCGTGGTCCACAACGACGGCAAATCCCTCCGCGTGAAATGTGCCGATGGCAGCCTGCCAATCGAACGCCTCCAACCCGTCGGCAAACGCCCGATGGCCATCGCCGAATTCCTCCGCGGTTACCCCGCCATCGTTGGCAGCCGGTTCGACCCCACCGAGTGAGCGGCTCGGGGTTTGTCGCCTTTTTCTCCGAAAAAGGACGCTCTTTTGCGGAGCAAAAGGCGACACAGTGAGCGGCCCACCCCTTCGATTGTCACCCCGCCTCTCGCCCGCCATCATAAGCCTCTGTCCCTCCTCCCCTCCTCCCCTCCCCCCTCCTCCCTTCGCCCCCTCCCCACCATGCCAGTCCGCTACGCCATCATCGGAGCCGGTGCCGTCTCCGATTACCACCACGTCCCCGGCATCCGCCTCGACCAGCGGTCCGAACTCGTGGCCATCTGTGACCCCAATGAGACGCTGCTCCAGCAACGGGTCAAGGACTGGGGCATCTCGAAGATCACCACGAAGTACCAGGACATCGCCAACGATCCCGACATCGACGCGGTGATCATCGCCACGCCGAACTTCACGCATCACGAGATCGTCCTGGCTTGTGCCCAGGGCGGCAAGCACATGATGTGCGAGAAGCCGCTGGGGCTGAACTTCGAACAGTCGGCCGAGATGTTCCGGGCCGCACGGGACAACCACCTCAAGCACATGACGGCGTTCACCTACCGCTTCGCTCCGTCGATGCGATACTTGCGGCACCTCGTCCAGACCGGAGCCCTCGGCGAGATTCGGCACTTCCGCAGCCAGCGGTTCCTCGACTGGCCCGAGACGAGCTGGGGCTGGCGGCAGTACAAGCACCTGGCTGGAGCGGGCGATCTGTTCGACATGACGATCCACCGCATCGATTTTGCGATGGACCTGTGCGGACCGATCGAGTCGATCACCGGAGCGGTCGCGACCTTCGCCCCGCGCACGACCACAGCCGACGGCAAGGCGTGCGAGCCGTCCAATGTCGACGACTGGTCCGCTCTGATTGGCCGCTTCAAGAACGGAGCCGTCGGCGTGTGGGAAGGAACCACGCTCGCCAAGGGGCACCACAACAACGGCTTCGGCTGGGAGTGGGCCGAGATCAACGGGTCGCAAGGCTCAGCTGTGTACCGACTGACCGAGCCGAACACGATCCTGATGGGCAAGCACGGCGGGACGATGGAAACGGTCCCGGTCCCGCGCGAGTTCCTCGTCATCGAAGGCAGCCCCCGCAACCCGGACGAAGGCGTGCCGAGTACCGTCTTCCGGTATGACCTCGTGTACGAGTTGACCTCGGCCATCGTCGAAGACCGGCCCGCTGTGCCGGGGTTCGACCACGGGGCATTGGCCCAAGGTGTGGCCGATGCGGTGCTCGAATCGGCGGAGAAGAAGACGTGGGTCGATGTGAATCATCAGTTGGGGTGATCCAGCGAGCCCCCGGCGTCAGCCGGGGTGTTCCCGCCAGAGAGTGTAAGGATCGTTCGAGGAATAACTGACTGATTGTCGCCTTTCGCTCCGCGAAAGGCCGGTCTTTCGCGGAGCGAAAGACGACTCTTGTTTCTCGAACGATGCTAAGCCATTGCTTGTCACCTGATTCCTCGGACACCCCGGCTCACACCGGGGGCTCGCCAATCTGACTGGATTCCTCATGACACGTCGTCGTATTGGCCAAACCGATCTGTGGGTCTCGCCGGTCGCGCTGGGCTGCTGGCCGATCGCCGGGATCACGAGTGTTGGGGTCACGGAGGCCGACAGCCTGGCCACGATTGCGGCGGCACTCGAGGCCGGGATCAACTTCTTCGACACGGCGTATTGCTACGGCTACGACGGCGAGAGCGAGAAGCTGGTCGGGCGGGTGCTGCGGCCTCATCGCAAAGAGGTCGTGATCGCCACCAAGTGCGGCATCCACTGGGGGCGGGATCAGAAGCAGGTCAAGGACGCCCGGCCCGAGACGATTCGTCGGCAGTGCGACGAGAGCCTGCAGCGGCTGGGCATGGAGGTGATCGACCTCTATTACCTGCATGCCCCGGACCCGAGTGTTCCGATCGCTGAGTCGGCAGGGGCGCTGAAGGAACTGCTCGAAGCGGGCAAGGTGCGGGCCGTTGGCGTCTCGAACTTTTCGCAGATCAGCCAGTACGAAGCGTTTCACGCCGTCTGCCCCATCTCTGCCGACCAGCCGCACTTCAACATGTTGCAACGCGAGATCGAGTCCGAGCGGCTGCCGTGGTGCCAGCAGCACGGGGTCTCGGTGGCTGTCTACTGGCCGCTGATGAAAGGGTTCCTGGCTGGGAAGCTGGCCCGTGACCATGTGTGGGATCCGAAGGATGGTCGCCAGAAGTACCCGGTGTTCCAGGGCGACCAGTGGGACCAGACCCACGACTTCCTGGACAAGTTGAGTCCGATTGCCGCCCGGCACGGTTGCCCGCTGGCCCAACTCGTGACCGCATGGACGATCCAAAGGCCGGGAGTTACTGTGGCTCTGTGCGGAGCCAAGCGCCCCGACCAGATTCAGGAGTCGGCGGGTGCGATGGATCTGGTCCTCACCGAGCAGGACTTGGCCGAGATTGATGATGCCATCCGCGAACGTGGCGAGGTGCTGTCGCGGGCGGCTGTGACGTGACGTGGGACGGGCACATTTGCCCGTCCGTCGTAGGATGGGCAATCCTGCCCGTCCCCGAGTGGAGATCGACATGTCCGACACGAACACAAGAATTCAACGCCAAGACGCGAAGGCGCAAAGGCGCAAAGGACTGAACGATATGTCTCTTCCCTTGGCGTCTTTGCGCCCTTGCGGCTTTGCGTTGACTTCCTCCTCTCCGTGCCTCCGTGCCTCCGTGGTGAATTACCCCTCGTTGCGCAAGACGGACGGGCAAATGTGCCCGTCCCACGTACTCGCGTGCCTGTTGCTACTGCTCTTCACCTCGCTCACGCGGGCCGAGGACTCGGCACAGCTCAACGACTCGTACAAGTCCGACGTGCAACCGCTCCTCAAGCAGTACTGCTACGAGTGTCACTCCGGCGACACGCTCGAAGCGGAAATCGACCTCGCGGCGTTCACCGACCTCACCCAGGTCCGCAAACACACCAAGGTCTGGCAGAAGATTGGCGAGATGCTCAGCAGTGAGCAGATGCCCCCGCCAGACTCGAAGCAACCGACCGCAGCCGAGCGGGCCACGCTGCAAGCATGGGTCAAGCGGCACCTCACCATCGAGGCGGCTGCCCATGCGGGCGATCCGGGTCCGGTGGTACTCCGGCGGCTGAGTAATGCCGAGTACACGTATACGCTGCGGGATTTGACCGGGATCGCGACGCTTGACCCGGCCAAGGAGTTCCCGGTGGATAGTGCTTCGGGGGAAGGGTTCACGAATGTGGGGAACTCGCTGGTGATGTCACCGGCCTTGCTGACGAAGTACCTCGACGCGGCCAAGGAGGTCGCGTCGCATGCGGTACTCCTGCCGGACGGGATGCGGTTCTCGCCGTACAACTCCCGGCGGGATTGGACCAACGAATCGCTGGCCAAGATTCGTGGGTTGTATAGTCGCTACAGTGGCGATGGCGGTGGGGCGGCGGTGAATCTGCAAGGGGTGCAGTTCAATACCAATCGCGGAGGTCGGTTGCCGGTGGAGCGGTATCTGTTGGCGACGATTGAGGAACGCGAGGCGCTCGCGTCGGGCGGCAAGACGATGGAAGCGGTGGCGGAGGCTCGGGGGTTGAGTCCGAAGTATTTGCGGACAGTGTGGGACATGCTCGCCCTCACCCCCAGCCCCTCTCCCGGGGGGAGAGGGGAGCCGAGCCTGCTGCTTGATCCATTGCGGGCGAAGTGGAAGACTGCCCAGCCGAACGATCTGCCGCAGCTGTTGGAACTCATCACCCCGTGGCAGGCGGCGCTGTTCAAGTTCAACTCGGTCGGCCAGATCGGCCTGCAACCGGAGATCAAGGCGTGGCTGGTCCCGGTCAGTCCGCTGATCGCGCGGCAGGAGTTTCGTGTGAAGCTTCCCGCCAATGCGACCGGTGAGGTGGTCCTCTCGTTGAAGTCGGATGATGCCGGGGACGGGAATACGGGCGATGACGTGCTGTGGGAGCGACCGAGGTTTGTGGCCCAAGGGCGGCCGGACTTGCTGCTCAAGGATGTGGGTCGGGTCGCCGATGAACTCGCCCAGAGCCGCGAGCGCCACTTCGCTCAAGCGGCCCAGTGCCTCGCCGCTGCTGCCGAAGCGGGGCAGTCGACAGCGACGATTGAACTCGAACCTTTGGCCAAGAAGCATGGCGTCGACGCCGATTCACTGGCCGCATGGTTGGAGTACCTGGGCATCGGCACCGGCGGACCGGCGACGATTGGAACGCCGATCACCCGCAAGCAAGAGAAGGCCGAAGCGTATGACTTCATCAAGGGCTGGGTCGGCGATGACGCCCTCAGCGTGGTTGCGAATTCGTCCGACCAGCACGTCCGCGTTCCCGGCAACGTCAAGCCGCACAGTGTCGTGGTTCACCCGGCCCCGACGATCTCGGTGGCCGTTGGCTGGCGGAGTCCGGTGGCAGCGGCGCTGAGGATCAGCGCCTTGGTGCAGCATGCTCACCCGGAATGTGGGAACGGTGTCGCGTACTCACTGGAGTTGCGACGCGGGAACACGAAGCAACGGCTAGATTCCGGGGAGAGCCAGAGAGCCACCCCGGTGCATGTGGTTCCTTTGGAGACCGTCGCGGTGCGGCCCGGCGATGTGATTGCCCTCATCATCAGCCCCAAGGAGAACAACCACTCGTGCGACCTGACCTCGATCGACCTGACGCTGAGCGATGGAACGACGGAGTGGAACCTGTGGAAGGATGTCTCGCCGGACATCCTGGCCGGGAACCCGCACGCCGACTCGCAGGGGAACAAAGAGGTATGGCACTTTTTCTCCGAACCCGCGAATGGCAGCGGGGCAGGGCACGTGATCCCCGAAGGGTCAGTCCTGGCCAAGTGGCAGGCCGCCAGCGATCCCGCCGAGAAGCAACGCCTCGCCGGTGAGGTCCAGCGCGTCCTGCAAGGCGACCCGGCCTCACTCGCCAAGGACTCCCCCGAGGCGGTTCTCTCACAGCAACTCCGGTCGATCAGCGGCCCGTTCATGGCCGCGGTGTTCAGTGCGGTGGCAAACAAATCCGCTGACTCCCACACAGCCCACGAGTCGAAGTGGGGCCTGCCTCAAGCTCGGTTCGGCCAGTGCCCCGATGGCCGCGCGACCGAACCGGCGAGCTTGTGCGTGCATGCTCCCGACGTGATCGAGATGCGACTCCCGGCGGAACTCGTGGCCGGGTCGGAGTTCGTGGTGTCGGGCTTCCTGCACCCCGAGACCGGACGCGACGGCTCCGTGCGACTGGCCGTCCAAACCGGTCCCGCCTCGACCGCTTTCCCCACCGCCACGCCGTTCATTACGAACGACGGCAGCCCCGCTCGCCAGCGGATCGAAGCCGCCTTCAATGACTTCCGCAACCTCTTCCCGCCGACACTCTGCTATACGCAAATCGTCCCCGTTGACGAGGTGGTGACGCTGCTGCTGTACTACCGCGAGGACGACCAACTGCGGCGGCTGATGCTGACGGATGAGCAGTCCGCCGCACTCGACACGATGTGGGACGAGCACTTCTACGTCGCTCAAGAACCTCTGGAGATGGTCACTGCCTTCACCCAACTGTATCAGTTCGCGACCCAGGACCGGCCCGACATGCTGCCGAAGTTCGACCCGCTGCGGAAGCCGGTGAAGGACAACGCCGATGCCTTCCGCCAGCGACTCATCGACAACGAGCCGCAGCAACTCGAGGCCGTCATCGACTTCGCCGCGAAGGCGTATCGTCGACCGCTCCTCGGCGATGAGGCCAGCGAGCTGCGGTCGCTCTATGCCGTCTTGCGGTCGGAGGAACTCAGCCACGACGAGGCGCTGCATCTCACCCTCGCGAAGGTGCTGATCTCGCCAGCCTTCCTGTACCACATCGAGACCCCCGGCCCCGGCACCCAGGCCGCTCCGGTCAGCGACTCCGAACTCGCCAGCCGGCTCAGTTACTTTCTCTGGTCGACGGGGCCGGATGCGGAACTGCTGTCCCTGGCCGCAGCCGGGAAGCTGCGCGATCCCGACACGCTGGCGGCTCAGGCGAAGCGCATGCGGGAGGATGCGAAGGCCCGCCGGTTGGCGACGGAGTTCGGGGCGCACTGGCTGCACATCCATGATTTCGAGAATCACAACGAGAAGAGTGAGCGGCACTTCCCGACGTTCAATGCCTTGCGCGGGGCGATGTATGAGGAGTCGCTGCTGGTGCTGACTGATCTGTTTCAGAATGATCGGTCGCTGCTGTCACTGGTCGATGGGGACGCGACGTTCCTCAATGAGGACTTGGCCCAGCACTACAACATCCCCGGCGTGACTGGCCCGCAGTGGCGGCGTGTGGAGGGGGTCCGCCAGCACGCCCG
This sequence comes from Planctomycetota bacterium, assembly GCA_043778825.1. Classification (GTDB taxonomy): domain Bacteria; phylum Planctomycetota; class Planctomycetia; order Planctomycetales; family Planctomycetaceae; genus TH-plancto1. Next base: position 13,806 of record JAYWFM010000230.1, on the reverse strand, counting down.
CGGCAGCATCCTGTCGCTGGCCACGACAATGTCGAAGCAGTCGGGTGCCTCGCGGACGAGCCCGATCCTGCGCGGGACATGGCTCAGCGAGGTGATGCTGGGTGAGAAGCTCCCCAAGCCACCGAAGAACGTCCCGGTCCTGGGCGAAACCGTCACCGAGGGGCTGACCGAACGCCAGATGACCCACCGCCACAGCAGCGATCCGGCGTGTGCGAAGTGCCATCTGCGCATCGACCCGTTCGGGTACGCCCTGGAAGGGTTCGATGCCATCGGGCGGCTGCGGATACAGGATGCTGCGGGTTTGCCGATCGATACGAAGACGGTCCTGTTCGATGGGACCCCGATTGCCGGGTTAGATGAATTGAAGCACTACCTCGGCACGACCCGCCGCGAGGCCTTCGTCCGGCAGTTCACCAAGAAGCTGCTCGGGTATTCGCTGGGCCGCGCGGTGCTCTTGTCGGACGAGCCGCTGCTGGCCGAGATGCAAAAGCAACTCAGCCAGAACGACCACCGCGTCGGCCTCGCCCTCGAAGCCATCGTCCGCAGCCCGCAGTTCCGCGAGATTCGCGGACGGGAGATGACGAACGAGGAGTGAGGCTCCCGACTGATCCGGGACCGACCGACCGCTGGGGCGTGAAGAGAACGGAATGAATTCCGTTCTACGCCAGAACGAGGGACGCTCGCTCAAGCGGGCGTTCTAGCATTTCGGAAAACCGATCTCCTCTCGCTGTCCCTGACCGGCAGGGGTAGAATGTCCCGGTCAAGTCGGTGTGGTCAGTGCGGCATTCTTCGCCTGGGCACAGTGGGCCTTTCGGGAGTTTCTCATGTTGACTCGGTTCCTCAAATCCGGTGGCCTCGCGTTGGTTCTGGTGTTGGTGGGTGGTGCGGTCCAACCTCTGTTCGCCCAGCATCATCATGGCGGCGGCTCCGGCGGCTCCTCCCATCATCATCACCACGGCGGGGGCGGGGGCTCCTTTGGCGGCGGTGGGTTCCGATTGAGCTTCGGCAGCGGTGGCTACGGTGGCTATGGTGGCTACGGTGGCTATGGAAATGGCTACGGCGGCTACGGAAATGGCTACGGGAACTCCCTGTATGGGAACAGCTACTACAATTCGTACCCCTCGTACGGCTATTCGAACTACGGGTCGGGCTATGGCTACGGCGGAACCAGTGTCTACGTCACGCCCCGGTACGTGACCCCTCAAGTGGTCACACCGGTGTACGTGACCCCGCGCTATGTGACATCCTCCCCGGTGTACTCATCCTCCTCAATCATCTATCAATCCCCAAGTGTCCAGTCGACAAACCGCATCTCGATTGCGCCACAAGACAATGGACAGCGGACCAACCTCCCCGGCGTCAGCTTGGGGGGGCGGGCTCACATCCCCGAGTTGGCTGGCGCGGTCGCCGAGCGTACGAATCAGTTGTGCATCGCACTGTCGGATTCCTATCGGGACAACCCGCAATTCAACGAAGTGTACCGCGATACCTATTCGGTCATCGGCCGCGCACAGCAGCTCGCCCACCCGGATGGTGCTGCTGACTCGGCGGCGTTGCTGTCCGCGCTCTCGGACATGAATGCGATCGTGGCCCAGGCAGCCCCCATCATTGAAAGCTGGAAGCCGACCGGTGGGGGATCGGCTTCGGCGACGAGCCATCTGAGCAGTGTGCAATCGGCACTCAAGCTGTTGTCGATCGATGCGGGTTGGGACGCGAGCCAGGCCCAGAGGCCATCTGTGGCCCCTGCCGCCGCCGCACCGACATCCGCACCGGTCAGGGTGGCTCCCGCTCCGGCATTGCTGCCGACGGAAGCCGCTCCGACACCAGTGGCCCCGGACCCCGTTCCGGCTCCGTAATGCCTTGTCAGGACTCAGAATGGGGGTTGGAGTTCAGGCTTTAGCCTGCTCCGGAGCAGCCTAAAGGCTGGACTCCAACCCCCAAATCAAGCCTTGACCGAGTGATAGTGCGAACCCACGGGCAGCAGTTACCCCTCCGCTGCCACGGACTCGCTGCCGTTGATATGATGCCCCCCAGGTCGGCGCTGGGTCGTCCGCTCGTGGGGAGAGTCCGTTTTGAGCCACCGCACCGAGACTGCATCGAACGCCTCGGCAGGCTTACGCCAGCCGCTCTTGGGGCGTCGCGAGTTCATGGATTGGGTCGGCCACGGGATCGGCGGGGCAGCGCTCGCGGCGCTGATCTGTCCCGATGTTGCGAGAGCAGGGGGGACTCCTCCGGAAGCCTCTGTCCCCTGGCCGCATCATCCGGCAAAGGCCAAGCGGGCCATCCACATCAACCTGTTCGGCGGCCTGAGCCAGGTCGACAGCTTCGACTACAAGCCGGAACTGGCCCAGTATCACGGCAAGAAGTTCGGCGGCATCGAGTCGGCGGATGTCTTCTTCGGTCAGATCGGACTGTTGCGGCAAAGCGATTGGGAGTTCAAGCAGCGCGGTCAGTCGGGGCTGTGGGTGTCGGAGCTGTTCCCGCATCTGGGCGGGGTGGCGGACGAGTTGACGGTGATCCGCTCGATGTTCGCGGAGACCTCGAACCACACCCCGGCGACGTTCCAGGAGAACAGCGGGTTCCGGCTCAACGGGTTCCCGACGGCGGGGGCGTGGCTCTCGTATGGGATGGGGGCCGAGACCGAAGACCTGCCGGCGTATGTCGTGATCCCCGACCCGCGCGGACTGCCCGCGGGTGGGTCGATCAACTGGACCAACGGGTTCCTCCCCGCTCGTCATCAGGGGGTCATCCTCCGCAGCCAGGGAAAGGCCGTCGACGACCTCGTCCCCGCGCGGCCCATCGCAGCGGGGACCGATGTCGCCTCGCGCGAGTTGCTCGACCGGATGAACCGCCAGCACCTGGAGCGGCACGGAGCGGAGGACGCCTTCTCGGCCCGCATTCGGAGTTATGAACTCGCGGCGCGGATGCAACTGGCTGTGCCGGAGGTGACTGACCTCGCGGGCGAGACGGAGGCGATCCACCAGCAGTACGGCCTCGACCAGGACGAGACTCGCGATTTCGGGCGTTCGTGTTTGCTGGCGCGGCGGCTCTTGGAGAAGGGCGTGCGGTTCGTCCAGCTCTACTCCGGCGGAGCGTTCGGCTCGCCGCGCATCAACTGGGACGGCCACGAGGACATGAAGAAGAACCACGGCCAGGAGGCTCTTCGCATCGACAAGCCGCTGGCCGGGCTGATCCGCGACCTGCGTCAGCGCGGGATGCTCGAAGACACACTACTCCTCTTCACCAGCGAGTTCGGTCGCACCCCGTTCACGCAGTCGGGTTCCGATGTGCTGGGCATCGGTCGCGACCACAACCAGTACGGCTTCTCGACGTGGCTGGCCGGTGCCGGGCTGAAGCACGGCCTGGCCTACGGCTCGACCGATGACATCGGCTGGAAGGCCGCCGAGAACCGCGTGCACTGGCACGACTTCCACGCCACGGTCCTGCACCTGCTGGGGATCGATCACACCAAGCTGACCTTCTACCACAACGGGATTCAACGCCGGCTGACGAACGTGCATGGGGAGTTGATCCAGGGGGTGTTGGCGTGAGACTCGCCAAATTGAATCATGAGGTGTCCAACAATAGTCCCTGTAGCGTGGGCTTTAGCCCACGCGGGAGCGTTATCTTCCAGGATGCGTGGGCTAAAGCCCACGCTACTTCGTCTTCTCTGGAAAACGTCATTCTCGGTTCCAACACTCGCTGAAGGAACGGCGTATCCACTCTCATGACCCGGATCGCAGACCCGGCTCACTGCGACACAGGTGGAGAGACCATGACTCGATCAGCGAAACTTTGGCGGCTGTTGATGATCGCTGTCGTGGCGTTACCTGTGGGGGCACTGCTCTTTCAAGGGATTCGGCAGCATCGCCAAACAGTGGCCCAGCAGACGACCAAGGACCATCTGAAGCAGATCGAACTGGCCCTGCACCAGTATCACGAAGAGTACCGGACCTTTCCCCCGGCGTTCGTGCAAGGCCCCGATGGCCGGATGTGGCACAGCTGGCGAACGCTGCTGCTGCCGTATCTGGGAGAGAAGGAACTGGCAGCGAAGTATCGCTTCGATGAGCCGTGGGATGGCCCGCACAACCGGGAGTTGGCCGCGAAGTGCCCCGAGGTGTTCCAATCTCCGCACTGGGGGACCGAGCCGGGAAAGACGAACTTCTATGGGGTGATTGGACCTGGAACGGCCTGGCCCGCTCAGCATCCGATCAATTTCCGCGATGCGACTGATGGGACAACGAACACGATTCATGTGGTCGAAGGACCGCCGCTCGTCACGTGGCTGAAACCTCGCGACCTCAGCTTTCCTGAATGGAACGAAGCCTTCCGATCACCCGGCCGCACCGGTTTATACGTGGCCTTGATGGACGGGTCAGTCCGTCTTCTCACGACGAAGATCGAGAACAGGACGCTGATGTCTTTGCTCACTCCGAGTCCTGGGAAGCCGATTTACTCCAGTTCTGACTGGCCTGATGAGTTGAACAAAACCGCTCAACCACCCGAATCCTGGAAGACTCAGGATGTCGGAGAGATGGCCAGCACGGATGTTTTGGCTGCGGCTTCTGTCCCACTCGATCCTGCGAAGAACCAGATCTGGTGTGCGACCTCACAGATCGCCTGGGACGAGCTCCGCAACAAAGTCGGTGGTGCGGTCCAAACGAAGCCGGTAATGCCAATTGTGGGTCAGCTGAATGCGGAGCCATTTGATCGCGGGGCATTGTCCCCCGAGACTTATCTGGCAGTCTCGACGGACGGGACGCCTGCCGAAACGCAAGCTCTCCAAGTCCAACTTCAGCAAAAGTTCCCCCAGACGGTCGTGCCCCTGCAGACCCCGACGGATGATGGGCTTCCCCGACTGCGCTTGTTTGCCTGTCTCATGAAGTCGATGCCGTTTGAGGATGAACTGGAGCGGTTCACAACTCCATTGAAGTTCAAGCACGACAAACAGACCGCAGAGGTGGTGTCGTTTGGACTTCAGCCCGCTGTCCAGGGAACGCTGGGTGACGCGGTCCTGATCCAACAACTGTTTGTGGGAGACTACATCAGTGATGAGGACTTCATCCTGATCCTCAACACGAACAGCCCTCAGCACGATCAGGTGATACTGGCCCATACCCAGGTGGGCACTTCATTGCGAACGATGTGGAATGATGTGGCGGGACGGTTGAAGTCGCCTCACCGTCACCGGGTCCATTCCAGCGTCCATAGCGGTGAGCGTTTGGAAGTCCCGATCCTGGAGTTCGGATTGAAGAAGACGTTTCACGAACTCCTCGGACTGTCGGTCGCGGGATTGCCATTTGTGGGAGACATCGAAGATGCGACCGAGTCCATCATGTTTCGTCTCGATGAGAAGGGGGCTGAAGTCATTGCCGTAGCCGAGTTCGGAGTCGTCGGCGATTTTGGGGATGCTGAACCGCCGCCCTTCGACCCCATCAAACCCCGGCGGTTCGTCTTCGATCAACCGTTCTTCATCGCCCTGCGCGAGAAGGATGCCTCGGAGCCGTACTTCCTGGGGTGGATTGCCCATCCGGAGGTGATGGTTCGTTCGACCCCTGCTCCGTGAGGTGAGCGTTGCGGCTGACTCCTCCGTGGCACGAATTGCCCGGTCAGTAGTCATCGACGGTCGTCTTTTTCTCCGAAAAAGAACGTCCTTTTTCGGAGAAAAAGGCGACAATGCCAGTGCCAGTGCCCATGAAATAAGTGCCACGGGGCTGACGCCGTCCGGCTGGCTTGCGGCATCGGCCTGACGACTCTGGCGAGCGGTTGAGAAACCGGTCCTCCGCCGAGACAATCCCTCGGATGAACCCACCCATCACGACCCTCGACGCGGCCCAGAGCCGGCTCCCGCAGACCCTCGCGGTCATCCAAAGCGGGATCACGCGCGGGCTGCATCTGGGGGTGCAGCTGTATGTGTCTCGCGAACTGCGACCGGTGGTGGATCTGGCCATTGGGGAGAATCAGCGGGGCGAGGCCCTGACGATCGATCACATTCTGCCGTGGCTCAGCGCGGGGAAGCCGATGACCGCACTGGCGACGATGCAACTGGTCGAGGAGGGGCGGCTTGAACTCGACCGACCGGTCCGGGAGTTGATCCCCGAGTTTGGCCAGCAGGGCAAGGAACGCGTGACGACGCGACATCTGCTCACCCACACGGCCGGGATTGAGGCGGTCGCGCTCGGATGGCCGAGTACCTCCTGGGACGAGATCATCGCCCGCATCTGTGCGGCTCCCTTGAAGGCCGGGGCGGTCGCGGGCGACACCCCGGCCTATGACCCGCAGCGCAGCTGGTTCATCCTCGGCGAGATCGTTCAGCGGCTGCGAGGCCGGTCGGTCGCGGAGGTATTGCGGAGTGACCTCTTCGAGCCGCTGGGGATGCGTGACGCCTGGCTGGCGATCCCGGATTCGCGGTATGAGGAGTACGAGTCGCGGCTCGGACGCATTCATGTGGCCCAGGCCGGTGAGCTGAAGATGAACCACAGCCACCTGCGCGAGACGGTGACTTCTCCCGCCCCCGGTAGCAGTTGTCGCGGGCCGATTCGGGAGCTGGCGAGGTTCTACGAGCTGCTGCTGTGTGAGGGGACATGGGAGGGACGAACGCTCTTGAGCGCGGAGTCGGTGCGTCAGATGACGACGCGGCACCGGATGGCGCAGTTCGACCAGACCTTTCAGCACACGGTCGACTTCGGGCTCGGTCTGATCATCAACTCGAATCAGTACGGGGCGAATACGATCCCGTATGGTTTCGGTCGGCGGGCTTCCGCAGAGTCATTCGGTCACGGGGGCTCGCAGTCCTGTATCGGGTTCGCCGACCCGGAACACCGACTGGCCGTGGCCGCTGTGGCGAATGGCTACCCCGGCGAGGTGCCGCACAACCGACGGTTCCGGGAGATGCTGACGGCGTTGTATGAGGATCTTGGAGTGGGTTGAGAGTTGAGTGAAGAGACTTACAGCGGCCTTTGTGGTGCATCGATCGTTTGTTGCCGTGTCAGGCGGGTTCCAATCGCCGACCAGCGAATGGGTCGGGGGAAGGCTGACAGGGGTTCCAGCACCTCATCGCCCACATTGCAGCGGTCCAGAACCAGATCTCCGAGTGCTGGCATCTGCTGGAGGTGACGCACGCCCACCACCGTGACCTTGGTCCGCGCCAGATCGAGCGTTTCGAGCGACGACAACTGGGCGATGGCTGTCATCGCCCGATCGTCTGCTCGTGTTCCCACCAGATTGAGTTGAGTGACCGGGGAGTCCAGTTCCGCCAGCCCGATCCCGGTCACTCGCGTCTTTCCGAGATGGAGTCGATTGAGACGGGGCAGGCGACGGATTTCCCGCAATCCCTCGTCGGTGACCGCTGTCCCGTCCAGATACAGCCAGGTCAGTCGCGGGTGGTCGGCCATGCCTCGCAGGAGACTGTCGCTGGCGTTGGACCCGGTCAAATGCAGGAAATGCAGATTGGACAATCTCGCATAGTCGATGGACTCCGTCGACGACAGCGTACACTTCCAGACGGTCAGTTCACTCAACGTTGGCAGATTCTGGAGGCCGCGCAGCGTCCCCTCGGCGAGCTGGCATTCGCTCATCCTGAGTACGAAAAGATTGGGGAACTGAGTGAGGACATCCAAGTCTTCCGGTATGAGATCGGACTGGACGAAAGTGACATAGCCCAGTCCTTGTGCAGGGATGTCTCGCAGGTACTTTCCAGGGTTCTGGGTTCCCGAATGGAAGATCACCTGATGAGGGACTCGACGTTGCGGCACCAGCGATTGAAACCGGGCCGGAACAAATCGGGCCCAGGGAAACGGCGTCGACATGACATCCGCAACACCGGCAACTTCTCGCAGTCGAACGACCGCCGCGTCCGACCGCTGGTTGACCCAGTGAACGCGGAACAGCATCCCCCCGCACAGTATGATCACAATCAGCAGGCCACCGACCCAGCGAACCCAGCGACGGGGTTTTCGGACAGACTTCACGGGTTCGGTGGTCATCACGGAGACTCGCTCGACACTTCGGGCGGGTCGACTTTATCGGCGTTCAGCAGCGCCAAAACCTCGGGAGCGTGAAACACCCGGCTCGACTTTCGCGTGGGGTCGGTCTCTTGCAGGATCCCCTGTTCCAACAGCTTGGCCACGTTCATCGACGCTGCCCGGTGGGTCACTCCCAGCAGCTTTTGCATGAGCGGAATCGTCACATACGGCGACTGGAGCAAGTGATCCGCGATCAGCAGCACGTTCGAGGACACCGACACTTTCTGAAGCCGCTCGCGATACGCCTGTTGCAGGTTCAGCAGCCGCCGAGCCCGGTTGGCGGCGTCTCGCGATTGCTCTTCGATCCCACGGGCGAAGAAGTCGATCCACTCGGTCCACGTGCCGTTCTGGCTGACCCGCAGCAGGTGATCCTTGTATTCGTCGTCATGCCGTTCCAGGTACGCACTCAGGTACAGCAGCGGCTGGGGCAGGCATTTTCGCTCGCACAGCATCAATGTGATCAGCAGCCGCCCGATGCGACCGTTCCCGTCCATGAAGGGGTGGATCGCCTCGAACTGATAGTGGGCCAGGGCCAACTGCACCACGACCGGCAGCTCACCCGGCTTGTTGAGGAATTTTTCATAGTCATTCAGGAGCTCGGTCAGGTGTTCCGCTGCGGGCGGGACGAACCGGGCCTCGTCATAACTCTGCCCCTCGCGACCGATCACCACCGGGCAATCGCGGAACCGGCCCGGCCGTTTCTCACTGCCCCGCACGCCAGTCATCAGCTTCTCATGCACCTCGCGCAGCAGTCGCAAACAGAGCGGTAACTCCTTCAACCGCCGCAGCCCGTGGTCGAGGGCCTGCACATAGTTCAGCACTTCGCGGCGGTCTTCCGTGTCCGCCACCGGATGATCGGGCTGGACTTCGAACAGCATCAACTCGTCGAGCCGAGTCACCGTCCCCTCGATCTTGCTCGACAACACGGCCTCACGCCGCAGAAACGGGCCGATCAACAAGTAGGCATTCGACAGCAGCTGACCGACCCCGGCCAACTCCCCGAGCGCCCGCTCCGCCGAGACGATGCGGTTGACCAGCGGGGGGGCATATTCGAGTGCGGGCGGGAGCGGGTTCGGAACAAACGTCCAGTGCCCCAGTTTGGACCGCACCAGTTGTCCGCTGGCCGACTTTCCGAAGTCTTTTGGGCGCAAGTGACACTCCCCGCGTGGGTTCGGCGAATGATACGAGAGTAGCAGTCGCTCGGATGGAATGATACTGGACAGGCTGTAAAGTATCATTCCGATCGTGTGGCTGCGTTCGCCAGAACGCGAGAGAACTGCACAACAAGGGCGATGTCTCATCCCAGCTTCTTAATGCTCAACTGCACCTCCACCTCGCCGATTTGGACGGGTTTGCCGTCGGCCACCGCTCGTTGTTCGATGCGGTCGGCTCGCGTCTCCGTCAGGATCGACTCCTGCCATTCGGCGACCATCGTCTCGAACTCCGCCACGCCAGCCGCAGCCGACCAGCGGATGGCGATCCGGTCGTTCTCTTTCAGGTCATGCTCCTTGCGCAGTTGTTGCACTTGGCGAATCATGTCGCGGGCCATGCCTTCGCGGACGAGGGGCGGGGTGAGCGTGGTGGAGAGGGCGATCTGGATGCCGGAGTCATCGGCACAGGCCCAGTCGCTGGCTTGCTCGGTGCTGATGAGTACGTCTTCCGGGGCCAGAGTCACCGGCTCACCAGCGATGGTCAGGGTTACGGACTCACCCTTTCGCAGCGGCGCGAGAGTGGCAGCGTCGACCGTCGTCAGTGCCTCCTTGACCGCCCCCAACAGCTTGCCGAGCTTCTTCCCGAGGGTCTTCAGGTTCGGTTTGTAGCTGTAGTGGACGAGGGCATCGAGGTTGTCGGCGGGGGTGATCGACTTGACGTTGAGTTCGTCGGCGATGACCTCGGCGAGGGCGGCGATCTCGGCGGACTCCTGCGGATTGGCACAGGCGTACTTGAGTTCGGCCAGCGGCTGCCGGACGCGCTGGTTGGCCTCTTCGCGGAGCCGATGCCCCATCTTGACGATCCGTTGGGCGAGAGCCATGCGGTGGTTGAGGGAGGCGTCGATGAGAGAATCGTCGACGGTGGGATACGACTCCAGATGCACTGATCGCGCAAGCCCAGGGGTTGCAACCCCTGGGCTTTCGTGGCCCACGACGAGATTCTGGAACATCCGCTCGGTGACGAACGGGATGCACGGTGCCAGGAGTTTTGTCAGCGTGACCAACACCTCGTACAGCGTTTGGTACGCCGCCAACTTGTCCACGTCCCAGCCACTCCCCCGACTTACGTCGGGGGCTCGCTCTTCCCTCGCCTTCCAGAACCTTTTCCGATTCCGGCGGATGTACCAGTTCGACAAGTCATCCACGAACGCCGCTGCCGCTTGCGTCACGCCGGGGCTGTTGAAGTTCTCGAACTCGGTGCGGCAGGTGCCGATGAGTACGTTGAGGTTCGACAGAATCCAGCGATCGATCTCCGGACGTTCGCTGACCGGCACTGCATCCAGCGTCGGATCGAACCCGTCGAGGATCGCGTAGTTCACGAAGAACGAGTAGCTGTTCCACAGCGGGATCAGGACTTGACGGCGGACTTCGTCGGCAGGGGTACTCGTGACCTTGCAAGTCGCGAGTCCCTCAAGCGTCTGCGAAATCGGGCCGTCCACGGTTTGCAACGTGACCGGCTCCTTCCCATGCCTTGTCCCGAACCGCAGATCCTGCGCCGGATTCTGAGCCAGATACAACCACCGCAGCGTATCGACACCGAGTTGTTCCGCAGCCTCTTCGAACCAGATCGCGGTCCCGTCCGACTTGTGCATCGGCTTGCCGTCCTCGTTCATGACGAGGCGATGGCCGAGGAGAGTTTTGAAGGGGCGTTTGGAGAGGCCTAGGGGCGAGGGCCTAGAGCCTAGGGCCGGAGAAGAGGGTTGATGGTTGATGGTTGATGGTTGATCGACGGAAGATGCAGACAGGAATGTCTGCTCCACGGCGTCTGGCCCTAGGCCCTGGGCCATAGGCTCTAGGCCTCCCTCCCCCTCTTCCCACCCCATCATCGTGGCCAGACTCAGCAGCGAGTAAAACCAGTTGCGGAACTGGCCGGGGAAGCATTCGGTGACAAGTTCCGCCGGGAACCAGTCCTCCCACTTGAGAGCCGATTCGGGGTAGCGCCCGTTGTAGTTCAGCGTCGAGAACGGCACGATCCCGGCATCGAGCCACGGGTTGCCGACATCTTCGACACGGGTCAGGATCGCGCCGGTTTTCAGGCTCTGGATCTTCACCTTGTCGATCCACGGACGGTGCGGCGTGTGACCCTCGAACTCGTCCCACCCCTCGACCGCGCGCTCCTTCAGCTCAGCCAGCGATCCCATCACATCGAAGTCGGTCGGGTCTGCGGGGTTCACCCAGATCGGCAGGGCCAGACCCCAGAACCGCTTCTTCGAGATCATCCAGTCCCGCATCAGGCTCAGCCACTCGACCTCGCGCTCCTGCCCCTGGATCGAGTCCGGCAGCCACGTAATCGCCCGCGTGACCTCCTTGATCTCCTCCCGCCAATCCATGTTGATGAACCACTCATCCACCAGCCGAAAGATCAGCTCATCCCCCGTCCGCCAGCAGTGCGGGTAGATGTGGGGGTAGGTCTCGACGTAGACCAAGAAACCGTTGGCCTTCATCAGCTCGAACACGAGGTCGGCGGTCTTCGGGTCCGTGGCATTTCGACCTGTGAAAGGGCCGAAGCCTTCGCCAAAGTTCGCGTCCTCGCCCAATGGGGCAATGATCGCCAGCCCCAGATTCTTGCCAAGCGTATGGTCCACATCACCGCAACCCGGAGCAATATGCACAATCCCGGTGCCGTCACCGGCTGTGACCATCGGCGTGCCTTTGAAGTCGCGACCGCCGTCCACCACGCGATGGCACTCGACACTCGACTGAGATGATTGCAAAAACAATTTCAGGCACGTGTGAAGTTCAATCAGAGTCTTACGAATCGCATATCTCAGATCTCCAGCGTCGACAGACTGCTTCGGTTGATTGAAGTTCAGGAGACCATGCAGTTGTGCAACAACGATCGGATCAGTAATCGTTGTAGAGCTTTCATGCTGAAACAAACCTTCTGCCTCAGCGAGGTTTCCGACCAGTCGAGCCTCATCAAACTGCCCCAAATTCAAGAGGGCTGCTCTTTGATCTTGAGCCAACTGAGAGTTTAAGACATCTGCAGACGCGGATCGCAGCAACACGACTAGCGTCATAAATTCCATTCGTTCCTGGCATGATTCACCTGCAAGTTCAGCAAAAGTGTTCCCCTTGATTTTCAGATTCGACACGATTGCATCGATATCGAAAACTGCCTTTGCAGGGTTGTGATGCGATGGATGTTTCTCTGTCTGAGCCGCAAAGTCATCAAACGGCCCGGCATACCGCCAGCCGACCATCTCGGCTCCCTTGATCGGCTCCCCCACGACCTCGTACCCGCCGCTCTCCTTGAAGATCTGGGCGATCGTCTTCAGCTTGGGGCAGTCCTTCGGCCAGGCCCACTCGGGTCGACCGAACCCTTCCTTGAACTCCTTCTCCAAGCGTTTGAATTCGAGGTTGTCTTTCGCGAAGTAGTAGACCGCGCCGTCTTTTTTCGCTTTCAGCTTCACGTAGTCGAGGTCGGGGTTGATCGCAGCGGCGACGTTAGAAGTGAGGGTCCACGGCGTGGTCGTCCAGACGAGGAGATACTCGTTCGTAGCGTGGGCTTTAGCCCACGCCGAGTCGTTGTCTTCCCCAACGCGTGGGCTAAAGCCCACGCTACTATCCCGCAGCAGTGGGAAACGCACAAAGCAACTACGGTGCGTGGTCAGCTTCCGTCCATCCGCGATCTCCATCTGCGAGTACGCACTCCCCGCGCGGCCGCTCCAGGGCATCACGTCGTGGCCTCGGTAGATCTTGCCGCGCTGGTGGCACTTCTTCAGGAACGACCAGATCGTCTCGTTGTTCTCGGTGCTGAACGTGAAGTAGCTGCCGCCCCACACCGGGTTGCCGAGTTGCTCGACGAGTTGCTCCGCTGTGCCGGTGGCGACGACGCCCTTGGGGGTCGTCAGCGTGATCTGCTGCTCTGTTCCAATCGCTGAAGCCAGTCCGCGCAGTTGAGCCGGGTCGTCCCACTCCATCCAGTAGCCGAGCCGGATCGATTGCTCGGTCTGGCGGGCGGCGAACTTCAGCACGCGCTTCTTGCACTCCCACACGAATTTGTCGATCCCGTACTCGGCGATCGCGGTCTTCGTCCCGAGGTTCAGCTGCTTCTCGACCTCGACCTCGACCCACAGCCCCTGGCAATCGAAACCGTTCTGATAACGCAATTCATGCCCGGTCATCGCGAAGTAGCGCTGATACGCATCCTTATAAGTGCGGCCCCAGGCGTGATGCACGCCCATCGGATTATTCGCGGTGATCGGGCCATCGAGAAACGACCATTTCGGCTTCCCCTGGTTCTTCGCCCGCAGCTTCTCGAAGGCTTGCAATTCGTCCCAAAGCTGCAAGATTGTGCGCTCCTCAGCGGGGAAATCGACCGACGTTTCGACTTTCTCAAATGGCATCTCATCTCCCTCGCCAGGTTCGCGGGACCGTATGCCTTTAGACTACTTGAGCGAAACAACATCGGCAAAGTTCCCACGACTTTTCCGCGCCGCCCCGCTTGCACCGATGCGAAGTTGGTTCCATAATAAACCGCAACAGGAGATGCACGATGGGATGGCGCGACGACTACGACTACGACGACATCAAGATCGGACGCCATGACGATCGCGAGCGCGATCGTC
>JAYWFM010000229.1:0-4586 GCA_043778825.1 Planctomycetota bacterium | reverse complement strand
TTCTTGTCAGGCCACATGATCCCGCTCGATCTCCTGCCGGGGTGGACGCGGACGATGGTGGAGTTCCTGCCGTTCAAGTATCTGGCGTATTTCCCGTGCGCGCTGGCTCTGCGGAAGTACAGCCATGCCGAGATGGGGCGCGAGTTGCTGATCGAGGTGGCGTGGGTGATCGCCCTGCTTTGGTTCAACCGCTGGGTCTTCGCGCGGGGACTCCGGCGTTATGGGGCCTACGGCGGGTAGTGGGATAGGCTTCCAGCCTGTCATCTTGATGGAATGAGAATTAGTCGACACATTGGAGAGCTGGACGGTCGAGGGGAGTAGAGACGCCCAGGCAGATCTGAACCCCAAAGGGGTTTCGTCGTGTAGCCCAGGGTTGCTCGCTTCGAGCTACCCTGGGTTCGAATCGATCCGAACCTCGACAACCCCAACGGGGTTGCGTCATACGCCGTGCATGGAACAGAGCTGACTCACTCGCGAAGGGACGCAACCCCATTCGGGGTTGTTGAGCCGTTGAGGAGGCTGACCCAGGGTAGCCTGCTGCGCAGGCAACCCTGGGCTACGCGACGAGACCCCTTTGGAGTCAGTTTACCGACGATTGAGACGCACGACAGGCTGGAAGCCTATCCCACGGGCCTCACGCCAACTCCACCGGCACTTCCCCCTCATCGAGCAGGTACTGCGGACGGCCCTGCGGATCGGTCAGCGTCTCTTGCTTGGCATCGATGCCGAGGTGGCGATAGAGCGTGCGGAAGATATCTTTATAGGTGACCGGGCGCGATCTCGGCTCGGCCCCCGTGCGGTCAGTCGAGCCGATGACTTGACCACAGCGCAGGCCCCCGCCCGCGAGCAGGCACGGGCTGACGCGCGGCCAGTGGTCGCGGCCTCCGCTGGAGTTCACGACCGGGGTGCGTCCGAACTCGCCCCACACGACGACCATCACATCGTCCCACAGACCGCGCTCCTTGAGATCAGTCACGAACGCCGCCAGTCCGTGGTCGACAATCGGCACCAGATTCTGCATCCGAGGGAAGTTCTTCGAGTGCGTGTCGAAGTCGCTGATCGAGACGCTCACGACCCGCACACCCGCCTCGATCAGCCGCCGCGCGAGCAGGAACTTCTGCGGGGCATTCGCTCCCTCGGAGGTCGTGTCCTGCACACCATGCTGCGGCCCCGAGGCGGTATATTGGGCCAGGACCGCCGGGTCTTCCTTCGAGAGATCCAGCGCCTCTGCCAACCGACCCGAAGTCAAAATCCCCACAGCTTGCCGATCAAACTGGTCCATCGCCGCCATCATCCCCGACCCATCCAGCTCCCGCTTCACCCGGTCCAGTCCCGTCCGCAACGACTGTCGATCAGCCAGCCGGTCGAGGGTCAGCCGCTCATCCAGCGTCAGCTTAAGCGAATGCTCCGTCCCCCGCCGGGCCAGTTCGCCCTTCATCCCCGCTTCGAGTTCTCGCTCGAACATGGCACTGATGTCGGGCCGAAATGGACGATAGGCCGGGCCGAGAAATCCCGGACGAGCGCTGTCCCGCACGAGGGGGCGGCCCTGCATGAGGTCCACAAACCCCGGAGCGGGGTCGTCCGGATGGCACTGCAACTTGGCAATCACCGACCCGAACGCCGGGCGACCGCCGAACGACTTGAGATCCTTTTCCGCGAACCCCGACTGACACTGAAAGGCATTGTGCTGCCCATCCGACCCGACCAGCGACCGCACGAACACGAACTGCTCAGCCAGCCGGGCCACCTGCGGCATCAGTTCGCTGATCCGAATGCCGGGGACCGAAGTCTCAATCGGCAGGAACGGCCCGCGAATCTCCAGCGGGGCCTCCGGCTTGGGGTCGATCGTCTCATACTGCGACGGTCCGCCATCCAGATGAATGTTGACCACCGCCTTCGTCGACGAACCGACACCCGCCCAAGCCTCCATCCTCAACAACTGCGAAAGCGTCAACCCCGCCGCCCCCAATGCCCCGCACCGCAACCACTCGCGGCGCGTGGGAGGGGAGTTCGAGAATGTCCGAAGAGGGGTCGGCATGGTCACGAGAGGGACAGGGGAACTGGGCAGCCATCTGACGACGTTGCAGCCCACTGTAACAGATGCGTGAGTCTTGATGCGACCGCAAAATTGGAAATCAGCGTATCTGTGTTCGCCTGAACGCGGGCGTCTCGGGTCGTATGCCCGCCTTCTGGCGAGGAGCAGCTACGATCCCGGATTGTGATGGCTTCGCCCCGTCTCGATCAGTCATGTAGGGCAGGCTGAGCCCGCCGATCCAAGAACGGACGATCACGCACAGCATGACCGACCGGAGCTCCTCATCAGACATCGCCGGTCAGATCCCGGTTGACATTCGATTCCGGCAGGAGAGAATCCACGCAGGTCCAGAATGCCTCGATTCTTACGGGAGATGCCTTCCGACGAGCATTCCCGCGATTGGCAGAATTCGCGTCCAGGATAGACAGAAGCCAATTCCGTCTATCCCTAGTTAGGCGGCATCACACCACATGAAGATTTCAGACCTTTAGGACATGGTCCAAAACAACTTCCCGACATCAGGTGGGCTGGGGGAGGGCTCGGTAGTTCCATTTGGGGAGGTGGTCGTCGAAGGCGATCTGCATGGTGGTTTTGAAGTCGGCGGCGTACTTGCGACCGGTTTCGTAGACCTTGTCGAGGAGGCTCACGGTCACTTTCAGGCCGGTGGTGGTCTTCGCGCGTTCGATGAATTGTTTCGCGATTTCGACGGTGTGAAAGATCACGCCCTGGCAGGCACGGGTGATGTGGGGGAAGACGCGGTGTTCGATGGGGTTGTGCTTCGAACAGTCGGGCGGGTAGTGCGCGATGCGGATTTCGATGCCGAGCCGGTTGGCCAGTCGTTGCAGGTCTTCCTTGAACAGGTATTGCGAAGAGCTGTTGCTGCCGCCGCCGTCGCATTCGACCATGAGGTGTTTGGCCTGCGGATGGGCCGCGCGGCCCTCCTCCTCCCACCACAACGCGATGCTGTCGCAGCACAACTCGGCGGTGTCGTGCGAGGTGTTGAGGTGGACCCTGGCCCGATTCCTCGCGATGTCGTAGATGCCATGTGGGATCAGCTTGCCCTGGCTCGCGCTGGGGAAGTCATGGTCGAAAGTCTCGACGGTCTGCTGCGTGAAGGTCGCGCCGGGACGATGGAAATTCCCCAGCAACTCCTTCTTCTTTGTGTCGAGACTGATCACCTCCTCGCCCGCCCAGAGGTACTCCTTCCGCAGCTGCGCGATGTTTTCGAATTGAGCATTGCGATCAGGATGATGACCCATCGTCTTCTTTTTGCGAGCCGTGCGGCGACCGATTCGCATCTGCTTGAGCAGCCGCCGAATCACCCGCCGACTGGCCGGCGTGCCCCGCGCGATGAGCCGCCGCGACAACTCGTTCAACGACAAAATCGTCCACAACACCCCCTCCCGCATCGGGTCCCCCGCCGTGAACTCCGCCAGCAGCGTTCGCAGATTCTCCTCCAGCGTCGGTCGCATCACTGTCAGCTTGGGCCGTCCTCCGTTTTTTTCGAACACGCTCCGCCGCCGGATCAATGGCCGCCTCCAAATCCTTCAGCCCCTGCCGAATCGTCTTCGGATGACACGACAAAAACCCGGGCGATATATTCGATGCCGCCATGCCCCAACTTCGCCGCCTCAATCGCCGCATACCGCCGCCGATCCTTCTCCGACAACCACCCATACAACCGCCGCATCTTCACCTCGATCTCACCCGAATAGGCATCCATGCCCCACCTCCCCGGCCCGCCATGTTCCCGATTCAGGGACTCTACAGCCTATCGATAATTCCGGGAAGTTGTTTTGGACCATGTCTTTAATGATCTCGTCTGAGCGGTGTGAAGGCGGAATTTGACAAGGGTATGCGCCCGTGGTATACCGCGTCTGCGGCCTCGGCGGCATCGCCATGAGCTGATGGCGACGTTCGGCAGCCGACGCGGCAACGACGCGAACCTGTCGCAGCCCGTCCGTGCTTCTCCTCGTCAGCGAGGGGTGCGAAACAACAAGGCGTTGCAGCCGACAACAGCCAGCCAGCCATCCGGGCTGGCCATTGCGGCTGAACTCTCTCATTGCGGGGTGGTTCGTCGTGGCTGGCGGCAGCGACCGCCAGTGCCACCCCAGCCGAGCGTCGCCATTTCACGATGAACATAGGATCCGACGGCGGCGATGGCGGACACCTTGACCCACTGCGGACCTGTAGGATGCCAATTATGAAAATACATCTCCTCCTCGCCTCGCTCGCACTGGCTGCTCTGGCGTGTGGCCCTGCCCACGGGGCGCAAGACGAGCTTGCACTCGTTCAGAATGGCCGCAGCGCGTTCGTCATCGTGCATGCGTCCGACGCGCCGGGCTCCGTCCGCACCGCGGCGCAGGAGCTGCAGCGCTACGTCGAAAAGTCCACGAGCGCGAAATTGCCGATCATCGCGGGCGACGCACCGGCGCAGAGTCCGTTTATTGCGCTGGGCGACACACCGGCGGCGCGTGCGGCCGGCATCAGCGCCGCCAACGTGTCGCTGGAGGGCTTTCGACTCGTCAGCCGCGGTGGCAATCTCTTCATC
>JAYWFM010000228.1:0-26831 GCA_043778825.1 Planctomycetota bacterium | reverse complement strand
CATCACTCGAGGCCCAGGCGACTGGCTAGGTCTTACCCGGTACGACTCTCTCATTCGCAACCTCTCCCCGGCTTTCGCCGACGCACCCTGACCCCTTTTCCTCTTTCGGATGACGCCCACTGATTTTTCTGAAGAGGCTTTTTTTTATTTGCCTTTTCATTTTGCCCAGAGGACAATCCACAGGCGTCGAGCGAGATTTCGTAGTCACCAGTCCTTGAGTGTCGGTGGAGTTGTCATCAAGTGTCCATGGCTTGTGATCGCTTCCGTGGAGGTGATGAAATGAGCAGAGCATCTCGAATTGTGTGGCTCATCGTCGTCGTGTGGACGGGCTTCGTGGTGGGGAACGGGTCGGCGCAGGATGTGACGCGTCCCACGCAGGTGCCCACCCTGACGGGTCTGTCGGTCGCGGATGCGAAAGCGGCCGCCGTGAAGGCCGGCTTCGTGCCGAAATTTGAATTGGGTGAGTCGCCGCAGTCGCCGGACCAGGCACTGATGACCTACGCCCAATCTCCGGCAGCGGGTGCGGAGGCGGCTCGCGGTGAAGTCGTGACGTTGACGATCTACGCGAAGGCCGCCAGTTCTGCCCCACCGGCGGAAGGGACGATTGGGCTGCAAACTGGGGGAAGGCAGCCCAAGGGCCAAGTCACAGTCCCTGCCCGAATCGGTCAGTCCTCTGCAGAGGTTCCGGCCAGTGTGACCGTCGTCTCTGGCGTACCGGCTGACCACCTGATTTCTGAGTCAGGGTCGCTGCTCGCGAACGATCTGAGTCATGGCGAAGGCTTGTCTTGGATGACTGTCCGCCGCACATGGCTGGGCCGCGACACGGTGAATACTCACTTCGGGGTCGGATGGTCCGATCCCAATCTGGTGCGGCTCACGCTGCTCAGCACCGACCGACTGCTGATCTGGCGCGGTGGCACCGGTTGGCGAACCGCCCAGCGCGATGGCGACCAGTTTGCCACGGGCGACGGTGATACCCTCCGCACGACACCCGAGGGCTGGCAGATGCGGTTCGTTTCGGGTGAAGAGTGGAGCTTCAACCCCGACGGAACGCTCGCCACGATCCAGTCGGCGTTGGGAGCCGTCCGAAAGTACGCCTATGAAGGTGGCCGGCTGACCGTCATCGCAGACGGTCCCGACAATCGACTGCACTATCACTACGATGCCAAGCACCATCGCGTCTCCCACATCGACGGCCCGGAAGGGCTGAGCCTGCAGTATGTCTATGACACCCAAGGACGACTGAGCCGCGTCACGACGGCCCGGGCGATCGCGATCGACTATCAGTACGACGGGAATGGCCAGCTAGTGGTCGCGCGCGACCAGTTCGGCACGCAGTTCCTGCGGGCTCCGCGTGCGGACGATTCCGCAACGCCGTCTGCGACTCCAGCTTCCGTGGCCGCGCCAGCAGCGGGACTGAAGGTTCCCGCAGCTTCGCCGCCGCCGCCCAGTTTGCTGCTCCTGTCCCGCCCTCGGTTCAAGTTCGATCCGCGCGGCCTCGTCACGGAACAAGAGGACGACGGCTGGACCACGCATTACAGCTACGATGAGGCCGGACGAGTTTCGGCTGCGGCGGGACCGCAGGGACGGATCAGTTTCACGTACGACCGCTTCGGCCGCACGACGGGCGTCACACTTCCGGACGGTCGGACCAGCAGCACCCAGTACAACTCGCTGGGATTGCCGGTGCTGATCGTCCTGCCGGACGGCACGCGGCAGACGCTGACCTATAACCGCCAGGGAATGCTCACCCGCGCCGAAGACTCGTCGGGCGATTGGGAAGAAACCGAGTATGACCCGCAAGGCCGGGTGAGTGTGGTGCGCAGCGCGCCGGGACTGGAAGAGCGTTACGTGTACGACGATCGGGATCGTGTCGCGCGGATCGAATACTCGACCGGCCAGTCGGTGTCCCACCAGTATGACGCCTCGGGCAATCTGGTCACGGAGTCGTGGTCCACCGGTGAGCAGAATTCGTGGGTCTACGATGCGGCGGGACGGGTCGTGGAGAGTACGGACGCCGCCGGATTGAAGACGACCCACGTCTACGACGCAGCGGGACATCTGCTGGAAACCCGGGACGCGGTCCACGGCAAGACGGTCTTTCAACACGCCGCCACCGGCCTGCAGTATTCGATGGAACGGGAGGGTTTGGGGACGACCTCGTTCGAGACCACGCCGTGGGGCCTGCCGCTGATCACACGCGGACCGGGAAACCGCGTGACGACGGTGCAGTACAACGCGCGCAGCAAGCCGCTCGTCGTCAGCACTGCGTCCCAACTCGCCTGGCGCTACGAGTACGATCTCGCCGACCGGATGACGGGCATTCTGGCCCCCGGCGGACAGCGGACGATCCTGTCGCACGACATCGGAGGGCGCGTGGCAGCCGTCACGCGCTGCGGCGTGGCCTGGAGGCAATACCGCTACGATGCGCTCGGCCGGCTCGAACGGGAGACCTCTTCCGCAGGCGTCGTGGAAACTTGCAAGTACGACGCGGCGGGGCGGATCGTCGAGGTACGTCGTCCCGAAGGGGTCATTCGCCTGACTCGCGATCCAACGGGGACGAAGACATCCGTTCAAGGTCCGGGATATGAAGTCGAGGAGTCTGTTCATCCGGATGGCAGCCTGGCGCGCCGCGTCTATCGACCCGCGGATCTGGACTTGAAGCTCCCGCAGGACAAAGCTGGGCGGGCAGCAGGGGTGGAGCTCAACGGCGTCAAAGTCAGCTACGTCTATGGAGCCAAGGGCCAACTCGAACGGATCGAGTTGCCGGGCGGCCACGACATCGCCGTGGTCACCGATGCCGCCCAGAGGCCGACGCAGTTCTCGTACGGACCCGCTCTCAGCATGGATGTCACCTATGATCGGGCCGACCGCATCGTCCAGATCGTCGCCAGCGGTCTTGCCAAAGAACCCGTGTTCGCCGAGCGCTCGGCGTACGATGAGGCGGGCAACCTGAGCCGACTCGAATCGGGCGAATCTCCGCCGCGCGTGATGGAGTACGATGCCGACGACCGGCTGCGGAAGGTCACGCGCGAGCCACCCGGCCCGGGTGAGCAATCGTTCGACTATGACGTGGGCGGCAATCTGTGGACGACGGGTGCGGAAGGTAAACGCTCTCGGTGGGAACTCGATGAAGGAGGCCGGCCGACGGCGCGTGAAGCCCTGCAATACACCTGGAGTGCCTCGGGCAATCTGACCAAGACCGAAGGGCACAACAGCCGGATCGAGAACACGTTCGACGCCGCCGACCGGCTGGTTCGCCGCCGCGTGGGACCGCTGGAGTGGAGCTATGGCTACCTGCCGGAGGGAGATCGGCTCTGGCAGCAAAGCGGCACCGGCAAGACCTGGTACGCGTATATGCCGACGGGCCTCGTTGGCATCAAAGACGAGGCGGGTGTGACGTGGCTGCTCGTGACGCTGCCCGACACCGATTGGCCGCTCGCCCTGTGCGGGTCGAATGGCGAGATGTATTTCGCGGTCGCCGACCGGCTGGGATCGCTCCGCCGTCTCGTCGATCCACAGGGAAAACTGGTTGCCAGTGCGGACTATGGACCGTTCGGCAATCGGGAGGCGGCGCAGGGGCTGCGCAAGCTGTCGCTGTACGCGGGCATGGTGCGGGACGACAGCGGGCTGTACTACGCCAGGCAGCGGTACTACGACCCGCACCTAGCCCGGTTCATCAGCATCGACCCTCTGCTCGGTTCGCACGACTTGCCGGCGACGCACGACGCCTATGCGTACGCCGCCAACAACCCGTATCGGTTTCGCGATCCGAGCGGGGCGGCCCTGACCGAAGAGGCGCAGCAGGCGCTGGCGAATCAACTGGCGGCGAGGAATCTGGCCATCACTGAACGCATCAATGCATTCAGGGCTCGACAGGCGCTGCTCGGTTCGGCCACGAAGGTTCACAGTGGGCTGGGCCGCCTTGCGGAGGCGGGTGCCAGCGTGGCGAAGGAGGAGACTCTGGAACTCATCGCGAAACGACTGGCTCACGCCGAGCGCACGCTGCAGAACCCGGCCAGTTCGGCGGGAGCGCGGGAATACGCCAACACGACGCTCAAAAAACTGAGCGAACAGGTCGAGAATCTGGGCAGCCAGATGAAGGCCAATCAGCAGGCGGACTTCGCGCGCCAACTGGGGAGCAAGGCCACGGATGCGCCCCTGCGAAAGGCGGGAGCCAGCCTCACGGGAAATGTGGGAACGAAGGCCGCAGACAAGGCGACCGGTATCGTGAAAGTAGCAGGCGAGGCCACAGAACAGGTGGCCGGTGGAGCCGTCAAGCGTGGGCTGAGCGCAGCGGGAGAGGAGGTGGCCGAAGGCGCGGTGCGCCGCTGGGGCGGTCGGGCGCTGCGCGGAGTGATTAAGGTGGCGGCACCGATCGGTGTGGCGCTGGACCTTTGGGGCAGCTATGAGGCGATCCAAGAGGGCAAGTCGATGAACGGCGCTCTCGCCCAAGCCGAGAGCTCGGATCGGAAGGCGCAGGTGGCCCAGAAGGCGCTGGAAGAGATGCTGGGCCGGTTGGCAGCCGATCCGACACAGCAAGGACGCATCATCCCGCGTGACGCCGATGGCAAGCCCTTGGGGATCGAGGAACTGATCGGGATCATGCACGACAACATCGCCAAAAACCGCAAGCCGTTGACGGGAATATTGACGGAAGGCGGTACGACAGTTCCTCCCGCGGCGCAGCAGGGGCTGGAGGCCGCGATGGCGAAGGCGGTCGGCATCCTCAATCAAGCCCGAGTGCTCCAACTTGCGATGGATAAGGCCAGGGCCGAGATCGCCAGGCAGGAGGCGTTGGCCAAGAAAAACCTCGATCAAGCGCTCCGCGTGGCAGTGCTCAAAGGCCCGCTGTACAAGCGGCTGTTCCGGCTGTCCGATATCGCGAACGACGTGAAGACTCAAACCGGCGTCGTGAACTCGCGGGCGGGCGCGGCACCGCAAGCCTATGCGGCGCTGCAGTCGGCGGCGGTGGAGGCCAACAGCAACGCGGGGATCATTTGTTCTCATGTCAGCCAGACCGCCACGGCCGCCCAGGCCCGGCAGTGGCAGCATGAGGCGGCGAAGCAGATCGCCGAGGTGGCGGCCGCGCTCCAGAACGCCCAGAGCGATGTTCAGGCGCTCGACGGGTCAGCCAACGTCTTGCGAGCTTCAATGAATCCACTGGAGAGCCTGAAGGATGCGAAGCTGGAGTTGGACGCGATCGATGCCGGATGGTTGGATGGAAAAACGACGGTGGCCAGTTGCCTGGCCGCCGCCCAGCAGGCGGAAGACGCCGCCGAGAAGCAGCGTGTCATGCTTCGCCAGTGGGCGGAGGAACTCCGGCAGGTGAAACCCAAAGTCGAAGCCGTGCTGGCACCGTACAAATGGGATTTCAATGCCTCCATGCTCTTGGATTCGATCGAGTTCTTGAACGCCGACATGCCCGATGTTCCCGCCGCATCGAGCTTCAGTCTGATGTTGGCCAGTGCGTCACTCGTCATCGATCCCTTCCTGAAGTTGGCGGAGTCCCACGAGACGGAGCTGGTGAAGATCGACATGGCCCGGTTGCTCGAACAGGCCCAGGAAGCTCTCGATCGCATCCAGTCCGCCAAGACCGGAGCACCAGCGGTCGATCTCACGGCGGCCTATCGAGCGCTGGAGGAATCCAAAAAGTGTGCGGCGGCGATCAAGATTCCGGCGGATGTGGCGGGGACAGGCGATCCTGCTAATCCGCTTGGGGAAGATCCCACGACGCCCACCACGCCTCCCTCGAAAGGGACGCCCGCCGACGCGGACCAGAAGGTCCGAGTCCGATCGGTGCTGCTGTGGGAAGCACCCGCTGCCAAGAACGTTCTCAAGGGTGACGGACTCAATGTCACCTTCGTCACCTCCCCGACCCGTACACCTTCAACCGACGAGGAGTTCCGCATTCAGCGGCAAGACCCCGCTGGCGGCGAGGAGGTTGAGAAGGGAACGCTCGTCACGCTGACCGTCTACGGCAAGTTCGGCGCGGACGTTCCCGAGACGCCCGAGGTCGCGGGCAAGATCCGCGTGCGCTCCGTACTCACCCTGACGCCCGCCGAAGCCCGAGGTATCCTGACGGCCGACGGCCTCAAGGTGAAATTCGTGGCGTCGAAGACGCACCCCGTGGAAAAAGACCAGAAGGTCATCATTCACCGCCAGGATCCCCCCGGCGGCACCGATGTCGACAAGGGACCGACAGCGGTCGTCACGCTGACCATTGGCGGGACCAAGGAAGTCACGGAACCGTCCGATCCGACCGTTGCCACATCCGATCCCGGTGCCCCCGGCAAGAAGATGTACAACGTCGCGTTGATCAAGTGGCGAGCGGGCAAGGAACAAGGCACCAAGGTGGACGCTGCGAAGTTCCGCATGAGCTGGGAGACCACCGGTGAATTCGGCGGAAAAGCAGTGCTGCACATCCCCGCCGCGTTGCAGGCGGAAGCCAAGAAGTCCTTCGGCTGGGGTGCGGAACTCCCCTTCACGGCCACCTATCGACAGACAGACGGGAAATACGACCTCGACATGAAGGTTCTGCAGAACGCGGTCGATAAGTCGCTGCGTGAGGCCGCTGCCAAGAGGAAACAGGAAGGCGAGGGCGGGGGATTTCTGAGTGCGCTGGATTTCGAGATCACGAACCCCCGATTCTCGGCGCAGATTAAGACCGAAGATGCGAACCTGAAGCTCTGGTTCCAGTTGAGCCTGACGATGAATGGCAAAGTGGTGGACTTGGAATCCGAGCTCCTCGGAACTCCGGAATGAGACGCACCAGGGTGGAGGGCGGATCGCCTGACGATGGATTCACGAGTGTTGCATTGAGGAGACTGATGATGACATCCCACTGTTTGCGGTTGTCGGCGGTGCTGGTAGTCGTGCTGTCGGCAAACCTGTTCGCCGCTGAGATCAAAGGCAAGGTCGTCGAGATTCAGGCGGAGAGTGTCAGCCTGAAGCTCGACTCGGACCTGCTGCCGAACGTCGGGGACAAGGTCGAGATTTACATCGAGTTGGAGGGGCTGGACGATGTGGCGCTCGTCGCCTCCGGCAAGGTCTCGAAGGCCGATGGCGACGTTGTCTTGGTCAAGATTGACGAGACGCCCGGCAAGCTCGAGAAAGCCCAGCTGGCCCGCATCAGTTCAGCCCAGCCGCGAAAGCGGACGATCTCGATCCCGGGCGATCCGCCCAAAACACCGACAACGATGCCGGACGAACCGGCCGACCTGCCAGCGGGCCTGAGCCGCTTGGGCGAACATGACGAGGTCGTGGGCAGCATCGCCGTACTGTCCGACGGCCGCCAGGCGATCTCGGTCGCCCACGGCAAACAGACTCATTCCTGGGATCTGCGCACCACTCCGTATGTGAAGGGGAAGCATCGCCTGGAACACGGCAGACACATTCGTTTCTGGGATCTGCGCACGGGGACAGAATTGCGTCAGATCGAGTTCGGCGACGAGACGACATTGTGCTGTGCGGTGACTCCAGACGGTCGCCGAGCGGCGGTCGGCACCTCGGACGGAACGGTTCAGCTCTGGGATCTGGAGGCCGGTCGCGTGACGGGCCTCCTGCTGGGGCACACCACCTGGGTCGGAGCGGTGGCCATCTCATCAGGCGGTCGGTTTGTGCTGTCCGGCGCGGGTGAGGTGTCGTTGGAAGAAGTCCCCGGCAATCCCACCGCTCCCGCCCGCACAGTTCGCAAAGATTGCACCGTTCGCCTTTGGGACGCAGCCACGGGCCGCGAACTGGCCCGCTTCGAGGGACATCAGGGGATGATCAAGAGCGTCGCCTTTTCGCCCGATGGGGGCAAGGTGTTGTCGGCCAGCACCGACCGCACGACTCGGCTGTGGAATATCGGCACCGGAAAAGAAGAGCGCCGATTCATCGAGCGGCGTCCGCTGGGAGTCCTCAAAGCGGTGTTTTCACCCGAAGGGAAACGCATCCTGACTTCCAGTGGCGGCGCTCCCGAGGTGGAGGAAGATCCCCAGACTCTCGATGGCCAGCCACTGGAGCGTGCGCCGGGGCAGCCCGGCGTCCCCGACTTTCTACCGCGAACCGACGAGTTTGGCGATGAGACCGATACGTTCGCCCTGCGTCTCTGGGACATCGCTTCCGGACAATTGGTGCGCTCGTTCCACGGGCACACCCAACGGATGGAGTGCGTGGAATTCTCGCCCGACGGTCGCCGCGTCCTGTCGGGAAGCTCGGATCGAACAGTTCGTCTGTGGGATGCCGAGAGCGGCGAAACGCTGGCGGTCTTTGCCGGACACGAAGGGGCCGTCTCCTGCGTCGCCTTCACGCCGGATGGTCGCCGCGTGCTGTCCGGCAGCATCGACAAGACCCTGCGGGTCTGGTCATTACCGAAGTAGGAGGTTGAAGCCCGCAGCGTTGTGGCACCAGTGATCGGGATGCTCACACCCGCTTTCAGACCGCCTGCCTCTTTGGGAGTTGCATCATGATTCGTCTCAGAATTCATCTCGCGCTTGCCGTCGCGTTTGTCATCTGTCTGTTCGGAACCGGGATGGCAGCCGAAATCACCGGCAAAGTCGTGGAAGCAACGGCGACGACCGCCCGCATCTCCACCGCGTCGGACCTCGTCCCGAATCCTGGCGATGCCGTGGAAATCTACTTTGAGATTCCCGGCCTCGACGAAACGGTGTCGGTGGCCAGTGGCAAGGTCCGCGATGCGGAGGGTGGCACGATCAACGTGACGATCGACAAATCCAGCGGTAAGGTCGCGCCGGATCATCTGGTGCGGATCACGTCTGCCGCTCCGAAGCGAAGCGGTGCCCCCCCGGCCACAACCTCGCTTCCCCCGGCGGGTTCAACTGGCACAGCGCTCGTTGGCCCCGACGCTGCCACGCGCCAACTGCTGCCAGCTGTGGCGAAGCTGCTTCCGGAACGGCACTTTTCGCGGCGGCTGCTGGACGATCAAATCTCGCGGCGGTGGCTGGCCAATTACCTCCAGGATCTCGACCCGCTCAAGTCCTATTTCCTGAAGTCCGACATCGACCGGTTTCTGACCCGGCGCGACGAGTTGGACGACCTGTGCCGTCAGGGTGACGCGAGCGTCGCCTATGACATCCTCCGGGTCTATCTGGCGCGCCTCGACGAGCGCACCGCACTGGTGCGGGAACTGGTCGCGGAGTCGCACGACTTCACGTTGCCGGAGGAATGGATCAACGATTTCGAGGCGGCGAAATATGCGTCCAGCGACGCCGAGGCGCGGGAACTCTGGCGGAGGCGGATCAAGTATGAACTCCTCGTCCAACGGGTGGAGGGCGCATCGGACGCCGATGCGCGAGCCCGGATCATCCGCCGGTTCGAAGCCTTTCGCCAGCGCATGCAGGAGACGGACGACGACGAACTGCTGTCCTGGTATCTGACATCGCTCGCCATGGCCTACGACCCGCACAGCTCATTTCTGTCGGCCAAGCGAGTGGAGGATTTCGAGAACTCCATCCGGCAGCAGCTCGATGGCATCGGCGCGCAGCTCAAGTTGGTCGATGGCGACACGCTAGTCGTGCAAGTCATTCCCGGCGGTCCGGCCGCCGGAGACGGGCGTCTGAAAGCCGGAGACAAGATTGTCGGCGTCGGCCAGGGGGAATCGGGCGCTCTCGTCGATGTCAGTGGCCGCCGACTCAACGATGTCGTGGCGCAGATTCGCGGCAAGAGTGGAAGCATCGTGCGACTCCAAGTCATCTCCCAGGGGCAGACCGAGTCGGTGACTTACAACCTGGTCCGCCAGCGGGTGCAGTCCGATGAAGCCCGCGGCACGGTCCTCGAACGGGGGAGGAAATCTGATGGGACTGCGTTCCAACTCGGCTACATCCGCCTTTCCAACCTGTATACGGCGTCATTTCAAGGGGGCCAGGGAGCGGCGCGGACCAGCACCACCGACGTACGCCGCTTGCTCGAAGATCCCCAGACCGGCTTCAAGGCCCGTGACGTGGCGATCGTCATCCTCGATCTGCGCGACAACTCGGGCGGGCCGCTGTCGGAGGCCATCAGCCTGCCCGGACTGTTCATCGACACGGGGTCGATGATGCAGGTCAAAGGGGCCGACGGCAAAGTCGAGCAGTACGACGACGAAAAGGGCACGGCGTGGGAGGGACCGCTGGTCGTGCTGACCAACCGTCAGACCGCCAGCGGGGCCGAGATCGTGGCGGCCGCGATCCAGGATTACGGCCGCGGACTCGTGATCGGGGACAGCGCGACGCACGGCAATGGCACGGTGCAGAGCATGCTCGACATCGGCAAACTCACGGCCCCGGATGCACCGCCAAAACTCGGCCTGCTCAAGGTCACGACCCAGCTGTTCTATCGCGTGAGCGGCGAGAGCGTGCAAAGTCGCGGCATTGTGGCCGACATCGTCCTGCCCTCCGCCACCCAGACGCTGCGGACGGGCGAGATGTATTTGCCCGGAGCGCTCCCTCCCGACACCGCCGATCCCACGCGGTATGTGAAGCTCGAACTGGTCACAGCCGAACAGAAGACCGAGTTGCAGGCCCGGTCGAACCAGCGCCGGGAAGGTTCGACCGAATTTCGCCAGCTGGCGACCGTGTCCAGCCCGCCGCCGCCGCGCACGTCGGTCGTGTTGACCGAAGAGGGAGTCCGCGAGGCACTGCGACGCACGGCCGCCCCGGAACCGCCTCCCGCGACGACCGCCGTGTTCCGGCCCACGTTCGACAATCAGGAGATCGTCTCGATTGCCCTCGACACCCTGCATCTGCAACTCGTCGCCCGTGGCAAGGCCGCGTTCGCCAAGGGAAACCACAGCGAGGCCGTCAGTGCCTACCGCGAAGCCGTCCAGCTCGACCCGCAGGCCGCCGAGGTCCACTACTATCTCGCCTGGGTCTTGGCGACCTGCCCCGAAAAGAAAGTCCGCAACGGTCGCCGCGCCGTCGAAGCGGCACAGGCCGCCTGCACGCTCTCCGAGAACAAAGTGTGGCGATACCTGTTGGCACTCGCCGCCGCTCACGCCGAAGCGGGTGATTTCGCCTCCGCCAAGACATCACTCCAGAAAATGCTCGATCTGGCACCGCCAGCCGACGGGGCCAAGTACCGTTATCTGCTCGACCGCTTCGCGAATGGACAGGCGTTTTAGAGTCCGCCCCAGTTCGTGGTGGTGTTGGGTTATGGAGAGTGCGGACCGGGTTATGTGCCGATCGAGCGGGCGTGGGAGGAGGAGGACGAAAAGTGCTGGGTCGCGCGGGGCAGTGAACAGGCTGTGGTCAGGGCCCTGCAGAAGGTTCTCTAGGCACCGCAGCCGCTGGGGATTGCGGATGTGCTGGCACCCGCGAAATGAATCTCGTCGGGAGCCACTGGTGTACGGGTGGCACGGTCTGAGGCTTTGCGAAGGCCGTGGTGTTCCGGCCCGCACCACACCCTTCGAAGACTCAGGGTGTGCCACCCCACTCGCGGAGTGGTGATGGGGAATCGCTGATCTGTATGATCTCTCCCGAAACAGAGGGGCATCCTCTGCCGCTTCAATCCAAACATCTGCCGCCAGCGTACTTGGATGGCGAGTCATCAGGAGTGTCGTGTCATGGCCATCAAGGTGTCATGTGCCTGCGGAAAATCGCTGTCGGTCAAGGACGACTTTGCGGGACGCAAGGTCAAGTGTCCAGGGTGCCAGAAGCTGCTGCTGGTTCCCGGTGCGGAGGAGTTCGCCGAAGACGACTTCGCCGAGGAGTCCGCTGCGATGCCCCAGAAAACTCGGGGTGGGGAGAAGTCGACCGCGCGCGGCAAAGGCACGAAGAAGGGGAAAAAGTCATCCGGCTCGAATCGCGGGTTGATGATTGGTTTGGTGTCCGGGGGCGGCGTGCTGGTGGTGGGGCTGTTGACTTGGATGCTCTGGCCCTCGAAGCCGGATGTCGTCGCGGAGGCTCCCGCTGCCAACGCAGTGGGAACTCCGGCGACCGCTGGTGCTGGCGGCACTGCGATCAATGCGACACCGGCAGCCTCTACGCCCGAGACCCCGACAGGCGGCATGGCCAGCCAATCAGGCACCCCCAGCGTTGAGGTCGCGACCACTCCCACGGTGACCACTCCCGCGCCCAGCACGGAACTGATCGGCGACCTCAAGACACTTCAAGGGACCTGGCAAGTATCCGATGTCGCCCTGCCGCCCGAACTTCCGAAAGACAGAGCAGCTGTCATGATCGCCCAAACGAAGCTGTTGACATGGACGATCAAGGACAATGTTCTCACGATGTCGACCCCCCAGACATCCCTCTTGTCCACCATCAAACTCGATCCAACGCAGACTCCGAAAACCATCGACCTGATTCCCCTGGATGGAGAAAGACAGTTGGTGGTGGGTCTATATTCAATTGAGGGAGAGACTTGGAAGCTGTGCATGACAGAAAGCGGTAAACGCCTGCAGGAGATGAAACCGGATCAGGCGATGCTACTGACCTTTCAACGCGGCATTGCGACCAATTCCGCCCCGGCCGCGCAGTTCGACATCAAGGCGTGGCAGGCCGCCGAGGGCAAGCTCAAGGCCATGAAGGTCTCGGCCGTTTTGGAATCGGTCTTTGGTCAAAGCGGGTTTCCCAAGGAATGCACACATGTCGTGCTGCTCGACCCTCCGGCGACCGCCGACGGAACCATGTCACCGGAATTGTGGGCCATCGTCACCTCCCTCAACTATGTCCAAGCTCGACTGGTCTCCAGCACTGACGCCACACTTCAGCAACTGGCACAGCATCCCGGCTTGCTGGGTATCCACATCGGTGGGAAATCGACCATCACCGCGAAGGGAATCACCTCTCTGAAGGGGTGTCCGAATCTGCGGAGCCTGCATTTCGGTGAAGTTCTGGTATCTCCGGAACTGCTCGGTGCCGTTTCGCAGTTGGGCGAACTGCGAACCTTCGGCATCAACAACGCACCCGTGACCAACGAGATGCTGGGTTCGATCAGTCAGATGAGCCAACTGGAGACGTTGAACCTGTACAACACGGGGACGACCGATGAGGACACCGTGCAGATTGCCAAGCTGACGAAGCTCAAGACGCTGTTCCTGGATGGGGCGAAGGTGACCGACGCGGGATTGCAAACGCTCAAGAGTCTCAAAGACCTAACCATGTTCAGCGTGCGTGGGCTGAATGTCACGCCGCAGGCGGTGGCGGATTTCGAGGCGGCCTTGCCGAAGTGCAAGGTGCAGAAGTGAGGCGTTGAGTCCGTGGGATACGCTTCCAGCCTGTCAGT
Organism: Planctomycetota bacterium; assembly: GCA_043778825.1. Taxonomy (GTDB): domain Bacteria; phylum Planctomycetota; class Planctomycetia; order Planctomycetales; family Planctomycetaceae; genus TH-plancto1. The sequence continues at coordinate 13,625 of JAYWFM010000228.1, read as the reverse complement.
GAATGACGGAACAGACAGGCTGGAAGCCTCTCCCACGATTCTGCCCGTCACCCCGGGACCATACGATGACCACCCAAACTCGCCCGATCAGCTCGAGCCAGCGGAAGCAGGCTCTGATCATGTACCTGATCTTCGCTTCGGGACTCATCGCGATCCCCGCCTATTGCACCGGCGTCGAACTGGCGTACAAGCTGTTCGGGGTGACGACCACAGCTCAAGTCACTGGCAATCATCGAGAGAGTGGCAGTGCCGGGAAGCATAAAAGCCGTACGGTGTCCGTGATCGATTATGTGTTTCGGGAGTCTGAGGGGCTGCCACGCAGAGAACGTGATGAGATTCCTGATGACATTCCGATCAATGCGAGTGGTCAAGTGACCGTGGAATACATTCCGAGATTCAACAGTGTTTCTCGCATCCAGGGACATCGGGCGGATCTCCTGAAATATTGGGTCATCTATGGCACGGTCGGGACATTGTGTGTTGGGATGGCGTGGCTGTCCCGGAAGGGAAAAGATGCCCACCCAGCCGCGACGCAGCCAGTGCCCGCGAAGCCCACCTCTGTCGAGAAATCACTGACCCGAGAGGTCCGTTTCGGAGGGATCATTGTCGGGATCGTCGGTGCGATCCTCGTCGGGTTGAGCCTGTTCGGAATCTTCGGCGAAGCGGGTGGGGTGGTCGTGGCCGGTGTCGTGGCCTTGGGAGTCGGGCTGGGCGCCATGGAACTGTCTAGCCTCGCTGCGAAGCGGCACACTAGCGCCTTGCGAACTCTCGCCCCTGTACTGAATCTGAAGTTCAATCCGGAGGGACATCAGGAACTGCACCAGAGCCTGAAGCGGTTCCACTTGGCGACTCTGGGGCCATACAGCACGATGAAGAACCTGATGTGCGGACAGCGCGATGGCACCGACATCGCGATCTTTGAGTATGAGTACCCGCGTGGCAAGAACAACACCATCCGCCAGACCGTCATCTGGATGCAGCGGCGCGGGACGCGTCTGACTGAGTTCGCACTGCGGCCCGAAGGCGTGTGGAACCAGCTCGGCGGCTGGTCCGGACACGGCGACATCAACTTCGATTCGCACCCCAACTTCTCTCGCGACTATCTGCTGCGCGGCGACGATGAGAATGCGATCCGCGAACTGTTCACCGACGAGGTGCTGAACTTCTACGAGTCTCACTCGGAATTGATTACCGAGGGCGAAGGGAACAAGCTACTGTTCTACCGAGAGGCCGTGCTGGTTCCGCCGGAGGGGATTCTGGCCTTCCTGGAAGAGGCCCTCACGCTGCGATCACTGTTTCATCCGAAGTCCGAAGCGCGGTAGCCAGGCGAGCGGCCACCGGACCTAGGCCCATCCGCCCTCCAGCCCTTACCGCGTGATGCTCGCGGCCTTCACCGGTGGCTTCGACAGTAGGGCGTCCAACTGCTTCAAATCGAGCGGAGCGGCCGTCACGATGCCGCTGGCGTTGACCAACCAGTAGGTCGGGACCGAGGTCACGCCGTAGTGCTGGGCGATCGGGTTCCGGACGCCGCGGCTGTTGGCCTCGGAGAAGAAGATGTTTTGCCAGGCCAGCGAGTGTTGCTCGACGAACCGGTCGACGGCGGCCTGCTCCTTGTCGAGGTTCACGCCGACCACCATCAGACCGCGCGGGCCATACTTCGTTTCGGCGGCTTGAATCGTCGGCAGGTCATTGATCAACGTCTGCGAGTTCGAAGCCCAGAACACAATCAGCACCGGGTGTCCCGCGAACTGGTCGATCGAGATGTAGCCGCCCTCGACTGTCGACCCCGCGAACTCGGTCAGCTTCTCCCCTTGCAGACGCAGTCGCCGCAGCACTCCGGAGGTGATCTCCTGGAACGGGGAGTCGGGGTAGCGCTCCTGGATCGTCGTGAAGCACAGCTTCGCATCTTCGATCAGGCCGACCTGCTCGCACAGCCGCCCCGCCGCCACGAGGTTCATGGCCGAGCGGTTCGTGTCCTGCGGGAACTTCTCGGCGAACAGTCGTGCCTGTTTGGCAAACGTCGCCGCGAGACGTGGATCCTGCCGCCCTGACTGCTCGGCTCGCATCTGGGTCAGCTGCACCACTTTGTGGGCGGACTCGATGGCGGCGAACGAGGTCTTGTCGCGTCGATATAGGGCTTCGGCATCCTCGGCGAGCAACTGGTCCTGGTCCGGTTCCCCGCGCAGCGCCAGTTGCTTCCGGGTTTCGGTGAGGTAATACACTCCGTTGTTGAACAGTTGTTCCTGCAGGGGATTGGCCTTCGTGGCGGAGATCACCTGCATCGCCAGGTCGACCATCATGGTCCAACGGCGGAGTTGCTCCTGGGAGGCTTGCTCGGGAGTCAGCTGGACCTCCTCGAACTGTCCGGGCTTTCCTTGGATCGGCTGGCGGACGAGAGGGAACGGGGCCGATTTTAACAGGGCGAGTTGCCGCAGCATGTACTCGGGAGAGCCGGGTTTGGGCTCGGCGACCTCTTCTTCCATCGCATCTTCTGCATCTTCCAGCGCTTCTTCGGCCAGCTCGGCGGCTTCCAGGAGTTCCTCTTCGGTCAGGGCAGGAGTTGCCGGGCGGGTTCCCGGCTTGGCCTTCGGGGACAGAAATGGCAACACGCCCGCCGTGGTGGTCACACTGCTATCGAAATCATTGGTGGAGAGCGGTCCGGTCGGAGCCTCCGGCGTGGAGGAGGCGACGGCTTCGTCCGCGTCCCCCGTGAACTGACTCTGCGGGGTCGACTGCTGCCCACAGCCCGCCGCTGCGAAGGCGATGGCCAGAGCCAGCCGTGACCAGAACTTGGAATTGGAATTGACGCTGTGCATGGGTTGCCCTCCCTGGACCAACAATTGAGGTCGGGGTTGTAGGCAATAATTGCCGAATGAGGCAAGAGGAACAGCGTCCAGAAGATAGGGGCATCCCAGCCGTTTCCGACAGTAGTCGAAGTAGCGTGGGCTTTAGCCCACGCCATCTTGAAGGTAACGCTCTCGCGTGGGCTAAAGCCCACGCTACAGTGCCTGTTGTCGGGACGGGGCAACTCGGCCCGCTCACCCGTGCAGCGGTTCCGCACCGATCGTGACCGAGGTCAGGTTCTCGGGGCCATGCGTGCGGGCGTACTCGACGACCTGCGGGACGGTGAGCGATTCGACCAGGTGTCGGATCTCGTCGAGGGTCGTCACCCGGCCCAAATGGAACCAGTCGCGGGCCAGCCCGGCGGCGCGCGAGGCGGTCGACTCCTGCTGCATGATGAGCGAACTTTTCGCCCGGACCTTGCAGCGTTCCAACTCGTCGGCCGAGATCGAGGTCGACAGATTGCGGAGTTCCTTGAGCGTCACGTCCCAAGTCGCTTGAGCCCGCTCCGCCGTCGTCCCGGCGTAGACGATGACCCGTCCCTCGGTCTTGAGGGTGTTGAGGCTCGCATAGACCGTATAGCACAGCCCGCGATTCTCCCGCACTTCCGTGAACAGCCGCGAACTGCTGCCGCCGCCCAGAATGCTGGACGCGGCCCAGGCGGCGTAGTAATCGGGATCACTGGCTGAGACCGCCGGATAGGCCATCGCGATGTGCGTCTGCGTCGACTCGTGCGGGATGTGCAGGCTGCCACCGGGAGCGGGCGTGGCCTGGGGAATTGGCGGGGCGGTTCCCTTCCAGTCGGCCAGCAGCTGCTTGATTTGCTCGATGACCGCCTGGGCATTCACATTGCCCGCGACGCCCAGGATCGCCCCCTGCGGCACGACGCAGCGGCGGAAGTGGTCGCGGACGCCGTCGGAGGTGATGGCCTCCAGCTCCTCCATCGTCCCATCCGTCGGTCGGCCCCACGGCATGGCATAGCAGCGCTTGCGGAGTTCGACGAATGCCTTGCGCTGCAAGTCGTCCTCCTGGGCCAGTAGTGATTGCTCCACACCGGTCAGGACTGGCTCGAACAGGTCTTCCTCGAAACTCGGGGCCAGCAGAATGTCTCGGTAGATCTCGAATGTCGGAGCGAGATTCTCCGCCAGCGTGGCTCCGGAAAGCGTCAGAAAGTTCCATCCCACCTGCTCATCCCGCTGCACCCCCAGCCGGTCGAGGGCCGACGACAACTCCCGATTCGGACGCTTTCCGGCTCCGCGCGTAATCCAATCGGCCAGGGCCGCAGCTGTGCCGTTGGCCCCCTGCGGCTCGTAGAGACTTCCGGCGGGAACGAGGAGGGCAAACGAGGCCGAGCGGACATCGGGCATCTCCTCGACCAGGACCGTCAGCCCGTTCGGGAGGGTATCCGAGATGATGACGGTGGACGGCGAAGACAGCGGTTGCGGCATGGGGAGATGAGCTTTCAGCGATCAGCAGACAGCGGCCCGCCAGAGGGGGACCGCGAGACGGAGCGTATTCGTTTGGGGGCCGACTCGCCAATGCACGATGGTAGCTGCGTTCGCCAGAACGCGGGCTGACGGCACCAGCGTCCGAACATCGGGCAAGACTTCCGAAGTCTTCGGAGACTTCGGAAGTCTGCTGGCCACCTCGAACGCCGAGACAATTCGCCCGCATTCTGGCGAATGCAGCTACGTTTGGCCGATCGCTGACGGCTGGTTTCTGTTCCCCGCTCCGGTTTGTCATAATCTCCGCCCGCGCTCCCGCCCTCTGGCGGACCGCTGACTGCTGATCGCTGAAAGCTCCCCCCTTCATGCCTCTCCTGAACATCACCGAACTCAGTTACCACCTGCGCGGCAAGGCCCTGCTCGATGCGGTCTCCTGCCGGGTCGAGCCTCGCGAGCGAATCGGCTTGCTGGGTCGCAACGGGGCGGGCAAGACGACGTTCATGCGGCTATTGTGTGGGGAGATCGAGGGGGACGGCGGCACACTGGCGTTCACGCCCGGCTCGCGCGTGGCCCGGCTTCCGCAAGAGGTTCCCTTGGACCTCGCCGGACCGGTCACCGAGATCGTGCGGCAGGGCTTCGATGTCCACAGCCAGGAGCCCGAGTGGCAGGAGGAACAGCGGGCCGAGCAGATCATTCAGATGATGGAGCTCGATCCGGAGGCCGCGTTTGAGCGGCTCTCGTCGGGGATGAAACGCCGCGTGCTGCTGGCGCGGGCCATCGTCTCGCGACCCGACATGCTGTTGCTCGACGAGCCGACGAACCATCTCGACCTCGACTCGATTCAGTGGCTCGAGACGTTCCTGGGGCGCTGGGACGGGGCGCTGATCTTCGTCACCCACGATCGCCAGTTCCTGCGCCGTCTGGCGACGCGGATCATGGAGATCGATCGCGGAAAGCTGTTTGACTGGTCGTGCGATTACGACACGTTCCTGGTGCGGAAGGAGGCCGCCCTGGCCGTCGAGGACAAGCAGAACGCCCTGTTCGATAAGCGGCTGGCCATCGAAGAAGTCTGGATTCGGCAGGGAGTCAAGGCCCGCCGTGTCCGCAATGAAGGGCGTGTCAAGGCCCTCGAAAAGCTTCGGATTGTGCGGAGTGATCGACGCGACCGCGTGGGCAAAGTCCGCCTGGAAATCCAGGAGGCCGAACGCAGCGGAGCGCTCGTGGCCGACTTGAAGAACGTCACGTTCAGCTACCCCGGTCGCACGATCGTCGACACCTTCTCGACGACCGTGATGCGGGGCGACAAGATCGGGATCATCGGTCGCAACGGGGCGGGCAAGACGACGCTCTTGCGGCTGATCCTCGGCGAGTTGGAGCCGACCTCGGGCAAGGTGCGGCTCGGGTCGAACCTCCAGATCGCGTACTTCGACCAGTTGCGGCAGACGCTCAACGAAGACGAGACCGTCCAGCAAAACGTCGGCGACGGATCGGACACGATCACGATCAACGGGGTCGACAAGCATGTGATCGGGTACTTGCAGGATTTTCTGTTCGCACCAGACCGGGCGCGGACGCCGATCAAGTACCTCTCGGGAGGCGAACGCAACCGCGTGCTGCTGGCCCGTCTCTTCTCGAAGCCCGCGAACATTCTGGTCCTCGATGAACCGACGAACGACCTCGACATGGAGACGCTGGAGTTGCTGGAAGAGCGGCTCGTCGACTTCAACGGCACGGTGCTGACGGTCAGCCATGACCGCGAGTTCCTGAACCACGTGGTCACCAGCACGATCGTGTTCGAGGACGACAGCGTCCGCGAATACGTCGGCGGCTACGACGACTGGATCCGCCAGCGGGCCCTCGCCACCGAGGCCGACACAAAAGCCCCGGCAGCGCCCCCGACCTCCGGAACCTACCCCACTCCCGTCCCTCGTGCTCGCAAGCTCTCGTTCAAGGAGCAGCGCGAACTGGAGGCGCTGCCGGTGCTGATCGAGACTCTCGAAGTCGAGATCCGCGACCTGCACGAAGACATGGCCCTGCCGCAGTTCTACCAGCAACCCGGCGACAAGATCGCCCAAGTGCAGAAGCAACTCACCGACCGCAAGGCCCAACTGGTGAAGGCGTATGCGCGGTGGGAGGAGTTGGAGTAGTCGGTAGCCACGTTCGCCAGAACGTGGGGGAAGTGGAGCCAATGCCCGCAATATCGGACAACCCCGCGTAGAGCAAGTCGAGAGCGTTCGCCCACCTTCTGGCGAAGCTGGCTACCATCACTTCACCACTCTTTCGCCAGTGATTGTCATCATCATTCCGATGAACAAGAGTGCGATCCCCATCAGGCCGAGCGGAATCCAACATACCCCCAGTGCGAGAAACGCAAAGCCAGCTGCGAACAAGACGATTCCTGACCAGCGATTTCCGACGTGCTCGGTTAATAACGCATCGTCGACAAATGAATCCGCGTCGCGTTCGCTGAAGTCCAGGCGTGTCATCAGCTCCGACCGGATATGTTCTCTTGAACAACCCTGACTGATCAGTTCCTGTATTCTGATCTCAGCGAAAGACTCCTTCTCATCCTGATCCCACTGGATAGGCTGTCCACATTTGATGCAGACTTTGACTGACATACCTGACTGAATCCCACAATTCTTACAGGTCTGAAGCATGGTCTCGCGCCGGTCGATGATTGAAGTGAGTGACTGACATTGTTCCCATGTTACAACGCGGGTGAACTCCGCCGAATTGATTTTCGAGTGCCAACCGTCAGGAGGTTCAACTCAGCTCGATCGACCTCGAAACTCCAACACTCACGCGGCCCGCACATTGGCAGCCGACCCGCGCGGGAGCCGCACGCGGAAGGTGCTGCCCAGTCCCGGACCGGGGCTGCTGGCGGAGATCGAGCCGGCGTGGGACTCGACGATCTTGCGGGTCAGCGAGAGGCCCAGGCCGGTTCCCTGACCCACATCCTTGGTCGTGAAGAAGGGCTCGAAGAGCTGCTGGTGTGTCTCCGGCGTCATGCCGCAGCCGTCGTCCTGGAACGCCAAGTCGACCTCGTCGGCGGTTTCGTCGAGGCTGATCCGCAGCACGCCGCCGGGAGTCATGGCCTGTAGGGCGTTCGCTACCAGATTCAAGACGACCTGCCGAATCTCCTGGCCGCAGACCCACGCCTCGGAAGGGTGATGCGTCTCGAACACGATCTTGCGGTCGTTGTATTTGCCGAGGTGGCCGACCAGTTCCACGACCTCGCGGACGATGGCGGTGACATCGTAGAAGTTCTTCTCGCCGCTGGAGCTGTGGGCGAAGTCGAGCATGCGATGGGTAATGTTCTTGCAGCGCTCGGTCTCGTGGCAGATCATCTGGCTGTATTCGCGGCCCTCGGCATAGTCGGCGGGCTTCCACTGTTCACTCGGCACGGTGAACTGCCGTGCGATCGAGTCGGCACAGATGGCAATCACGCCCAGCGGGCTGTTGATCTCGTGCGCCACCCCCGTGGCCAGGAAGCCGACGCCCACGACGCGCTCCGACTGAAGCAGCTTCTGGGCTTGCATCTGAATCTGATCGTTCTGGTTCCGCTCCACATCCTGGAACTTCGTCGCGATCTTATTGAACGCCGTGGCGAGAGCGTGGATCTCGTCCCGGGTCGAGACGGTCGCCCGATGGGAGTAATCCCCGTTGGCGACCCGATCGAAGTCCGCTTGCAGAGACTGCAACGGTCTGTGAATCCAGTAGTAACCGCCCAGCGCGAGGGCAATCACCACGCCAATGGCCGCGAAGCCAATCCCGATGGAGAGCCGGGCGTATTGCTGATGGTCGGCCTGGGCCTCCTCCAGCAAGATCCGCAAGTGGGCGGACGGGTCGGGCATCTGGGTGGCCTGGTCGATCAAGTCGGCTGTAATCTTCAGCATCCATTGGGTCTGTGTCGCTCGTTTGTCCGGTTTGCCGAGATCCGGGGCGGCACTGTGCAAGTGATCGAAGCCCGCGTCGATCCCCTGAAACAGAATCGCCATCTCACGGTTCTGGCCAGTGGAGCCGGTGGTGAGACAGCCGTTTTTTTCGAGTTGGTCGCGGAATGTTCCGACCCGGGCCTCGACAGACTGGAGGCGTTTCTCGAACTCCTGCTGCTGCAACTTCGCCAACGTGTGGAGTTTCGAGTGCTCATCCTCGGCGGGGATCAACAGGAGCACCGGGGGCGCGATCGCACCGAGGGAGGCCATCCAATCTTTGTGCTTCCGCAAACTCGCCCGCATGTCCCACATCCAGGAGCCATCCTCCTCGGGCATCGGCACGGCCAGAGGGGCCACGAGTGAACTCAAAGCGGCGATTAAATCTTCGCGGTGAGGAGCGTCATTGATGCTCGTCTCCAAATTCTCAATCATGCGGGAATGAGCATACCAGCTGAATGCACTGGTCGTGCCAAAGAGAAACAACAACGTGGCGAGCAACACCAGCCCGCACGTCAGCTTGCCTTCAATGGTCCGTGTCGACAGCACGCGCCACCTCCCTGTGACTCTTCCGCATGATCGGTCCCGGTGAGCGACAGCGTTCGCTGCGACCTGGGTGGCGGAGTGTAATCCGCGAGGGAGCGCCGACTCAAGGGGTGACTGGAGCCGTCGCCACGTTCGCCAGAACGTGGGGGGCTTGGAAAAGACTTCCAAAGTCTCCGAAGACTTCGGAAGTCTATCGGCACCCGCGATCGTCGTGACCATTCGCCCATTTTCTGGCGAAGGTGGCTACGTTTATGACGGTGGCTGGTCCGGCATGGGCAACTCTTCCAGCAGCGCGTCCCAGGCGGCGTGGGCATCGCGGTGGATGGGCTCCAGATGCTGCTTCCAGTCGACATCCCACGACTCACCCGGAACCCAATCGGCTCCGTGTTCGGGGATGCTGACGATCGTCTGGGCCATCACGGAACTGGCCTTCTGGGCCCACTCGACCGACTGCGCAGCCACGTTGGGGTGCTGAGGAGTTCGCGAGGCCCATTGCTCGCGGGGAGGAGTCCGCGGAGCCGGTCCCGGATGATTTCGCGGATTATTTCTTTGGCGCACGACCACTTCCGCATGCGGCGAATGCGGGATCGAGACGATCAGCGTCCCGATCACCAGCATGAGTCCGACCACTGACAGGGCAATCGCCCACGGGCGCTGGCTGGGAGAGCGGAAGTCGTGCCAGCTCTGCTCGACGAAGGCTTGGAGCGCCGGAGCGTTTGTCGGCTCCGGGTGGGCCACAACGGGCGGGGCGGGGAATAACTCCGCCCACACGCGCTCGGTCAAATCGACCTGCGGAAGTCCGGCCCGCCACTCGGCCACCGCCTGCGACAGCAGCGAATACTCGGCCCACTCCTGGCGGCACGCCTCATGCGAGCAGGTCGCCCCGTGCGTCCGCACCTCCAGCGAGACCGAATCGGCATGCGATTCGACCGCTTGAGAAAGCAGGGATTGGAACAAGGTACATTGCATGATTCAGTCCACGATCACTTCGAACACCGCAGCCAACTTCCGAAGTCTCCGAAGACTTTGGAAGTTTTGATTCGGCTCTCAGTCCGCCGTCACTCCACGCCGTTGCAACTCTTCCGCCAGAATCTTCCGCGCCCGGTGCAGCCACGTCTTGACCGTCCCCGTCGGAACCCGCATCAGGTCGGAAATCTCCTGCACCGACAGCTGTTGCACGTGGAAGAGCGTGAAACATTGCCGGTAGTCGTCTCGAAGCCCCTCGACCGCCCGCTGGACCTCCTCGCCGATGCCTCCACTAGCAGGGTGGCCGTTGGTGGATGGCTCGGGGAGGTTCTCCATCGCCACGGGGCGGCGATTGCGGCGTTCCAGTGCTGTGCGGCAGCGGTTGGCGGCAATCCCCATCAGCCAGGGCTCGATCGGGCGCGACTGATCCCAAGTCGCCAAGTGCCTCACGGCTCGCACGATCGATTCCTGCGACACATCTTCCGCATCCTGACGATGACGCATCATCTGCAGGCACAACGAAAACACGAGTTGCTGGAACCGACCCACGAACACCCGCAGGCTGGCGGCATCCCCCGCCAGACACTGGCGAGCAAGATCAGGGAGATCGTCCGACCCGGTCAAGGTCACTCCTTTGAGGGTATACCCGAGAAAACGTGCTGCGGTTTCAGCGCTTCCGGCCACGAACCCCAGCAAACTTCCGAAGTCTCCAAAGACTTCGGAAGTTTTCGACAGGCTCTTACCGCTGGATGGATTCCCGCACCAGGTTCCGGGCCGCCTTAAACGCGTGCCGCACCGAGAACAGGCGAGTTTCAATCTGCTCTTCCGAGTAGTACCGCCCCGGTTCGCTATGGGGCAAACCTGCCAAAGCCAGCGTCAGCGGCAGCAGGTCCAGGAATTCTTTGTAACGGCGCTGAAGGTCAGATTGGGCATTCGCAGCTGGGGCCGGTGCATCGGACATGGCAACAACTCCTCGGCAGAGGGAACGGTGATCCGGAAGGTCAAACGGACGGGTTCACAGAGGATACCGGCTCCGCGGAGTTGGAACCAGTGGTCGCTGAATGTGGCACGACGCTCCGCGTCGTGATTCACGACGCGGAGCGTCGTGCTACATTCCGGGCTGATTGGCGACACCGGGCAAAGCCTCGAATCCGTGGCTTGACGCGAAATCGGATTCTCTCCCGATTTTCCTGCAACAGTTTCCGGGGTGTCCACGTCATAATGTGGCGGCACCTGCGGGTGAGGGCGAGAACCCATTGCCGGGTTCAGGCCGGAGCGATCGTCACAAGGGGATCATCATGCAACGACTACTGGCGTTTTGTGTCGGGCTGTGTGTGCTGGCCTTTGCTCAGGTGGCGGGGGCGCAAGGATTTCTCATCAGTTCGGATCACTCGCAGCGGTTCCCCCGTCCGTGGCCGATGCCGACTCCCGACCCCTCGACGATGACCTGCCAGGTCAAGGAACTCTCCGTTCAGGCCCGGCTCAAGGATCAGGTGGCCCAGGTGCAGGTCTCGCAGACCTTCCTCAACACCGGGTCGCGGCAACTCGAAGCCCAGTTCGTGTTCCCGCTCCCGTATGACGGAGCGATCGACAAGTTGACCCTCATGGTCGATGGGAAGGAATACCCGGCCCAGTTGCTCTCCAAAGAGGACGCCCGCGCCCGGTATGAGGCGATTGTCCGTTCCTCGAAAGACCCGGCTCTGCTCGAATGGATGGGCCAGGGGCTGTTCCAAACCAGCGTCTTCCCGGTCCCCGCCGGCCAGACGAGGACGGTCACGCTGCACTACAACCAGTTGCTGCGGAAGGACCGGGGCGTGACCGACTTCCTGTTCCCGCTCAGCACCGCCAAGTACACGACCAAGCCACTGGAAAAGCTCGATGTGCAGGTCTCGATCGACTCCACCATCTCGATCCGCAACGTCTATAGCCCCTCGCACGCGCTCACCATCGATCGCCCGGATGAGGACCATGCGGTCATCAAGTTCTCGGCCACGAACACCGTGCCGAGCAGCGACTTCCGACTGTTCTTTGACGTGAACCCCGAGAAGCTCGGGACCAGTCTGCTCAGCTATCGGCCGAATGCCAACGAAGACGGTTACTTCCTGCTCCTCACCACCCCGCAAGTCCCCAAGCAGAACGAGCAACTGCCGAAGACGGTCCTGTTTGTCGTCGACAAGTCCGGCAGCATGCAGGGGGAAAAGATCGAGCAGGCCAAGTCCGCGATCAAGTTCGTGCTGAACAATCTCAAAGAGGGCGACACCTTTAATATTGTGGCCTACGACACCGCCGTCGAGACGTTCCGGCCCGAGTTGGAGCGATTCAACGAGGAGACCCGCAAGCAGGCGACCGGGTATGTCAACGGCCTGTTCGCGGGCGGCGGGACCAATATCAACGACGCCCTCAAGGCGGCGCTGGAGCAAATCAAAGACAAGTCCCGCCCGACGTTTGTGCTGTTCACGACCGATGGGCTGCCGACTGTCGGCGAGCGAAACGAAGCCAAGATCGCGGAAACCGCCCGCAATGCCAACAAGGTCGGAGCCCGCCTGCTGAACTTTGGCGTCGGCTACGATGTTAACAGCCGCCTGCTCGACCGGCTGGCCCGCGAGCATTCGGGAGCCAGCGAATACGTCCGCCCGAACGAAGACATCGAGACCCACGTCAGCCGGGTCTACAGCAAAATCTCGGCCCCGGTCCTGGCCGATGTCGACGTGAAGTTCGAGTTCGATCAGGTCGCTACCGAAGCGGGTCCACCGGTCAACCGCATCTACCCGTCGGGCAAGTTCGACCTCTTCGCGGGTGAGCAGGTCGTGATCGTTGGTCGCTACCGCCACTCCGGAGTGGCCAAGGTGGTCGTCAGCGGACATGTCGGCGAGCAGAACTCGAAGTTCGACTTCCCGGTCGACTTCGCCCAGTCTGCGACCAACGCCAGCTACGGCTTTGTCGAGAAGCTGTGGGCCATGCGGCGGATCGGGGAGATCATTGACCAGCTCGACTTGAACGGGCGGAATGAGGAGTTGGTCAAGGAGTTGGTGCTGCTCTCGACGAAGCACGGCATCCTGACGCCGTACACGTCGTTCCTGGCGGATGAGACCTCGCGGCCGACGCTGGCCCGCGATTCGGATGCGTTCGGCAGCAATGCTCGGGGGGCGGATCGCCGCCTCGGAGACCTGGAACAGGCGGAGGGGCAATCCGGGGTGGCCCAGCGGGACTCGAAGCAGGCGTTCAAGAACCAGTCGAATCTCGCCACTCCGGCGGCCCCAGCGGGCGAAGCCGGTGCAGCAACAGCCCCCACCGCACCCGGTGCGGCGACCTACTTCGATTCCAAGTCCGACAAGGCCGTCGTGACCTCCACGGTCCGCCAGGCCGGGAACCGGACCGCCTACAAACGCGGCAAACGCATCGTGACCCCCGACACCGCCGACCTCGACACCGAGAAGGACAAGGCCCAGATCATCACGATCCAGCGGTACACCAAGGAGTACTTCGACCTCGTGGCCAAGAACAGCGCCGATGACAACCAGATCATGACCCAGCAGGCCGTCGACGAAGAACTCCTCGTCAACTTCCGGGGCCAGGCGTATCTGATCCAGTAAGGCGGGCCGCCAGCCGGCTCTGATCCGCCCACTCCGAGTCCGGCGGTGCGACATCGCACGGACCCGAGTGAGCCGTAGCTGCCCCTCGCCAGAGGGCGGGCACGCGAGTCACGTCGCCCACGTTCTGGCGATACGTGGCGACTGGGCCGTCCACTCGGGAGGGCGAAGCCAGTGCTGTGAACACGATGGAGGTCATCGTGGGGCACGTTTTCGATGTGCTCGTGGCCCGTAGCTCACGTCGCTCCGCGACTGAGATTCCTCACGCCAGACACCGTCCGGACCTCGGGACACCCCGCGTG
>JAYWFM010000227.1:0-1829 GCA_043778825.1 Planctomycetota bacterium | reverse complement strand
AAGGTGCAGCCAACATTGGCAACGCGAGGGGAAATGTCGTGACAAGTGACTTCACACATGACAAATGGGCTCAAGAATTGCTATCGCTCACACACTGGCGCATCCCAAGCTGAACCATCTGTGTATTTTCTGAACATCGGAATCTGGAATGTGTTGCGCATTGATGATGTCCCATCCGTAGTGGAAGGTTGAAGAGATCGGTGGCGGTCCCTGGGGGACCGGATGATGGGTTATCATCCGGTTGCTTCAAAACCTCCAGGACAGGAACCACCACCGATGACCGAACGCTATCAGATCGTTTCGAGGAACGCCAAGGACGGATTGCCGGACTCGCGGGAACTGGCCCAGTTTCTGGCCAAAGACGGTCAGATGCTCTTGCCGATGCTCGATTTGGTCGAGCAGGCCCAATGTGCGATTGACGAGCTCGTCGACGTCATGGGCCGGGCCACCATCGAGGCGATCCTGCAGATGAGCGCCGCCCAGATTGCCGGCCCGAAACAGCAGGGAAAACGTGCCGACCGCGAGATTGCCTATCACGGGACACAAGCCGGCCGCGTGGCCCTCAAGGAACGCCAACTCCGCGTCGAAAAACCTCGCTTGCGGAAGAAGCGCCGCGGAGACGGAGAACCGGGCGAAGTCGAGATCCCGGCCTATGCCGCCATGCAGAAGGACGAACGGCTGGCCGATCGCATGCTCGACATCATGATGGCCGGGGTCTCCACGCGCCGTTATGCGGAGGTGCTCCCGGAGATGGCGGCCCAAGTCGGCGTCTCGAAGAGTCAGGTCTCTCGCGAGTTCATCGACGCGGGCGAACGATTGCTCAAGGAACTGGCCGAGCGGAACTTCTCGGAGAAGGATTTACTGGTCATCTACCTCGATGGCGTGCAATTCGGTCCGTATCACGTGATTTGCGCGGTGGGAGTCGACGCCCAGGGGGAGAAACATGTTTTGGGCTTCCGCGAGGGAGCTACGGAAAACGCGGAAGTGGCCAAGACGCTGCTGGAAGATCTGGTCGCTCGCGGCGTCGGCCAGTGCCGCAAGCGTCTGTTCGTGATCGACGGCTCGAAGGCGCTGCGGAAAGCCATCGTTCAGGTCTTTGGCGAACAGAACCCCGTGCAGCGCTGCCGCAATCACAAACTCCGCAACGTCGTCGGTCACCTGCCGAAAGATCAGCACGACCAGGCGCGAGCCACGCTGAAGGCCGCCTTCAAACTGGAAGCCGACGAAGGGATGTCGAAGATCGAGCAGTACGCATCCTGGCTGGAGCGCGACTGGCCCGCGGCCGCGGCGTCACTGCGGGAAGGACTCGCGGAACTGTTCACGATCAATCGGCTCGGCTTGCCGAGTGCTCTGAGACGCTGCTTGGGAACAACGAACCTGATCGACAACAGCCACGCGGCGCTCCGAGAGCGAACGCGTCGAGTGAAGCACTGGCAGAACGGCACGATGGCCCTGCGATGGACGGCCGCGGCGTTCGAGGCGGCTTCCGAAAACTTCCGCCGCATCATGGGGCATCAGCACCTGTGGATGCTCAAAGCGTCGCTCGACGAGCAGCAACATGACCAGCAACTTGCCCAAGAGATGAAAGCCGGGTAACTTCAACTCACCCCCAGCCCGTCATCGAAACTTTCAACTGGCGCCGGGACATCATCGTCTTCTGTTCGCGAGATTGGTTGGCGCTTTGTGTGCGCGAACTCGTGCGCTGCAAGAGTTATTGCAGCCCTCTGTTTTTGGGACTCCCTCGAATGCAGGCTCGGGGATGGGAATTTGGAGGTGTACGGGCCTGTTGCCGCGGGTGATGATTGACCGGCGAGTGGGCCGGGGTTGCG
>JAYWFM010000226.1:0-10851 GCA_043778825.1 Planctomycetota bacterium | reverse complement strand
TCATCCGTCTCAACACCCTCCTGAAAAACCTCAAAATTCAAACCCCGGTCGCGGCACTCTCAACTTGACAAGCGACACAGTCGCTCCGTGGTGAATTTCTGCCGCTGCCTATTTTTCTGATGCACACACACCATGGGGGGTTTACCTCTATCAACCGAATGCGGTTGTGATTTACGATATTACAAAGGAGTCATGCGCGGAAGGTGTCCGCCCCTGATAGATTGTGGATGTCGCCGTGACGACCGGAAACGGGCCATCGCGGGCCATCGACTTCGGTCCCGGAAACTCCCTCGAGTCGACCGACTCAAGAGCCGATGTGGAGTGAGGCGTGAGCCGTGCCCTCGTACAACTTGACCCCCGCCGACACCTCGGTGAGGCAGAGCCCGGGTCTCAGCGGGTCTTGGGGGGGAGTTTCCGGACGGTTCGGATCCTGAAAACCGACTGGAGCGGTGAGACATTTCTGGGTACTGACTTATTGCGAGACACACCGGTGGTCATCAAGACCGTTCGAGCCGGGGTGTTATCGCCCGTCGCGCACATGCGATTGGAGCGTGAAGCAGCCGTCCTGCGTCCCCTGCATGGTCCACGTTTTCCGCTGTTCCTGGATCTGGGTCGCGAGGGGGATCTGCTCTATCTGGTGATGCCGTTGATTCCGGGCGTGACGCTCCAGACGCGATTGAGGCAAAGCCCCCTCACCGTGCGTGAGTCGCTCACGGTCGCGATCGACCTGCTCTTGACGTTGCAATTGGCGCACGCGCACGGCGTCCTGCACCGGGACGTGAAGCCCGCCAATGTCCTGGTGCAGGAGCGGATCCCGCTGCAGTGGGCCACGCTGATCGACTTTGGACTGGCGCTGAGTGATCGGCTCGACGTGTCGATTCACGACCAGCCCACGGAGTCGGGGCACTATATGTCTCCGGAAGGGGCGGGCCTGCTCGACCAGGACATGGACGCGAGTTCCGATGTGTATTCGGCAGGGATCGTGCTGTTCGAGTGCCTGGCGGGGCGAACGCCCTTTCAAGGCACCCACGTCGGTGAAGTCCTGCGTCAGCACCTGACGACCCAGCCTCCCGAGCTGCGCGGACTGGGGTTGCGGGTTCCGCGCGTGCTGGATGAAGTCGTGCAACGCATGCTTCGCAAAGATCCGCGCGACCGCTACCAATCGGCGGCGGCTGTGCTGGCGGATCTGCGGGCGATCGCCTCCGGTCTGGACCAGGGGAACCCCGAGCCGGACGTGGTGGTCGGGCTGCACGATCGGCGGAGTACATTAACCGAGCCCGCGTTTGTCGGGCGGAGCAGCGACTTGGGCGTGCTCGATGCCCAGGTCGCACGAGCGGTGGCGGGGCCAGGAGGGCTGGTCCTCCTGGAAGCAGAATCCGGAGGCGGCAAGACGCGGCTGCTGGTCGAACTCGCCGAGCGGACTTCACGTCAGAGCGTCTGGGTGCTGCGCGGCCAGGGCATGGACCAGGTGGCCCAGCGTCCCTTCCAGATTCTTGCCGGAGTCATCGAGGAACTGGTGGCGACCGCGCGTCGCGAGCCGGCGCTGGAGGCCAGACTCCAACAGCACTTGTCCGATCACAGCGATGCCGTATGCGCCGTGCTTCCCGAGTTGCACGAGATCTTCGGTTCGGCGCATGGGGACCGACTGGGCCCCGAGGCGTTTGCGGAAGCGCGGACCTTGCAGGCTTTGATCGCGCTGCTGGATGGGTTGGGCAGTCCGGACAAGCCCGCGCTGGTGCTGCTCGACGACTGCCAGTGGGCCGATCAGTTGACGTTGAAACTGCTGGGGCAATGGTGGCGTCGGTTGGAGACCCAGCCGATGCACGGTCGCCACGTGTTAATCGTGGTCGCGTTTCGCACGGAAGAGGTGCCTGCCGAGCATGTCTTGCGGACCTTACGACCATCGGCGCATGTGACACTGGCACCATTTGGGGCGGCCAACGTGCAGCAACTGGCTGAGTCGATGGCGGGCCCGCTGCCCGCCGAGGCGTTGGCCGTCGTGCAGGAGTTGGGTCAGGGCAGTCCGTTCATGGCCTCGGCGGTGCTGCGCGGATTGGTCGAATCGGGAGCCTTGGTGTCGGGCATGGCCGGATGGCACGTGGAACCGCTGGCGCTGGCCGACATCTCTTCCTCGCGACACGCCGCCGAATTCCTGGCCCGCCGATTGAAGCTCTTGCCCGCCCCGGTGGTGCGATTGCTGACGGTTGGAGCGTTGCTGGGGAAAGAGTTCGATCTGCCCATCGCTGCCAACCTGGCCCACCAGCCATCCCCCGAGGCCATCGACGCACTCGACGAAGCCCGCCGCCGCCACCTCGTGTGGGTCAAGGCGCTGGACGGGAAGTGCGTCTTCGTGCATGACAAGCTGCGCGAGACATTGCTCGACAATCTGTCTGCGGACGATCGCCGGGAGCTGCATCGTCAAGCCGCTCTGTTTCTGGAAGCCCACGATTCCGAGCGGCATTTCGAACTGGCGTACCATTTCGATGCCGCCGGAGACAGTGAGCGAGCGCTGCCCTCGGCCTTGGCCGCTGGCGAGCAGGCTCGGTCTCAGCACTCGCTGGAAACCGCCGAACAGCAGTATCGCATCGCCGAGCGCGGAGCCGCGCAGGCCGATCGATCCATCCGTTATCGCATCGCCGAAGGGCTGGGCGATGTGCTGATGCTGCGTGGCCGCTATGACGATGCCTCGCGGCATTTTGAGGTGGCCCGGGAGCTGGCCGAAGGAGGCATTGCCAAGGCGCAGATCGAAGGCAAGCTGGGTGAAATCGCCTTCAAACGCGGCGATGTCAAAACGGCGATGGAGGCATTCGAGCATGCCCTTGAGCAGTTGGGCCACCCCGTGCCGCAATCCTCGGTGGGATTCTATCTTCCCTTGCTGCGGGAAGTGTTCGTGCAATGTTTGCACACGCTGCTGCCTCGTCTGTTTGTCGGTCGGAAAAAGCTGGAGGGCGATGTCGAGAAGACACTCCTGGTTCTCCGCCTGCTCAATCGGCTGGGGTACACCTATTGGTTTGCGCGAGGCCAGATGGCGTGCCTGTGGAGCCACCTGCGCGACATGAACCTGGCCGAGCAGTATCCCGCCACGTCGGAGCTGGCTCAGGCGTATTCGACCCATGCTCCCGCCATGACGCTGGTTCCCTACTTGAGTCGGGGGATCGCCTATGCCCAGAAGTCCCTGGCGATTTACAAGTCGCGGGGCGACCTGTGGGGACAGGGACTCGCACTGGATTTCCAGGGCCTCGTCCTGTTCGTGGCCGCGCGGTACGAGGAAGCCATCGAAAAACTTCGCGATGCCGTCCGGCTCCTGGAGCGAACGGGAGATGTCTGGGAGGTCAACATCGCCCGCTACCATATGGCCAACAGTCGTTATCGCCTGGGCGATCTCAAAGGGGCCATCGCGGATGCCAGGCGAATCCATCAAGCGGGGCTGGAGTTGGGCGACATTCAGGCGATGGGAGTTTGCCTGGATGTCTGGTCGCGGGCCTCCGGAGGTCAAGTGCCTCCCGAAGTCTTGCAAACCGAACTGCGGCGTCCCCGCGCCGACATGCAGGTGTGTGCCCAGGTGAAATTGGCCGAAGGCGTCCGGCTGTTGGCTGCGGATCGATTGGCCGAAGCCGCTCAGCTCTTCGAGGATGCCTATCGGGTCGCAGCCGAAGCGGGCGTCATCAATGTCTGTGTGGTTCCGCTGCACGCCTGGCTCGCCACGGCCTTGCGGCG
This sequence comes from Planctomycetota bacterium, assembly GCA_043778825.1. Taxonomy (GTDB): domain Bacteria; phylum Planctomycetota; class Planctomycetia; order Planctomycetales; family Planctomycetaceae; genus TH-plancto1. The sequence continues at coordinate 7,134 of JAYWFM010000226.1, read as the reverse complement.
GCAAGTCGAGATGACCTCCAGCTGGGAACCGGAACGTCGAGCCACTCTGCTGCAGCGCGCGAGGCAAGCGGCCCGACGGGCGGTGCGGGTGGCACGCAAGTTTCAAAACGACTTACCGCATGCGCTGCGCGAAGCCGGGCTCATCGCGGCGCTGGAAGGCTCCACCCAACGAGCCCGTCAGCACCTGGATGAAAGTCTGGTCGTGGCCGAGCGACAGGGGGCACGCTTCGAGCACGCCCAAACGCTGTTGGCCCGAGGCCGCCTGGGACTGGTCTTAGGCTGGGACAGAGCCGAAGCGGAAGTGATTCAAGCTCGCCAGGCCATGCTGGCCCTGGGCGCGGAGTTTGCCCTGAATCATGTCCCGTCTGCGGTGGCTGCGAAACCGGCCACGCTGTCGCTGGCCGACCGTTTTGACACCGTGCTGGATGCGGGCCGACGGATTGCCTCGGCCCTCTCGCGCGATGCGATCTTTGAAGCCGTGCGCGACGCTGCGTTGCAGTTGTTGCGTGGGGAGCGGTGCCTGATTGTGGGAGTCCCAGACACGGCGGGGGGCGGGGAGTCGACTCTGTATGCCACCGAGATCGAGACCGAGAACCGTCGGTCCATCGTGGATCGGGCGCGGACCTCGGGCCGAGCGGTCGTGTGTGTCGAGGGCCAGTCCGGGGAGTCGGGCGATTCCGCGCTCCCGGCGGAGGCGCGGTCGGTCCTGTGTGCGCCGATCTTCGTACGTGGAGTTTCGATCGGCTGTTTCTATGTCGAGCATCGGCACGTCACCGGGCTGTTCGGCGAGGACGAACAACGCCTGGCCGAGTTCATCGCCACCATTGCCAGCGCCGCCCTGGAGAATGCCGAGGGCTTCTCGGAACTGCGCAGCTTGAATGAAAACCTGGAGCAGCGTGTCGCCGAACGGACCCAAGCCGCCGAAGCCGCGAACCGGGCCAAGAGTGAATTCCTCGCCAACATGAGCCACGAGATCCGCACGCCGATGAATGGCGTCATCGGCATGGCGCAGCTGCTGTCCCAAACGGAGCTGCGCTCGCAGCAGCGGAATTACCTGGCGACGATCGATGAATCGGCCCATATTCTGTTGCGACTGCTCAACGACATTCTCGACTTCTCCAAGATCGAGGCGGGCAAGCTGGAGTTGGAGTGCATTGACTTTCGCCTGTCGGAGTGCCTTTCCACGGCCTCGCAAATGCTGATGCTCCGAGCCGCCGAGAGGGGCCTGGAACTCGCGGGACGCATCGCGCCGGACATCCCGGATCAATTGCGAGGTGATCCCGGTCGCTTGCAGCAGGTCCTCGTCAATCTGATGGGGAACGCGGTGAAGTTCACGGAAGCGGGGGAGATCTTCGTCGACATCAATGCGGAGACGATCACTCCCGAGATGGTCCGGCTGCATGTTTCGGTGAGCGACACGGGGATCGGAATTCCGCCCGACAAGCGGGACCAGATCTTCCGTCCGTTCGAACAGGCGGAATCCTCGACGACGCGGCGCTATGGCGGCAGTGGATTGGGTCTGTCGATCTCGCAGCAACTCGTCGGGATGATGCAGGGTCGCATGTGGGTCGACAGCGAATTCGGGCAAGGCTCGACGTTTCACTTCACTGCCGAGTTCGGAGTCGCCGCCGATCAGCATCGGCACGCCCCCGCGGAACTGGAGTCGCTCCGCGACTTGCCAGTTCTGGTGGTCGATGACAACTCCACGAACCGCCGCATCCTGCAGGAGATGCTCCAGCACTGGAACATGCATCCGGTGCTGGCGGAATCCGCCGCGACGGGCCGGAAAGCGTTGACCACAGCGGACGAGTTGCAGCGTCCCATCCGACTCATCTTGCTGGACAGCCACATGCCGGGCGAAGACGGTCTGCAGTTTGCCGCCAGCGTTCGCGACCGACCGCGGCGTGACCCCTGTCCCATCATCATGATCTCGTCAGGCACGAATCCGTCCGACATGGACCAATTCCAGAAATACGGGATCAGCCGCTACATGGCCAAACCGATTATCGCTTCGGAGTTGCTCAACGAGGTGCTGCGACAATTCGGAAAGCAGAGGGCGGCGGATGCGGCGCCATCGCTCACGCCGACCACCGACCTGCACGGTCCACCGCGACGGGTTCTGCTGGTCGAGGACAACGAGATCAATCGCCGCGTGGCGGTGGGTCTGCTCCGTTCTCGCGGGCATCAGGTCGTTGTGGCCGAGAACGGACTCGTCGCGGTCAATCTGCTCGCCGATCAGACGTTCGATGTCGTCCTGATGGACATGCAGATGCCGATCCTGGACGGCTATGAGGCCACGGCCGCCATCCGCCACCGCGAGCAGCAGACCGGCGGTCACATTCCGATCGTGGCCATGACCGCCGAGGCCCTCAAGGGCGACCGCGAACGCTGCCTCGCCGCGGGCATGGACGACTACGTCTCCAAACCGATCGCCCCCGCCGCGATGTATCGTGCTGTGGAACGCTTCCCGGCCCTCAGCCTGCCTGCGGGGGGAGAGCCTCTCGATCACGCCCCGGACGGCACCACATCCCGTCCGCCCCCCGATCCGCAGCCTGTGACAGCAGTCCAGCCGGATCACGGGCCTCCGGTCCGCACGCTGCCCCCTCTCGATTGGGACATCGCCCAAGAGAGACTGGCCTGTGGAGCAGAGGTGCTGCGCGAGTTTGTGGATCTGACCAAGCAGGAAGTCGTGACACAGCTGGCCGACATTCACCGCTCGATCGAGACCCGCGACTTTCCCCAGCTGCGCCGGACGGCTCACACGCTGAAGAGTTCGGTCACGTACTTTGGAGCCGAGCGTCTGGCCGAAGCGGCGTTGGGCGTGGAGACGTGTGGCCGCACCGCATCCCTGGACGGGATCGGCAAACTGATGGCCATCCTGGAAAGCGAACTCGCCCGTTTTGTGGCGGCGCTGAACGCGGGCCCGCCGCCGTGAACTCGTGACACCGCTGGAGCGATCCCCGGTCGGTCACTGGCTGGGGACAATTAGTTCCGGCGAGTCGTTCTTGACGGAGTTCACCTGCGTCGAGACCGGGAACGCGGTCATCTCATCCGGTGGGTATTGGTCGAGGAGCGGATGCAAGGCCGCTGGTTCGGTGAGTTCCGGGTCGAGCCACGGGGCGAACTCAGCGGGCGAGAGGATCACCGGCATGCGGTCGTGAAACTGCTGCATCAGGGCGTTGGCGGCGGTCGTGAGGATCGTACACGACTCGATCCGCGACCCGTTCGGGGGCTGCCACGACTCCCACAGCCCGGCGAACGCGAACGGCTGGCCGCTGCGGAGCGTGATGTACTGCGGTTGCTTCAGTTTCGGCGTGAGGACTTGCCACTCATAGAACCCATCCGCGGGGATCAGGCAGCGTCGCCGACGAAACGCCGTGCGGAATGAGGGCTTCTCCGCGACCGTCTCCGACCGGGCGTTGATGAGCGGCGGACCGGTGAGCGACTTCGACCAACTCGGAACCAGCCCCCAGCGCAGCTTGACCAACTCGCAGCCCTGAACCGACAGGCCGGGGGCGTGAGTGGCCGAGCGGATCACCCACACGTTCTGCGTCGGGGCAATGTTGAACCGGGACCGGAACAGACCCATCTCGGGACTCACCAAGTCCGGACAATGCAGGTCGGTGAACAACCGGGCCAGTTCGTCTGCCGGGGTTCGCAGGGTGAAACGTCCGCACATGCTGTGATCGTCGGGGACGGAATGTAGGGGGGGAAACTGCCCCATCAAAAAAACAACGCGGGGGAGAGCGGGCCAGCATCTCCCTCGCGCGTAGCGCCTCACTGAGACGCCGACATCAAGTTACCACATGGGAAGACCCTGTAAAGTCCAAAAACCGCTCGAACTGTCCAAAATCTTCTTCCTGGACAATCCCCCTCTGACAGACATCCGTCGGGCCTGGCACGCATTCTACCAAGGAATTCGTTGAGAACTGGACGCTCTGGCGTTCCGGCGGATCGACGAACTCACTCGACGGGAGATTCTGTCCCGAATTCCGAGTTGTCGCTTTCGGACGGGGCCTCTGCCTCGGGGAGGAGATTCTCGTCGGGTTGGCTCTCCAGGGGTTCCTCGTCGACCGGCATCGAGCCGGGGGATTCGGAGGCTGGTTCGGCCGGCACTTCCTCCGTCACGGGGGAGTCGACATCCGACTCTGCGGGAGCCGCGAATTCACCGGACGGGGACACCAACTGGGGGGACATGCCCCGACTGACCCAGGGAGCCTGCCGTTCCGAGTCGAGGGTGGGGAGGGGCTCGCCCCGAATCGCATCGAGAGCTTCCGCGTCGTCGTACGCCTTCGAAGGCCACGCCCCTTCGCTCAGGTAGATTTCGTTGTACTCGAGCAGGGTGCCCTTTTCGAGCTGGACGTTCTTGACGGCCAGTTGGTACTCCACCAGCGCCCGGTAGTAGGCGACATCGGCATCGGAGAGGCGTCGTTGGGCGTCGAGGACCGAGTCGAGCGTGGCGTTGTCGGCCTCGAAGGCGGTCTGCACGGCGGCCACCTGCTCGGCAGCGGCCATGCGGCGGTTCATGTTCGTTTCGACGATGGCATAGGCCCGTTCGGCTTCGGAGATGGCGTTGCTCAGGTCGTAGACGACCGCTCGTTCCTGTTCGTACAACACGGCCTGCTCGCGAGCCAGTTGGAGTTCGGAGTGCCGGACGGCGGAGTAGGCCTGCCGGTATCCGATGGGGAAGGTCAGTTCGAGACCGGCCTGCCACTCCTGAAAGTTGCCTGTGTACAGGTTGCTGTTGGCGTTGTTGAACTGTCCGGCGCCGCCGTTGGGAAAGAGATCCTTGCCGAACCCGCGCACCCGATAGCGCCCCGTCACGTCGAGACTCGGCTGGAGGAAGTTCCGGTTGGCTTCGAGTTCCGCCTCTCGCTTTTTGATCTGCCACTTCTGGCGACGCAACTCGGCCCGCCGCGAGAGGCTCTCGGCCAGACTCGACTCCCAATCGAACACCAGCTTGGCCTTGAGGGGTTCCTCGGTGGGGCGAATCAGGCGACCGTCGCTGATCGGCAGCCCGGTCAGCAGCCGCAGCCGGCGCTCGACGACATAGACACCCCCCGTGCCGCGAAAGGTGCCGCCGGTGCTGCCGTTGTTGGTCCGGGTGCCATCGACCAGTTTACCGTGCAGGGAGTTCTGGGCTTCCTCCTCGAAGCGGAAGTATTGTTCGCGGGCCTGGGCCTCTTTCTCCGCTTCGCCGCCGCGACGGCCGCGCTCGTAGAGGGCGTGAATCCGCCTCCACGTGTCGAGGGCGGCATTGCGGGCCGAGACCTTGGCGTCCAGATCGCGGTAGGCGAAGTACAGATCCCAGTAGGTGTTCTCGACATCGCTGGAAAAGTTGCGAACCCCCAGCTCGAAGTCGGCCAGGGCCAGGTCCGAGTTGATGCGGGCGATCACCACCCCGTTGATCGCACCGGGCTGGGCGTTGGGGCCCGCCAGTCGATTGAACCGGGTGCCGCTGCCTTGTAACAGAGGGTGCCGGGCTTCGAGGTCGTACCAGGTTGTGAACGCACTGCCGAAGCCGGGAATGTTACCGGGGGCGTTGTTGGCGTCGTATTGGGTGTAGTTCTTGAAGGCGTACTGCGTGCCGGTGGCAGCGGTCTTGGAGACCTGCGTCTGCCACGTCGCAAAGTCCTGTTTCAGGATGCGAGTGCCCCCGCCGAAGAAGACGTTGTTGAGGGCGCGGTCGTTCTTCTCGAGTGAGAAGTTGGACGTGAAGTTGGCGTCAAACTGGCTCAACGCCCCTTCGATCCCAAAGCGGGGATCGGATTCGATGATCGAAGGATCGTTCTTGGTCCGGGAGCCGTCGGGCACACGCAGGACCGTCCCCCCGAGTTCGCGGAGAACCTGCGAGTTGGACAGGGCGAGACGCATCGTCTCTTCCAGCGTCAGTTCGAGATACTCCGTGGCCTCCGGAGTCTCCAAGGACATCGGAGAGGGGGTGGCTGCGATCAGCAGGTCGTGGGGAGTCGGTTGCTCCGGGAACTCCAGCTGCTCTTGCGGGAACTCGATCTGTTTCGCGAGGCTCTGGTAGTGGGTGTTGTCGCTCTCGCCGACCACCGGTGCCGGAGTTTTCGCATGGCGCAAGCAACCACAGACCAGTAGAGTGGTCATCCCCAGGCAAGCCAGGAGTGTATGGGCCCCGCGCATTCTTCAATGGTCTCCGTACACGACCCATCAAGTCCGTCCTTCCGTGACAGACTCCCTCGGGCCACACACGCCTGCGACGAGTGATCGTCGCACAACGCGCGCAGCCCGGTACTTCATGACGGTTCATCGGCAACGCTTCGACGGGCAAAGACTGCATTCATGGCCGGGGCTGATATTCGGTCGCGTTCGTCCACTGCGGAGCGTTCAAGACGTTTCAGCCTTCCCAGATTGCCAAGTGTCTCGTGTCGGGAGGGCGAGGCTCCTGCCGAGCCGCGAGTAACAAGCGACTTTCCTCACGCACATGGCTCGGCGGGAGCCTCGCCCTCCTTTTTTCAACAGGCAGCTAACCTGATTTTGCCGTATCGCACACGCGAAACCTTCGCGCTGTGATGGAGTTCAACCAACGACTTGGTCGTTGTCTGTGTGAGACTTGCGACGCGAAATTGAATGTTGCCGGAAGCGGTTTGTGCGGACGGCAACTCCATCTTGGCTTGGTGATTCCGTGGTCTTGAATAGGGGGCTGAACATGCTGAAGCGTTCAATGTGGTTCTACAGTGCGGCACTCGCCGCAATGGTCGGAGGCGGGATGACGGCCTTCGCTCAGGATGCGGCTTCCGATGCGGAGGCCCTGTTCCAAAAGCTCGATAAAAACAGCGATGGCAAGCTGACGAAAGACGAAGTTCCCGAAGAGCAGTCTCGCTTCTTCGAGCGACTCGTGCGGCTGGGCGATGCGGACAAAGATGGCTCATTGACGAAGGACGAGTTCAGGCAAGCCAACCAGCCCGAAGAGAAGACCAACGCGCCGGTCGGTGGACGCGGCGAGGGTGGTGCGGGACGCGGCGGCGATCCCAAGCAGCGGTTTGAAATGCTGGACAAGAACAAGGACGGCAAGGTCACGCTCGATGAAGTTCCCGAGCAGTTTCGTGATCGGTTGAAGCCCGCGTTTGAACGCCTCGGCAAAACAGAACTCACGCTGGAAGACTT